>NZ_JBVITR010000064.1:24410-35816 GCF_055574875.1 Streptomyces sp. NPDC034670
GATGCGCGTATAACGGTCTCGTCATCTCCCCTCCTCCCCCCCCCCCCCCTCCCCCCCCCCCCCCCCCCCCCCCCCCCCCCCCCCCCCCCCCACGCCCCCGTACGGCCGGGCCCACGGGCCGGTCCGCGGCGACCGGCCCGTGCGGCCACGGCCGTCGGGGAGGGGCGGACTGCCCGCGTCCGGGGGGACGCGCGGCTACGCGCTGTCCGCGAGGGCCTCGTAACCGCGCGCACGGGCACAGTGGGCGCAGCAGAAGAACCGCCCGTCGGCCTGGTGTCCGTGCCCGAGGACCTTGCACTGGCAGTTGTCGCAGACCGGCGCCATCCTGTGGGCCGCGCACTCCAGGCTGTCGAACGTGTGCACCGCCCCGTCGATGGTGTGCACCTCGAAGGACAGGGCGTAGTCGTTCCCGCATACCTCGCAAACGGCCATGATGTTCTCCCTTCCCAGCAGTGACCGGGTACCGCGCCGTGCCCGTCGCATGCGGGCCGCCCGCCGGGCGGGGACCGCGTCCCGCCGGCCGCGCGGACGCCTCGCCGGTGCGGGCGCCCCGACGCTCCCGGTGCCGCCCCGCGACCACGAGGTCCTCGGGCCTCGACGAGGAGGCCGTCACCGGTCCGGCTGTGCCTCGCACCGGCCCTCCCCGGTCTCCGGAGGGGGCGCGGGGGACGCGCCGCCCGGTGGGGCCGACGCCTGCGGGTCGATGGTGAGCGTGGTGCACCCGAGAGGTGCGGCGAGGGAGCGCAGCGCGGTGACGGAGAGCCTGATCCAGGGGTGGTCCTGGCCGAGGGCCGCCAGCAGCCGTGCGGGGGTGGTGAAGGCGACGGCCGTACGGCGCCCGCCGGGGGTGCGGAAGAAGCGGGTCACGTAGCAGCGGCCTGTCGGCCGTACGGGCACGTACAGCGGGCCGGTCGGCGCGGGGCGACCGGGCGGGAGTCCCCCGTCCGGTCCGGTGTCTGCCATGGGGGCCTCCGGCCGGCTCGGACCTCTCACGCGGTGTGACACCGGCACGTCGCCGGAGGAGTACGGGCCCCCGGCGCCGGGGCCGCGACGACCGGAGGGGGCCGCGGCCCCGCCGCCCCGGCGTGACGAGGGGCGTCCCCCGCGCCCGCAGTGGTCCGCGGCGGCGGTCCGCCGGACACCCGCGGACGTCCGGCGCGCGAGGGCTCACCTCACCGGGGTGAAATCGCGCGCTCCGACGAACGCGGGCCGCCGTGCCGGTGCCGCGAAGGGCTCCACCGCCGCGTTCTCCACGCTGTTGAACACGATGAACACGTTGCTGCGCGGGTACGGCGTGATGTTGTCGCCGGAGCCGTGCATGCAGTTGCAGTCGAACCAGGTCGCGGAGCCGGCCCGCCCCGTGACCAACCGGATGCCGTTCGGTGCGGACAGCGCGGTGATCGCCTCGTTCGACGGCGTCCCCGCCTCCTGCCGCTTCAGCGACTCCTTGTAGTTGTCCTGCGGAGTCTCGCCCGCGCACCCCAGGAAGGTCTTGTGCGAGCCGGGAATGATCATCAGGCTCCCGTTGGTGTCGTGGTTCTCGGTGAGCGCGATCGACACCGACACGGCCCGCATGCGCGGCAGGCCGTCCTCCGCGTGCCAGGTCTCGAAGTCCGAGTGCCAGGAGAAGCCGCTCGCCCCGAAGCCGGGTTTCAGGTTGATGCGGGACTGGTGGACGTACACGTCCGAGCCGAGGATCTGGCGGGCCGCCCCCACCACGCGCTCGTCGCGCACGAGCGCGGCGAACACCTCGCTGATGCGGTGCACCTCGAACACCGAGCGGATGTCCCGCGATCCGGGTTCGACGACGGCGCGTTCGTCGGCGCGGACCGCCGGGTCCCGGACCAGCCGGTCCGACTCGGCGCGGTGGAGGGCCACTTCGTCCGGGGTCAGCAGGGCGTCCACGACCGTGAAACCGGTGTGCTCGAACTCCCGCAGCGCGGCTCGCCCCAACGGGCCCGGAGCGTCGGGCGCGGACCAGACCACGGGGTCCCGGCGCGGCACCGTCGTCTCGGTCGCGCCGCGGGTCGGGTACGGGTCGGCGGTCCGGCGGTGGTTGTCCAGTGTCGTCATGGTGTCCTCACCCCTCGTCGGTCTCGGGTTCCGTCAGCAGCGGGTAGACGCCGTCCTCGTCGTGGTCCTCCAGCCCGGTCAGGGGCGGGTTGAAGACGCACACGCAGCGGAAGTCGGTCTCGGGCCGCAGGGTGTGCCGTTCGTGACCGTCCAGCAGGTACGTCGTCCCCGGCGTGATCCAGTGCTTCTCGCCGGTCTCCTCGTCGGTCAGCTCCGCCTCGCCCTCGACGCAGAACACGGCCTCGACGTGGTGGGCGTACCACATCGTCGTCTCCGTGCCGGCGTAGAGGGTCGTCTCGTGCAGGGAGAAGCCGGCCCGCTCCCCGGCCAGGACGACGCGCCTGCTCTCCCAGGTGCCGGACGCGCCCTTGACGTGCCGGTCGGTGCCCTCGGTCTCCTTGGAGGAACGGATGATCACGGCGACTCCTCACCTTCCTTCCGCGGCGCGGACGCCCGCCCGCGCGGCCGTCGGCGCGTCCGTGCGGTCAGCGGCCGGGGGACCCGGGCGGGCGCCCGGTCTCCCGCACCGCGCGGCCGAACAGCGCGAGCCCTTCCTCCAGTTCCTCGTCGCTGGTGGTCAGGGGCGGGAACAGCTTGGCGACCTCGTCCCGGGGGCCGGACGTCTCCAGCAGCAGGCCCAGTTCGAAGGCGCGGGCGCACACGGCGGCGGCGCGCGACGGGTCGGCGAACTCCACCCCCCACGCGAGGCCCCGGCCGCGCACGGCGGAGGCGGGGCCCGGACCGTCGGCGACGAGGGCGTTCAGCGCCTGCTCGACCTGTTCCCCGCGCGCCAGGGTCTGCTTCTCCAGCCGGCCGTCGCGCCAGTACTCCTCCAGCGCGGCGGCCGCGGTCACGAAGGCCGGGTTGAAGCCGCGGAAGGTGCCGTTGTGTTCACCGGGTTCCCAGATGTCCAGCTCGGGGCGGAACAGGGTCAGCGCCATCGGCAGCCCGTAGCCGCTGACGGACTTCGACAGCGTCACGATGTCCGGTGTGATGCCCGATTCCTCGAAGGAGAAGAACGCGCCGGTGCGGCCGCAGCCCATCTGGATGTCGTCGACGATCAGCAGCATGTCCTGGCGCTCGCACAGCTCGGCCAGGGCCCGCAGCCACTCGGGCCGTGCCACGTTGATCCCGCCCTCGCCCTGCACCGTCTCCACGATCACGGCCGCCGGGGTGTCCAGGCCGGAGCCCTCGCCCGCCAGCAACCGCTCGAACCACGGGAGGCCGGGCTCCCGGCCGTCCGGGCGGTCGTCGAACGGCATGGGGGTGGCGTGCACCAGCGGAACGCCCGCGCCCGCCCGCTTGAAGGCGTTGCCGGTGACGGCGAGGGAGCCCAGCGACATGCCGTGGAAGGCGTTGGTGAAGAAGACGACCGTCTGCCTGCCCTTCACCTTGCGGGCCAGTTTCAGGGCCGCCTCGACGGCGTTGGTGCCGGCCGGCCCCGGGAACATCACTTTGTACGGCAGTTCACGCGGCGCCAGCACGGTCTCCTGGAAAACCTCGAGGAAATCCCGTTTGGCGGCCGTCGCCATGTCGAGGGCGTGGGTGACACCGTCCCGTTCGAAGTAGTCGACGAGCGCGTGTTTGAGCACCGGGTTGTTGTGCCCGTAGTTCAGGGCCCCGGCGCCGGAGAAGAAGTCGAGATGAGGCCGGCCGTTCTCGTCGTACAGCCGGCTGCCGCGGGCGCGGTCGAAAACCGTGGGCCAGCCCCGGCAGTAACTGCGCACATGGGACTCGAGCCTTTCGAAGACGTCGGAGTCGGACTGTGGAACCGTCATGATGACTCGCTTCTCCCGGAGGACGAAAGGACTGGTGTTCCGAATGCCTTCGACGGCGCCCGGTCATCGGCGCAGCGGCCCGATGCGGTACAGGAACTCGGCCTCGTGGGTGTCGGGAAAGAGATCCGCCGGAAACAGCATGTCCTTCTCGAGGGGTGCCGCATGCCGTTCGGCGAACGACCGGAACAGGGCGTGGGAAGCGGTGTTGCCCGGGCTGACGGTCGTCTCCAGGCGCCGCAGGACGCCGCCTGCCGCCAGCCGTGCGGTGAGGTGGTCCAGCAGGGCGCCGGCCGTGCCGCGCCCCCGCTGCTCCCGGTCCACGGCGATCTGCCAGACGACGAGGGTGTCGGGTCGTTCGGGGCGGAAGAACCCCGTGACGAACCCGACCGGCACGTCACCGGCTCCCAGGGCCACCGCGGACGTGCGTGCGAAGTCCCTGAACCACAGCAGGTAGCTGTAGGAGGAGTTCACGTCGAGCACCCGGGAGTCGCGGGCGATGCGCCACGCCGCCGCCCCGTCGTCGACCGTGGGAACCTTCATGACCGGTGTGTCCATGGAAATACGCCTCACTCCCGCCGTACGGACCTTTCCGCGCAGTCGTCGAGTGGACTTGAAACTCGAATCGGCTCGTATGTCCTGTGCGCCCGGCAGGTGGTCGCCCGGATCGACGGGCCCCTGCTTCGCAACGTGTGGTTCGGGATTCTGTTGTGCGAACGGAAACCGATGAGGGGCGCTCCGGTTTGATGCTACGCCCGCCGGGCGGCGAACGGCGAGGCGAACCGGCGGGTTCGAGCGAGGAGGAAACCGCGGTCCCCTCGATGTCCGCGGTCAAACCCGGCCGGTACGGCCTTGTGGGGGAGCGTTTCTCACGGAGAGTCGGGGCGCGGTGCCGATCCGGAGCGGTCGGGATCGCGGTGCGTCGAGCACCGCGCGGGTGAACCGGTGGGGGAGGCGCGGCGGTTGTCCCCGCCGGCACGGGAGGCGCCGCGGCCGGGGGCGGCCGTGCCGGTCGGGGGCGGCACCGCGCGGGCCGCGGCGATGTCCGGGGCCCCGCCCGGGCGTTGTCCACGAGTCGGCGTACGGGCCGGCTGCGCACCCCTGCCGGCGCCGCGCCGCACGGCCGGCGCCCGGACTTCCCCCGGCGACGGACGCGGCTCCGCACACCGGTGTGCCCGCCCGGGAAGCAAGGGGCGAAAGGCGTGGCCGGGTTGCCCGGCACCACCGAGTCGCACGCGCACCGGGCCGCGACGGCGCGGGGTCCCGCGCCGGGGCAGCCGGCCCCGCACCGCCCGCCCGTCGTCCGTCACGCCATGGTGCCCGCGTCGGTCATCAGGGTGACGACGGCGTCGATCCCCCCTTCGGCCAGGGCCTGGCGCTGCCGGTCCGCGCCGGTGCCCTGCTGCAGCAGGCGGTGGACGAGCGAGGTGATCTCGCGGGTGTCGCCGGCCGTGTCGAGCGCGGGACCGACGTGCTCCAGGAACCGGCTGACGGCGTCGCCGGCGCGGACGCGCCTGCCGCCGGGATCGACGAGGTCCCCGCTCAGACCGTGGCGGGCGGCCTGCCACATGGCGACCCGCACCAGCTCCGGCACCGGGTCCGGCTCCGGGAGACCGGCCGCGCTCTCGCGGAGCGCGGTGTCGACCAGCGCGCGGACCAGGCCGGTGAGCATGACGGCGTCGTCCGTGCGCAGCTGCACGTCCGGGCAGCGGACCTCGACGGTGGGGTAGCGCTCGGAGAGGCGGGCCTGCCAGTAGAGCTGCCCGGTGTCACTGATCACGCCGGTGGACAGCAGCTGCCGCACCCGCAGGTCGTAGTCGGTCTCGTCGGCGAAGCGGGGCGGGACGCCGCTGACGGGCCAGCGGCCGAAGACGATGGTGCGCCAGCTGGCGAAGCCGGTGTCCCGCCCCTCCCACAGCGGGGAATTGGCCGCCATGGCGGTCAGGACCGGCAGCCACTCCCGGATGCGGTTGAGCACCCGCACGCCCGCCCGCCGGCCGGGAACGGCGACGTGGACGTGCATGCCGTTGACCATCTGCTCGGCGACCAGCTGCGGTGCCTGCCGCTGCATGGCGCGGTAGCGGACCTGGTCGGTGACGGGAACCGGCGGGCCCTGCCGCAGCGGCGGCGTGCCGCAGGCCATGATCCGGCAGCCGCACGCCTCCGCGGCCCCGGCCACCGCGTGGCGCAGCCGCAGCAGGTGCCCGCCGACCTCCTTCAGCGTGGCGCACACCGGGGTGACCACCTCGATCTGTGCCTGCAGCAGTTCCGGCTGGATCTCCCGCGCGGTGACGAAGGGCTCCAGGCCGGCCGCTCCCCGCACCTTCTCCGCCAGGGGAACCGGCCGGCCCGTGACCGGGTCGACCAGCAGGTACTCCTCTTCGACACCGACAGTGGTCATCAGCGGCCTTTCGCTCGCCGCGCACCGTCCTGCGCGGAACGGACGCGTTCCGCTCCGGGCGATCACGGCCCCTCGCGCCCGGCAGCGCCCCTGTCTGCTGGAGGGCGTCCCACAAGTTCCGCGATCCGCGCCGCCCAAACGCCGCGGCACCGGCCGGCCGTGGCCGTCCTGACCGGCCGGCGGACCGGGTCAGCTCCCGCCCCGGCGGGCCGCCGTGCGGATCGCCAGTTCGGCCGCCGCCAGGGCGTCGACCGGGGCCGGGTCCCCGAGGCCCGGTACACACACCACCTCACCGGTGTCCAGCGCGGCCAGCGAGGCGTCGACGACCCGGTCCACGGGCATGCCGCCGTCCTCGTGCACGGACCGGTCCCGTTCCGGCACGGGCTCGTCACCGCGCGACCGGTGGAACTCGGTGGCGGTCAGCCCGGGGCACAGCACCTGGACGCGCAGCGGTGTGCCGGCCAGTTCGGCGGCGAGGGTGCGGGTGAAGGTGACCACGTAGCCCTTGGTGCCGCCGTACACCGCGCGCTCGGGCAGCGGGTGCGGCGGCAGCGCGCCGGCGAAGGCCAGCTGCGAGGCCACGTTGACCAGGGTGCCGTGCCCGCGTTCCAGCATGCCCGGGACCGCGGCCCGCGCGAGCGCGGTGAGGGCGAGGACGTTGACGTGGAGGACCTTCGCCATGAGCTCCGGTTCGAGTGCGGCGAACGGACCGTAGCCGTTGATGCCCGCGTTGTTGAGCAGGAAACCGATGTCGTCGCCCGCCGCGCGCCGCGCCACCCGCGCCAGGTCGTCGGGCTCGGACAGGTCGGCCACGAAGGTCTCCACCGCGGTGCCCGTCGTCCCGCGCAGCCGCCGCGCGAGGTCGTCGAGCCGCCGGGCCCTCCTGGCCACGAGGACGGTGTCCCACCCGTGGGAGGCCAGTCGTCCGGCGTAGGCCGCGCCGATGCCGGAGGAGGCCCCCGTCACCAGGGCCGTGCCACGTCGTGTGCTCACCGGTGTGCCGCCCTTCCCGCCGACGGTCCGCGCATGCGGTGATTCGGTGCCGGGTACCCCGGGTGAAGGTCCCGTACCCGGACGAAGCGGGTCCGGCGGCCGGGCTTGGCGACGCGCACGCGGGTTACCCGGCCGGCATGACTGACACACGGCCGCTCGCCCTGGTCACCGGGGCTTCCAGCGGGATCGGATACGAACTGGCCCGGCAGTTCGCGGAGCACGGCTACGACCTCGTGGTCAACGCCGAGGACGAACGACTGGAGGCCGCCGCGCGCGGCCTGCGGGAGACGGGCGCACAGGTACGTCCGGTGCGCGCCGACCTGCGGACCCGCGAGGGCGTGGAACGGCTGCTCGCCGCGGTCGACGGGCTGACGGTCGACGTCGCCGCCCTCAACGCGGGGGTCGGCCGGGGTGGTGCCTTCGTGGACACCGACCCCGCCGACGACCAGGCGGTCATCGACCTGAACGTCACCGCGACCGTCCGGCTGGCCAAGCCGCTGCTGCGCGCCATGGTGGCGCGCGGCGCGGGCAGGCTCGCCTTCACCTCGTCCGTCGCCTCGATGATGCCCGGCCCCTTCCAGCCCGTCTACAACGCCTCGAAGTCGTTCGTGCAGTCCTTCGCCGAGGCGCTGCGCGAGGAGGTCCGGGACACCGGCGTGACGGTCACGTCGTTCCTGCCGGGCGCGACGGAGACGGACTTCTTCCGCCGGGCGGGGATGGCGGACGACACCCGGATGGGCACGTCGAAGAAGGACGATCCCGCACAGGTCGCCGAGCAGGCGTTCAGGGCGATCGTGGCGGGCGAGAAGAAAGCCGTCACCGGGTCGCTGAAGGCCAAGGCGCTCGGCGCGGCGGGGAAGGTGCTGCCGGACGGCATCAAGGCGGCGGCCCACCGGCGGATGGCGCAACCGGGAACCGGCAAGGACGCCGGGTCCCGGAAGTGAGGCGCGCCCGGCCCCGAGGGCCGGTGGCGGCCGGGCGGGCGCCGGCTCACCGGCGGCGTCCGCCCGGAGCGGACCGCCGGACCGGCCCCCGCTCCGGCCGCGCTTCCCGGTGACCGGCGGCGCCCGCCGGCCTCGCGCCCGGGGCGCCGTGCGGTCCCCGGCCCCGCTCCGCGGCACACCTCAGCCGGACCGGGACGCGCGCAGCTCGACGGCCCGCCGGCACGCGAACACCGCGACCGGGACGGTCTGCAGCCAGGTCCACACGGTGCCGGCGGTGGTGAGGCCGGGCCGGCCGAAGGCCAGGACGGCCAGGCTCAGCGGGATCCACGACACGCCGCAGCCGATCACGGCGCGCACGGCTCCGGCGGAGACGCGGGCGCGCCGCGCCACGACCGCGATGCCCGCGCCCAGCACCGGCATCACCGCGCCGGCCGCCGCGACGAACTCCGTGCCCGGGCCCAGCAGCCGTCCGAGCGGACCGGCCGCGGCCGGGCAGCCGGCTCCGACGACGGCCGTGGCGGTGCGGTGGCCGACGGCGCCCGGTCGGCGGTCGAGCTGGAGTACCCGGTGCCGACCGCGGTCCGTCAGCTGCCGCAGTCCGGCACGGACGTCGAGGTGCTCGGACCGCCCGAGGCCGTCCGGGAGGTCTCCCGCGCCGCCGCCGCGCTCTCCCCCCGCACCGGCTGAAGGCTCTCCGCCGGTGCGCCGGCGTGCTCCCGCGGGCCCGCCCGCGGGGCGGCGCCGGGCCCGCCGCACCCCCTGCCGCCGCCGCCCCGCGCGATGGGCGCCGCCCCCGCTGCCGACCCCGCCGGCCGGGGGGCCGTCAGGCGCGCACCGGCGCCCGCTCGTCCAGAAGGCCCTCGCCCCGCAGGTCGTCCCAGAGCCGCGCCGGGATCTCCGCGCCGAACGCCGCGACGTTGCGCCGCACCTCGTCCGCGCTGCGCATGCCGACCACGACGCCCGCCACGGCCGGGTGGCGGAGCGGGAAGGCCATCGCCACCGCCGGCAGCGTCACGCCGTGCGTCGCGCAGACGTCGGCCACGCGACGCGCGCGCTCGATCATCCGCGGCGCGGCGGGCGCGTAGTCGAAGGTGGCGTCCTCGGCGGGGCGGTCCGTGGCGAGCAGACCGGAGTTGAAGACCGACGCCGCGAGAACCGAGACCCCCCGGTCCGTGCACGCGGGCAGCAGTCCGTCGAGGGCGCTCTGGTCCAGGAGCGTGTAGCGGCCGGACAGCATCACCACGTCGACGTCCGTCTCCTCGACCAGCCGGGTCAGCTTGCCGGGGTGGTGCATCCCCGCGCCGATCGCGCCCACCACTCCCTGGGCGCGCAGTTCGGCGAGGGCCGGGTACCCCTCGTTCAACGCGTCCTCGAACCGCTCCTCCGCGTCGTGCAGGAGCAGCAGGTCGACGCGGTCGAGGCCCATCCGCTCGAGCGAGTCCTCCAGGCTGCGCAGCACACCGTCCCGCGTGAAGTCCCACACCCGGCGGTGCGTGGCGGGCACCGCGAAGCTCTCGTCCGTCCGGCCCGCGGGGTCCTGCGGGACCAGCAGCCGGCCGACCTTCGTCGACAGCGTCACCTCCTCCTGGGGCTTGCCGCGCAGCAGGTCGCCGGTGCGGCGCTCGGAGTGCCCGATGCCGTAGTGCGGGGCGGTGTCGAAGTAGCGGATCCCGCTGTCCCAGGCCGCCTCGAGGGCTCCCGCGGCGGTCTCGTCGTCCAGCGGCGCGAAGAGTCCGCCGAGCGGCCCACCGCCGAAGCCCAGCTCCGTGACGTGCACCCGGCTCCCGCCGAGCCTGTTCCGCCTCATCCACCGTTCCTCTCACGCGGCTGGGGACACGGAACCATCCTGCCGTGGCCGGCACCACATCCCCACCCCTGGGTGCCCGGCGATTTCCGCAACACACCACCGACGGCGAACCACCGTGTACCCGCTGCGACTTGACTCGGCTTCCGGTCCTCCGGCGAGGAAGGACCGGAGAAGGAGGGGAGGGGGCACGCCGGGCCGGGTGCGCCCGAGCGCCCCGGCCGGCCGCGGCCGCTGCCCCAGGCCGTGCCGGTCGGCGCGGTGACGCCGCGGCAGCCGGTGCCGGGAGCACGGCCCGGGTGGTCTTGCCGCCTCGCGCCGCGTCAAGGGCGGTGACGCCCTCCGGCAGAGCCCGGGAGGGGCCGGGAGACCAGGATTCTCCTCGTCGAATTCGCGGTGAGGGAGAAGCCGGGGCATTCCCGTTCCCTCCCGGGAAGTGACGCGTTCCATGACCCCCCTCACGTGGCAGCGGCCCGGTGTCCTGCCCGGAAGGCCTGACCCGCGGTGCGACGACCCGCCCGCGGCACGGGGTACCTCGAGAACCGCGCCCGCGCCGGGGCGGCGGTGGGAGTCGTGGTCGTGCCCGCGGCGGGTCGGACAGCTGGCCCGGCACTTCGAGGCCCTGCGGGCGCAGACGTACACGGTGCGGCCGCTGCCCCGGCCCGACCGGCTGCGCTGCTGCTGCCTGCGCAACCGCGGCGGCAGTTTCTTCGGCGCGTTCGAGGAGCACATGGTGCTCCTCCCCGACACGGCCTTCGCGCGCTGCTCGAGGACGGCGGCTCCACCGGCGTGGTCGTCGCCGACGACGACGCGCCGGACCAGCAGGTCGTCTCCGGCGGCACCGGCGCCATCGACGCGCTCGTGCCCCACCTGGGGTCCCGTGGCGTCCGCTGCGTGCGGCTGAACGTCTCCGGCGCCTTCCACTCGCCCCTGATGCGGCAGGCCCAGCGGGAACTCGCCCGCCACGTGGAGGGCTTCGTCCTGAGCCCGCCCCGCGTCCCCGTGATCGCCAACGCGACGGCCCGCCCGCACCCCGCCCGTACGGCACCGCGGGACGGCGGGTGATCTTCCCGATGGTTCGGCGCAAACCGACACGCCGAGTACCGACCCCTGAAATGACGGACTTTCGGTGAGTGCGCAGGTAGGGGGTGTTACGGGTTGAGACCACAACCGTCCGGCTGTCACTAATAGTGGTTGCGGGCCGTCACCGGCTCGCGCCGGGAACGGCCCGGTGCCCCCCGCAACCGGGCCGTACCCGGTCGGCTTGCTGCGCCAGTTCAGAGAGAAGGACGGTGGACGCCGTATGACCCCACCCCCCGCCGGGGGGGGGGGGGGGGGGGGGGGGGGGGGGGGGGGGGGGGGGGGGGGGGGGGGGGGGGGGGGGGGGGGGGGGGGGGGGGGGGGGGGGGAGGGGGG
>NZ_JBVITR010000065.1:0-5865 GCF_055574875.1 Streptomyces sp. NPDC034670
GGCTCCAGAGAGAGGAGGGAAGGTGCAGAGAAACGCACCCGGGTCTCCCCGGCCCCCGCCAGCCCCTCCTCGGGCGGTCCGGGGGGTCGGGGCGCCGGGGGGCCGGGGGCCCCCCCCCCCCCCCCCCCGGCGCCACCTTCCACCCCCTTCGACCGTATTGATGCCAATATGACGGAAACGGAGTGACCGCAGCGGAACGACCGGAGCCACGACGAGCAGCCGAAGGAGCCCCGCGATGCCAGAGCTCAGCGTCATCGTCCACGGGCCGAACACCCAGGACCACCTGACCGGCCTCCTCGACTCCCTCGCCGCCCACCCCCACCCGGACACCGAGGTCGTCGTCGCCGCCGTCGGCGACTGGGCCCGCGAGACGGCCGAGCGGCACGCCCCCGAGGTCCGGGTGCTGCCCCTGCCCGACGGCACGTCCGACGCGGCGGCCCGGTCGGCGGGGGCGGCCCGGGCCGCCGGTCGCTGGCTGCACTTCGTCCGCGCCAAGGACGGTCTCCCGCCCGGCGGCCCGCGCACGATCGCCGAACGCGTCGCCGAACTCCCCGCCGCCGTGGACGTCCTGCTGATCGACCACGTCCGCAGCACCTGGCGCACCCACGGCCTGCCCTCCGCGGACGGTCCCCTGCTCGCCCGCGCGGGCCGCACCGACCTCGTCCTCGACGACAGCGCCTATCTGCTGCGCCTGACCCCGCTGCTCGGCACCCGCGTCCTGCGCGCCGGCTTCTGGCGGGCGCACGAGGAGCGCCTCACCACCGACGACGAACCGCACGCGGCCCTCGCCGCCCTCCTGCTCGCCGACCGCGTCGCCTGCCTGCCGCACATCGCCCACGAGGACCGCAGGCTGCGGCCCGCCAGCCTCCCCCCGGTCACCGCCGAGCAGTACTACGCCCTCGTCGACCGCTACGAGAACCTGCTCGACCTCGCCCGCCACCGCCCCGCCGCCTACACCGTGCTCTACGAGATCATGGTCCGGGACTGCCTGCGCACCTTCGCCCGCGGCAGCATGCCCGAGGAGGTGGCCCGGGAGTTCTTCCGCCGGGCCTCGCTCGCCGCGCTGCGCCGCCGCCCCGAGGGCCACCAGCGCCCCGCCGGCCTCGACGGCGTCCGCCGCTCGCTGCTCGAGGAGGGCGCCTACACCAAGTACCGCGCGTTCCAGGCCGCCAACCGCGCCCGCCGCGCCGTGCGGTCCACGGTGCGCGCCGGCAGGCGGCAGCTCGGCACCCGGGTCCGCGACCACCAGTACCGCAGGGCCCTGCGCCGGCCGGTCGACCCCCACCTGGCCGTGTTCGCCGCCTACTGGAACCGCGGCGTCGCCTGCAACCCGGCCGCGATCGCCGCCAAGCTGGCCGAACTCGCCCCGCACATCCACCCGGTGTGGGTGGTGACCGCCGAGAACGCGGTCCTGCTCCCGCCGGGCACCGACCACGTCGTCCCCGGCACGCGCCGCTACGGGGAGGTGCTCGCCACCGCGAAGTACCTCGTCAACAACGTCAACTTCCCCAACGCGGTGGTCAAGCGCCCGGGCGCCGTCCACCTCCAGACCCACCACGGCACCCCGCTCAAACGCATGGGCCTGGACCAGATGGCCTTCCCGGCCGCCGCCCAGGGGCTGGACTTCGCCGCGCTGCTGGAGCGCGTCGACAAGTGGGACTACAGCCTCTCCGGCAACAGCCACACCACCCGGATGTGGGAGCGGGCGTACCCGTCCGGGTTCGTCTCGCTCGACTACGGCTATCCGCGCAACGACGTCTACTACACCGCCGGCGCCGACGACGTCCGCGCGGTCCGCGAGCGCCTCGGCATCGCCCCGGGGCGCCGGGCCGTGCTGTACGCGCCCACCCACCGCGACTACGAGGCCGGCTGGACCCCGCGCCTGGACCTGGCCGCGCTCGCCGACCGCCTCGGCGAGGACACCGTGCTGCTGGTGCGCGGCCACTACTTCTACGACGGCGCCGCCTCCCCGCCGACCGGCCTGCGCCGCTCGGGCCGCATCGTGGACGTCTCGTCCTACGACCCGGTCGAGGAGCTGTGCCTGGCCGCCGACGTCCTGGTCACGGACTACTCGTCGATCATGTTCGACTACGCCAACCTCGACCGCCCGCTGGTGATCCACGCCGACGACTGGGAGACGTACCGCACCACCCGCGGCGTCTACTTCGACCTGATGTCCGAGGCGCCCGGCCCGGTGGCCCGCACCCAGGAGGAACTCACCGGGATCCTCACCACCGACGCCTGGCGCGACGAGGGCGCGGCGAAGGCGCGGGCCGTCTTCCGGCGCCGGTTCTGCGAGTACGACGACGGCCGCGCCGCCGAACGCGTCGTGCGCCGGGTCTTCCTCGGCCAGGACGGGGAGGCCCTGCCGCCGGTGCTGCCGCTCGAGCGGCGCACCCCGGCGCCGAGCCCCGAGGAGGCGTGCCCGTCATGACCGCTCCCGGCGCCCTCGACGCCCCCGACGTCACCGTGACGGTGATCGTGCACAACGACGCCGGGCGGCTGCCCCGCGCGGTCGAGTCCGTCCGCCGCCAGACCCACCGCGACCTCGAGATCGTCATCAGCGACGACCACTCGACGGACGACACCCCCCGGGTGGCGCGGGAACTCGCCGCCCGCGACCCCCGCATCCGGTACCTGCGCCTGCCGCGCAACAGCGGCGGGTGCAGCGCCCCGCGCAACCGGGCCCTGGAGATCGCGCGGGCGCCGTACCTGATGTTCCTCGACAGCGACGACGAACTCCCCGGGGACGCGGTCGCCCTGCTGCTGGCCGCCCACCGCGAACGGGAGATCGACTTCGCGATGGGCGCGGTGCGGCGGATCCGGACGGACACCGGCCGCCGCTCCACCTGGATGCCGCACCTCGTGCGCGAGCGCCGCACCCTGGACGGCATCGAGGACGACCCCCGGCTGTTCTTCGAGCACCTGTCCACCAGCAAGATGTACGCCCGCGCCTTCCTCGACCGGCACGCCCTGCGCTTCCCCGAGGGCATCCACTACGAGGACCAGCTCTTCTCGGCGCAGGCGTACTGCCTGGCGAAGAGGTTCACCATCGTCCCGGAGCCGGTGTACCTCTGGTACATCGCGCCGTACGCCGCCGCCGACGCGGCGTCCATCTCCAACCAGCGGCACCGGCTCGGCAACGTCCGCGACCGCGTCCACGTCCAGCGCCTCATCGACGCCTTCCTGGTGCGGAGCGGGCACGAGGCGCTGCGCGAGGACAAGGACCACAAGTTCCTCAAGCACGACTTCCGGATGTACGCGGGCGACCTGCCGCACCGGGACGAGGAGTGGCTGGCGGCCTTCGCGGACCTGGTGAACCCCTACCTGGACACGCTGTCCCCGGGCGCGTACGCCCGCCTGCCGCGCGCCGAGCGGGTGGTGCTGCAGCTGGTCCGCGACCGGCGCCTGGAGGAGGCCCGGCTGGCGGCCCGCGGTCTCGGCCACGGCGTCGCCCCGCGGCGGGTGACCACGGACGCGGACGGCCGCACCTACTGGGGCGGGCGGATCCCCGCCTGCGCCGGCGCCCGCCGCGAGCTGGACCTGACCGAGCTGAAGCTGGACACCCGGCCGTTCTCCGGCGCCCTGTTCCGCCACGAGATCACGGAGATCACCCGGAGCTCCGGCGCCGGCGTCGAACTGGCCGTGCGGACGTACGACCCGGCCCTGCGGCTGCCGGTCGGCCCGCAGCGCGCCTGCCTCCTCCTCACTCCCGGCCGGCGCCGCCTCACGGTCCCCTTCCGCCTCTCCCCCGTCCGCCCCGGCGTCTTCGAGGGCCGGGTCCGCGTCGACCTCGCGGCCGCGTCCCTCCCCCCGGCCGGCTTCGCCGGGGTGCGCCACCCGATGGTCCGCCTCACCCACCGGGGCCAGGGCAACACGGGGCTGCTGCTGGCGCCGCTCGGCTTCCCGGCGCTGACCGCCCGCGTCCCCTACCGCTCCGGCACGGCCCCGCACCGGGTCACGGTCGAGCCGGAGGGACACGGTCCGGGCCGGCTCCAGGTGCGCTGGGAGCCGGTCGGGATCACGGCGGGCGTGCTGCGCCCGGTGGCCCGCCGACTGGACCGCCCGGGGGTGCGCCGGGCGGTCCGCCTGGTGGCGGGCGTGCTGCGGTGAGGACGGCGACGGCGCGGGAACGACGGCGCGGCGGCGGCGTGAGGACGGCTCACGGCACCGCGTAGAGCACCTGCCCCTCCGGCCCCCGGGCCACCGCCCGCAGCCCGGCGTCGTCCAGGGTCCCGGTCACGTCCACCACCCAGCGCACCCCGTACTCCCGCTCGATGGCCCGCCGCACCCCCGCCGGCGTCCCCGCCGCGAAGTACTCCTCGGTGGCCGCCGCCCGGCGCTCCTCGTCCGGCAGGAAGAAGTCGGGGTAGCCGGGAGCGACCGTGTAC
Source organism: Streptomyces sp. NPDC034670 (assembly GCF_055574875.1). Taxonomy (NCBI): domain Bacteria; kingdom Bacillati; phylum Actinomycetota; class Actinomycetes; order Kitasatosporales; family Streptomycetaceae; genus Streptomyces; species Streptomyces sp. NPDC034670. Next base: position 4,392 of record NZ_JBVITR010000065.1, read on the forward strand.
GGCCCGTACGCCGGGATCCGGCGGGCCGGGGCGGTCCCGGCCATGACCACCTCCCCGTACCCCACCCACAGCGTGATCCAGTGGTACCCCGTCCACGGCGGCCGGTACCGGTCCTGGACCGCCTGCGGCAGCACGTCGCGCGGCACCGCGTACCCGAGCGTCCCCGCCTGGGCCCACGCCCCGGCCGCGAGCGCGCCGGCGAGCAGGACCGCCCAGCCGGCGCGCACCCCGCGCCGTCCCGCGCGGACCGCCTCCAGCGCCGCCGCGAGCTGCGCCGGGATCAGCACGGCGGGCAGCGCGCGGCCCCACGCGTAGTGGCCGCTCAGCCATCCGGCCGCCACGACCCCCGCGCCCAGCAGGAAGAACAGCGCCAGCGGATCGCGCCGGTCCCGCCGCCACCGCGCGGCCAGCGCCGCCACTCCGAGCAGGGCCAGCCCGAACCGCGCGGCCGGGTCCGCGTACAGCACCCGGTGCACCGGCTCCAGGGCGGACCCGGCGCCGAACAGCGCGAAGAAGTCGTAGTACGGCCACGCCCACAGCACCACCGCCCCCAGCAGCAGCCCGGCGGCCGCCCGCGGCCACACCGCGCGCCCCGGCCGTGCCGCGAGCACGAGGGCGCAGGCGCCCAGCGAGGCCACCACCCCCGAGAACTGGTGGCAGAGCAGGATCACCGCCCACAGCGCCCCCAGCCCGAGCCACGTCCCCCGCCCGGACCCGTCCCCCGCGCGCAGCGCCCCCGTCAGCCACGCCCAGAAGTGGAAGGCGAGGCCGAGGGTGAAGGTGCTGGGGTAGGACACCGTCAGCGCGAGCGAGGTGAGTCCCGGGAAGCCGCTCCACAGGAACGGGGTCGTCCCCCACAGGAGCAGCAGGCTCAGCAGGGCGACCGCGGGCGCGTCCCGGTGCGTGCTCAGCGTCCGCACGTACCGCCACACCCCGGTCACCAGCAGCACCAGTCCGGCCGCGGCGGCCAGGCGCAGGACGGCGAACACCGACAGCCCCGTCACCCGGGCGACGACGCCGAGCAGCAGCATCCACGGCGAGTAGTACGGGCTCGGTGTGTCCGCGCTGACCAGCGGGTTGCCGGGGTCGAGCGGGCTGTGCCGCAGGCGCTGCAGGGTCGCCGCGTGCATGCCCAGGTCACCGATCCACGGGAGGCGCACGATCACCGGGACCAGCAGGGCGAGGACGAGCCCGGCGGCGGTCCGGAGCGCGGCGCGGCCGACGGCCGCCGGACGGATCGCGGCGGGCCTCCCGCCGGTGCTCCCGGGCGCGGCGGGTGAGGAGAAGCTGACGGTCACACAGGAGGACTTGCCCAAAGCAGGAGATTATCCACCGAATCACCCCGGATGCCCACCCAAGGCACCACAACGGACGCGGGGGGGGGGGGGGGGGGGGGGGGGGGGGGGGGGGGGGGGGGGGGGGGGGGGTGGGGGGAGGGGGGGGGGGGGGGGGGGGGGGGGGGGGGGGGGGGGGA
>NZ_JBVITR010000065.1:5875-13897 GCF_055574875.1 Streptomyces sp. NPDC034670
AAAACACCCCCCCCCCCCCCCCCCCCCCCCCCCCCCCCCCCCCACCCCCCCCCCCACCCCCCCCCCCCCCCCCCCCCGCCCTCCCCCCCCCCCCCCCCCCGCGGTCGTCCGCGGCCGGCCCCGTCCCGCGTGGGCGGGCGGGGCCGCGCGGCCTACGAGTGGCTGCGCAGCAGCGTCCGCATCGTCCGCATCGCCACCGACAGGTTGGCCAGGTCGAAGGAGTCGGAGCTGTGGATCTCGTCCAGGGTGGCGCGGGCCCGGCCGAGCAGCGCCGCGTTCTTCCGCGCCCACAGCTCGAAGCGCTGCTGCGGGGTCGAGGTGCCGTCGCCCACCGCCAGGACCTCCGCGGTCACCGCCGCGTGCGCCGCGTACAGGTCCTCGCGGATCGCCGCGCGGGCCATGGACTGCCAGCGGTCGGCGCGCGGCAGCTCGATGATGCGGTCCATCAGCTGGGTGATGCGCAGCCGGTCGGCGAGGTCGTAGTAGACCTCGGCGACGTCCAGCGGGTCCTTGCCCGTCCGGTCGGCCACCGACACGATGTCGAGCGTCGGGAAGGCGGAGGAGAACCCGGCGACCCGGGTGGCCAGCTCGCCGGGGACGCCGGCCTCGGTCAGCTCGTCGTGGATCTTCTGGTACCAGTCCAGGTCCGCGCCGCGCAGCAGCTTCGGCAGCTGCGCCCAGACCTGCTCGACGCGTTCGGCGAAGAACTCCACCGTCTCCGCCAGCTCCAGCGGCTGCGGCCGGTTGTTGAGCAGCCAGCGCGTGCCGCGCTCCACCAGCCGGCGCGAGTGCAGCCGGATCCGGGTCTGGGTCTCCGCGTCGACCTTGTTGTCGAGGGCCTCGACCCCGTCCCACACCACCGCGGAGCGGAAGATCGCACGGGCCGCGGTCTGCGCCCGGACGATCTCCTCCAGCGACGCGCCGGTCTCCTCGCGCATCCGGTGCAGGTACGTCGTACCGCCCGTGTTGACCGTGTCGTTGACCAGCACGGTCGTGGTGATCTCGCGGCGCAGCGGGTGGCTGTCGATGTGCTCCCGGAACCGCTCGCGCAGCGCGCTCGGGAAGTAGGCGTACAGCAGCCCCTTCAGGTGGGGGTCGTCGGGCAGCGAGGTGCGCAGCAGCTCCTCGGCGACCGTGATCTTCGTGTACGCCAGCAGGACGGCCGTCTCCGGGCCGGTCAGGCCCTGCCCGGCGGCGAGCCGTTCGCGGATCTGGCGGTCGGTGGGCAGGAACTCCAGGGCCCGGTCGAGCCGGCCCTCGCGCACCAGGTGCTTCATGAAGCGCTGCTGGGCGTGGAGCATGTCCCTGGACTGGGCCAGGGCGTTGGCGAGGGCGGTGTTCTGCGCGTAGTTGGTGCGCAGCACCATGCGGCCGACCTCGTCGGTCATCTCGGCGAGCAGCTTGTTGCGCTGCTTGACCGTCATGTCGCCGTCCGTCACCAGGCCGTTGAGCAGGATCTTGATGTTCACCTCGTGGTCGGAGGTGTCCACGCCCGCGCTGTTGTCGATGGCGTCGGTGTTGATCCGGCCGCCGTGCAGCGCGTACTCGATCCGGCCGAGCTGGGTGAAGCCCAGGTTGCCGCCCTCGCCGACGACGGCGGCGCGCAGGTCCTTGCCGTCGACCCGGATGTGGTCGTTGGCCTTGTCGCCGACGTCGGCGTTGGACTCGCCGGAGGCCTTGACGTACGTGCCGATGCCGCCGTTCCACAGCAGGTCCACCGGCGCCCTCAGGATCGCCTTCATCAGGTCGGCCGGGGTCATCTTGGTGATGCCGGGCTCGATGCCGAGGGCCTCGCGGATCTGGGAGCTGATCGGGACGGACTTGGCGGCGCGCGGGAACACGCCGCCGCCCGCCGACAGCAGCCCGGCGTCGTAGTCGGCCCAGGAGCTGCGGGGCAGCTCGAACAGGCGGCGGCGCTCGGCGTAGGAGGCGGCCGCGTCCGGGTTCGGGTCGATGAAGATGTGCCGGTGGTCGAAGGCGGCGACCAGGCGGATGTGCTCGCTGAGCAGCATGCCGTTGCCGAACACGTCACCGGACATGTCACCGATGCCGACGACGGTGAAGTCCTGGGTCTGGGTGTCCACGCCCAGCTCCCGGAAGTGCCGCTTGACGGACTCCCAGGCGCCGCGGGCGGTGATGCCCATGCCCTTGTGGTCGTATCCGGCGGAGCCGCCGGAGGCGAAGGCGTCGCCGAGCCAGAAGTCGTAGGACTCGGCGACCTCGTTGGCGATGTCCGAGAACTTCGCGGTGCCCTTGTCGGCGGCGACGACGAGGTAGGGGTCGTCCCCGTCGTGCCGGACGACGTCCCGCGGGGGCACGACCTCGCCGGCCACCATGTTGTCGGTGATGTCGAGCAGCGCCGAGATGAACGTCCGGTAGCAGGCGACGCCCTCGGCCAGCCAGGCGTCGCGGTCGGCGTTCGGGTCGGGGAGGTGCTTGGCGACGAAGCCGCCCTTGGCGCCCACCGGCACGATGACGGTGTTCTTCACCGCCTGCGCCTTGACCAGGCCGAGGATCTCGGTGCGGAAGTCCTCCCGGCGGTCCGACCAGCGCAGGCCGCCGCGGGCGACCTTGCCGTAGCGCAGGTGCACGCCCTCCACGCGCGGCGAGTACACCCAGATCTCGTACGCCGGGCGCGGCGCGGGGAGGTCGGGGATGGCCTGCGGGTCGAACTTCATGGAGACGTAGTCGTGCGGCGTGCCGTCGCCCGCCTCCTGGAAGAAGTTGGTGCGCAGCGTCGCCTTGATGACGGTGAGGAAGGCGCGCAGGATGCGGTCCTCGTCGAGCGAGGCCACCTGTTCGAGGGCGGCGTCGAGCTCCTCCAGCAGGGCGTCCACCAGTTCGTGCCCGGCGCGCTGGCGGTCCGGCGCCATCCGGGCCTCGAACAGGGAGACGAGCAGCCGGGTGGTGTGGACGTTGTTGCGGAGGGTGTCCTCCATGTAGTCCTGGCTGAAGGTGGAGCCCGCCTGGCGCAGGTACTTGGCGTACGCCCGCAGCACCACGGCCTCGCGCCAGGTCAGTCCGGCGCTCAGCACGAGGGCGTTGAAGCCGTCGTTCTCCGCCTTGCCGGTCCAGGCCGCGGCGAAGGCGTCCTGGAACCGCTCGCGCGCGTCGTCGCCGAGGTGGTCGGCGGCGGCACCGGTCAGCTTGGGCATGCGCAGGCCGAAGTCGTAGATCCAGGCCACGCTGCGGTCGGCGCACCGCAGTTCGTACGGCCGCTCGTCGACGACCTCGACGCCGAGCCGCTGGAGCACCGGCAGCACCGCGGACAGGGAGATCGCCTCGCCCTTGCGGTAGATCTTGAAGCGGCGGTCCTCGGGACCCGCGCCCACCGGCTCGTACAGGCTGAGCTCGAAGTTCCGCTCGTCGTCGAGCCGCTCGATGCGGACGAGGTCGGCGACGGCGCTGCGCGGGGAGTGGTCGGCCTTGTACCCCTCGGGGAAGGCGCCCGCGTAGCGGCGCAGCAGCTCGGCGGCGCGCTCCTCGCCGAGCTCGGCGTTCAGCGCCTCGGCGAAGCCGTCGGCCCAGGAGCGGGCGGCCTCGACGAGCCGGGCCTCGATGCGCTCCTTGTCGGCGTCGGACAGCTGCGGCAGCTCGGTGCCCTGCGGGACCCGGACCACGAAGTGCAGCCGGGAGAGGACGGACTCGGTGTTCCAGGCGGTGAAGTCGACGCTGGTGCCGCCGAGCTCCTCCTTGAGGATGTCGATGATCCGCAGCCGGACACCGGTGGTGTAGCGGTCGCGGGGCAGGTAGACGAGGGCGGAGTAGTAGCGCCCGTACTCGTCCTGGCGCAGGTAGAGCCGCAGCCGGCGGCGCTCCTGGAGGTAGAGGACGGAGGTGACGATGGCCTGCAGCTCGTCGACCGGGGTCTGGAAGAGCTCGTCGCGCGGGTAGGTCTCCAGGATCTGGAGCAGGTCGCGCCCGTCGTGGCTGTGGGGCGAGAAGCCGGCGCGCTCCAGCACCTCCTCGACCTTGCGCCGGATCACCGGCACCCGGCGGACGGACTCGGTGTAGGCGACGGACGAGAACAGTCCGAGGAAGCGCCGCTCGCCGACGACGTTGCCGTCCGCGTCGAACTTCTTGACGCCGATGTAGTCCAGGTACGACGGCCGGTGCACGGTCGCCCGGCTGTTGGCCTTGGTCAGCACCAGCAGGTTGTGCTCGCGCGCCTTGGCGCGGGCGTCGGCGGGCAGCCGCTCGAAGGACGGGCTGACCGGGTGGCCCTCGGCGGAGGCGTGGTGCGGGTCGGAGCGCAGGATGCCGAGGCCGGTGCCGGGGATGGCGCCGAGCGAGTCGTCCCCGCGCAGCTCGTACTCGCGGTAGCCCAGGAAGGTGAAGTGGTTGTCGGCCAGCCAGTGCAGCAGCTCGCGGGCCTCCTCGACCTGCTGCCGGGGCAGGTCGCCGGGGACGGGCTCGTCGGGCAGGTCCTCGGCCAGCCGGGTCGCCGCCTGGCGCATCTTGCCCCAGTCCTCGACCGCCTCGCGGACGTCGGACAGGATGCGCAGCAGGTCGGCGGTGATCTGCTTGAGGTCGCCGCGGTCGGTCTCGCGGTCGATCTCGACGTGGATCCAGGACTCGACGTGCGCGTCGTGCGGGAGGTCGTCGCCCGGCGGGGTGGGGAGCACCTCGATCAGCTTGCCGGTGACGTCCCGGCGGACCACGAACTGCGGGTGGATCACGACGTGGATGCCGCGGCCCTGGCGGGTCAGCTCGTTGGTGACGGAGTCGACCAGGAAGGGCATGTCGTCGGTGACCACCTCGACGACGGAGTGGCTGCAGGTCCAGCCGTTCTCCTCGACGGTCGGGGTGTGGACCCGGACGTTGGCCGTGCCCTGCGGGCGGTTCTCGGCCAGCCGGTAGTGCGAGACGGCGGCCCCGAAGACGTCGACCGGGTCGCGGTCGGTGAGGTCCTCCGGTGCGGTGTGCAGGTAGAAGCGCTGGAGGAACGCGAGCACGGATTCCCGGTCGGGAGCACCCCCGTCTGCCGTCCCGGTCGGTAGTTTCCCCCCGGCCGGGCTGTTCTCAGCTACCCGGGCGGCCCTCTCGAGCAGCTCGGCCTTGGCTTCGTCCAGCTTGGTCTGCATGATCCTCTGGCTCCTGTCGCGCGCCGTTGCGTGACGTAGAAGGAAGTACGGTCTCCGGCCCTGTGGTGCGGCGGTACGACACGGGGTGTCCGGTCTGTGCCGACGTTATGCCGCAGGGTGAGAGGAGCGGGGGCCGTTCGGCCGATCCCGGTGCGTCCGACGGGTGTGACGCTACTCTTCGCGTCCTCCGTCCCCGGCCCCGCAGGACGCACCGCGTCCCGGGCGCCCGCCGGGCACCGTCCCGCCCGTGGGGACCAGCGGCCGCCGCCCGGTCACGGATGTCGTCCGTGCTCCCCGGGCGCACAGCGGAGACGTCCATGTCCCCGCGAGGTATCGCGCTGATCACGGCACCCAGGCTATCGCTCCCCGCCGGGGGCCCGTCATGAGCCGTATGTGTACAAAACCGGGGGGCGAAGTTTGACGTTCTGCACAGTGCACATTCGGTGACGGCCGGGCAGGGCTCCGGCGGTCCGGGGTCCCGGGCGCTCCGGGGTCCCGGGCGCTCCGGGAGACCCGAGGGTTCCGGGAGACCCGGGCGCTCCGGGAGACCCCGGTGCCCTCACGCCGCGAGGCGTTCCGCCTCCGCCACGGCCTCGGCCAGGGTGTCCACCACCGGCACGCCCACCGCCTCCAGGCTGGCCCGGCCGTGGGAACCGCCGGTGTAGAGGACGGCCCGCGCCCCCACGTGCCGTGCGGCCAGCGCGTCGTCGGCCGCGTCGCCGATCACCACCGTGCGCGCCGGGTCCACGCCGGTCAGTGCGCCGAGGTGGCGCACCATGTGCTCCGCCTTGCTGCCCCCGGACGGCCCGGTCCGCCCGTCGACCCGCAGGAAGTGCGGCTCGATGCCGAAGTCCCGGACCAGCGGCACCAGGTCCTCGTGCCCGTACATGCTGAGGATCGACTGGCTGCGTCCCGCCGCCGACCACCCCGACAGCAGCTCCACCACGCCCTCGGCCAGTCCGCACCGCACCCGGTGCTCCGCGTAGTACCGGTGGAAGGCCGCGTCCATCAGCTCCCACTCGGGCCCGCTCGGCAGCCGCCCCAGCAGCCGCTCGTAGAACCTCGGTATCGGCACGCAGTACAGCTCCCGGTACCGCTCCAGCGTGATCGGCTCCAGCCCCAGCTCGGCGAAGGCCGCGTTCGTCGCCCCGATGACCGCGTCGACGTCGTGGAACAGCGTCCCGTTCCAGTCCCAGACGATGTGCGCGTTCCTCTGCATCCCCATGCCCCAGAACGTACCCGCCGGCGCCGGCGTCCAGGAGACCGCCGGGCCGCCCGGACGGCGCTCAGTCCGCCGGGGCCACCAGGTGGGGGATCTCCTGCGTGGCGTACCACAGCAGCTCGTGGTCCTCCGCGCCGTCCACCGTGAACCGCGCGTCGTCGTCCCCGCCGTCCGCCGCGGGCAGCGCCCGCGCGGCGGCCGCCACGTCCGCCTCCGCGTCCGCCGCGTCCACGTGCACCGCGGCCGCCTCGGCCAGCGGCACGGGCCCGGCGACCCGCACCTCCCCGAGCGCGGCCGGGTCGAGCCCCCGGTCGGGGTCGGCCGCGGCCGCCCGGTCGGGGACGTCGACGGCGACCACCACCCGGCGCCGGGGCGCCGCGGGGTCCGCCGCCAGCAGCCGCAGGGAGGCCAGCGCGGCGCGGCTCAGCGCGGCGTACTCCAGCTCCTCGATGTCGTCGGAGAGGTACCACTCGCGCAGTGCGGGCGTCACGGCGTACGCGAGGAGCGGTCCGTCGCCCAGCTCGCCCGTCCGGTGCGCCTCGGCGAGGCCGGGAAGGGTCAGGGGGACGTAGACGCGCATGTCGGCCGCTTTCGTGGTCGTTCCGTGGTCGATCCGTGCCGGGGTCCGCCGGCACCCGGTGCGGGCGGTCGTGCCCGGCCGGAGATCCCTCAGGATACGGGTGCGGGCGTCCCCCATCGAGTCCCCGCCCGGCCCCCCGGCCGCGTCCACTCCGGGCCCGGACGTCACCCGGTGCGTCCGCTCCGGTACGGGGCCGGCGCCTCGGCGACCACTCGGATAGGTGAATCTCCCGGCCGCTCCGACCCGCGGTCCGGTTGCTTGCCGCCGCACCGTTCCGCCCCGTACAAGATCCCCAACCACGAAGTTACCGCCCGGTATCGCCCGGCTTCGCGCCGCGGCGACGCCCGGGCCCGTTCGAACGGGGTCCCCGTGAACAAGGTCATGACCAGGGCTCAGCACCACCCCGGCGCCCGCCCGGCCGGCGCCCGGCCGGCGGGCCGCCGCGACTCCCGCCGTCCCGCCGGCACCACCCCGCCCCGCCGTCCCGCGGGGACCGCCGCCCGCGCCCCGTCCCCCGGCGAGGGGCGTGGTCCCTCCCCCGCCGCCCGGTCCCGGCGCCCCGCGGACGGCCGCCCGCCGTCCGCCGCCGCCGCGCGGGCGGCCTCCGTCCGGGCCTCCCGGGCGCTCTCCGGCCGGGAGGCCGCGCCCCCCGCGCCCGTCGTGCCCGCCCGGACGCCGCACCGGCCCGCCGTCCCCCAGCCCCGCCCCACCGACCGCTTCGCCGAGTTGCTCCTCGCCGTGCTGAGCGGGCAGCGGCCCGTCCACGCCATGCTGCGGCACACGGCGGGCCGCGCCTACGACGACCTGGCGCGGCTCGCCGAGCACGGCCCGCTGCGCACCCGCGGCGCCCGGCCCGTCGTACGGGACATCGGCTACTTCGTCCCCCGCGAGGGCGCCCTGGAGGTCTTCGCCCGGATCGGTGCCGGCGACCGGCTGAGCGCCATGGCGTTCCGGCTGGAGCGGGGCCGGGACCTGCGCTGGCGCTGCACCGCCGTGGAGCTGGGCGGTCCCCGCCCGCAGGGCCGCTGACCGCGCGCGGGGACGCCCGAGGGGTGGGGCACCCCTTGGGGCCTGGCCCCCGTCCCCCCAGAGACACGTAGGGGGGGGGAGCTTCGTGCCACGCTTGCGGAGACGCC
>NZ_JBVITR010000065.1:13907-33872 GCF_055574875.1 Streptomyces sp. NPDC034670
GCGCCCCCGCAGGGGAGCTGGTGTTCCCCCCCCAGAGGCGCCAGTGCCCGTGCGCGGGGACCCCGGAGGAAAGGGCCCCCTGGTTCCCCCGCCCCTCGGCCCGCCCGGAACCGCTCCGTGCGGAGCGGTTCCGCTCACTTCTTGCGGCGACGCCCGCCCCGCGCCTGCTTGCGGCGCTCCGCGCGGGTGAGGCCGTCGGCCGCGGAGCGCACCGGCTCGTCGTCGGCGACGAACTCGCCCTCGACGGTGCCGCCCTCGCCGTCCACCGTCGGCGCGGAGAAGTGCAGGTTCCGCCGCTGCGGGGCGTCGAGTCCCTTGGCGCGGATCTCCGGGCGCGCGCCCGCCTGCGCGGGCACCGCGTCCTGCTTCTCCAGGTCGGCCACCGGCTTGACGTCCTCGACCGGGACCTCCTCGACCTGCTGCTCGACCTGGACCTCCAGGTTGAACAGGTAGCCGACGGACTCCTCCTTGATGCCGTCCATCATGGCCTGGAACATGTCGAAGCCCTCGCGCTGGTACTCGACCAGCGGGTCCTTCTGCGCCATCGCGCGCAGGCCGATGCCCTCCTGGAGGTAGTCCATCTCGTAGAGGTGCTCGCGCCACTTGCGGTCCAGGACCGACAGCACGACCCGGCGCTCCAGCTCCCGCATGATCTCGGAGCCGAGCTGCGCCTCGCGGGCCTCGTACTGGGTGCGGATGTCCTCCTTGATGGACTCCGAGATGAACTCGGCGGTCAGCCCGGCCCGGTCGCCGGCCTCCTCCTCGAGCTGCTCGACGGTGACGCTCACCGGGTAGAGCTGCTTGAACGCGCCCCACAGCCGGTCCAGGTCCCAGTCCTCGGGGAAGCCCTCGGCGGTCTCGGCCTGGACGTAGGCGTCGATGGTGTCGTCCATGAAGTGGTGGATCTGCTCGCGCAGGTCCTCGCCCTCCAGGACGCGGCGGCGCTCGCCGTAGATGACCTCGCGCTGCCGGTTCATGACTTCGTCGTACTTCAGGACGTTCTTGCGGGTCTCGAAGTTCTGCGTCTCGACCTGCGACTGGGCGGAGGCGATGGCCCGCGTGACCATCTTGTTCTCGATGGGCACGTCGTCCGGCACGTTCGCCATCGACATCACGCGCTCGACCATCTGGGCCTTGAACAGCCGCATCAGGTCGTCGCCGAGGGAGAGGTAGAAGCGGGACTCGCCGGGGTCGCCCTGGCGGCCGGAACGGCCGCGCAGCTGGTTGTCGATGCGCCGCGACTCGTGCCGCTCGGTGCCCAGGACGTAGAGGCCGCCGAGCTTCTCGACCTCCTCCTTCTCGGCCTTGACCGCCTGCTCGGCCCGCGCCATCGCCTCGGGCAGGGCCTGCGCCCACTCCTCGATGTGCTCCTCGGGGTCGAGGCCGCGCTGGCGCAGCTCCGCCTCGGCGAGGTCCTCGGGGTTGCCGCCGAGCTTGATGTCCGTGCCGCGGCCCGCCATGTTCGTGGCCACGGTGACGGCGCCCCGGCGGCCGGCCTGGGCGACGATCTGCGCCTCGCGCTCGTGGTGCTTGGCGTTCAGCACCTCGTGCTGGATGCCGCGCTTGCTGAGCTGCTGCGAGAGGTACTCGGACTTCTCCACCGAGGTGGTGCCGACCAGGATCGGCTGCCCCTTGCGGTGCTTCTCCTCGATGTCGTCGACGACCGCCTCGAACTTGGCGACCTCGGTGCGGTAGATGAGGTCGGACTGGTCCTTGCGGACCATCGGCCGGTTGGTCGGGATGGGCACCACGCCGAGCTTGTAGATCTGGTGGAACTCGGCGGCCTCGGTCATCGCCGTACCGGTCATGCCGGACAGGCCCGGCATCTCCTTGCCGTTGTGGTCGTGGCGCTTGTAGAGGCGGAAGAAGTTCTGGAGCGTGATCGTGGCGAGCGTCTGGTTCTCGTCCTTGATCGGCACGCCCTCCTTCGCCTCGATCGCCTGGTGCATGCCCTCGTTGTAGCGGCGGCCGGCGAGGATGCGGCCGGTGTGCTCGTCGACGATCATGACCTCGTCGTCGATGATGACGTAGTCCTTGTCGCGCTTGAAGAGCTCCTTGGCCTTGATGGCGTTGTTCAGGTAGCCCACGAGCGGGGTGTTCACCGACTCGTACAGGTTGTCGATGCCCAGCCAGTCCTCGACCTTGGCGACGCCGGACTCGTGGATGGCGACGGTGCGCTTCTTCTCGTCGACGTCGTAGTCGCCGGTCTCCTCGATGCCCTTGAGCGGGTTGCCCGCCTCGCCGCGCTTGAGGCGCCTGACCAGCTTGGCGAAGTCGCCGTACCACTTGGTGGCCTGGTCGGCCGGGCCGGAGATGATCAGCGGCGTACGGGCCTCGTCGATGAGGATGGAGTCGACCTCGTCGACGATGGCGAAGTTGTGGCCGCGCTGGACGAGCTCGTCCTTGGACCACGCCATGTTGTCGCGCAGGTAGTCGAAGCCGAACTCGTTGTTCGTGCCGTAGGTGATGTCGCAGGCGTACTGCTCGCGGCGCTGGGCCGGCGTCATGTTGGCGAGGATGCAGCCGACGCTCAGGCCCAGGAACTTGTGGACGCGGCCCATCAGCTCGGAGTCGCGCTCGGCCAGGTAGTCGTTGACCGTGATGATGTGGACGCCCTTGCCCGCCAGGGCGTTCAGGTACGCCGGCAGGGTGCCGACGAGGGTCTTGCCCTCACCGGTCTTCATCTCGGCCACGTAGCCCATGTGCAGGGCGGCGCCGCCCATGATCTGGACGTCGTAGTGCCGCTGGCCCAGGACGCGCTTGGCGGCCTCGCGGACGGTGGCGAACGCCTCGGGCAGCAGGTCGTCCAGGCTCTCACCGTCGGCGTAGCGCTCCTTGTACTCATCGGTGAGGGCCCGCAGCTCGGCGTCGGAGAGGTCGACGAAGTCCTCTTCGATGGAGTTGACCTGGTCCGCGATGCGGTGCAGCTTGCGCAGGATCTTGCCTTCGCCTGCACGCATGATCTTCGAGAGGACGGACACGGGGGTTGGTCTCCTTGCCGGTCGGGCCTGGGACGGTCGGTTTCCGTTTCACTGACTGGGCAACGGCCATCGTATGCGAGGACCCCGCCGCGCCGGGAGGCCCGCAGCGACGGCGGCCGTGTGCCGCGCCCCGTCCGGTGCACTGCCGCGCCGGAGGGAACGTCTGCAGGAACAACGTCCGGGACCCCCGGAGGGTGCCGCTCCACCCGGGGAATCGCACGAAGGGTGAGCGTCCCGTCACTCGGGGCCGCGTGCCTGGCGCCGCTCCCGGTCCGCCCCGCAGAATCGGCCGATGGAACCCGTCACACTCACCACCGACCGCCTCCTGCTGCGCCCGGTGGGCCCGCGGGACACCGACGCGGTGTACGCCGCCTGCCAGGACCCCGACATCCAGCGCTGGACCACCATCCCCTCCCCGTACCTGCCGGAGCACGCGCGGGGCTTCACCGAGCAGATGGCCCCGGACGGCTGGGCGAACGGCTCGATGTTCGCCTTCGGCCTCTTCCTGCCCTCCGGGGACCTCGCGGGCATGCTCGGCATCACCCTGCGCTCCCTCGGCGTGGGCGAGATCGGCTTCTGGGGGACGAAGGAGCACCGCGGCCACGGCTACGTCACCGAGGCCGCCGTCGCCGCCGCGCGCTGGGCGTTCACCCGGATGTCGGTCGACCGCGTGGAGTGGCGCGCGGAGGTGGGCAACCGGCCCTCCCGCGCGGTGGCCGAACGCGCGGGCTTCACCGTCGAGGGCACCCTGCGCGCGGCGATCAACAACAAGGGAGTGCTGCGGGACTGCTGGGTGGGCTCCCTCCTCCCGTCCGACCTGGGGCTGCCGTCGACGGTGCCGTACCTGCCGGGCCGGGGGTGAGGCCGGATCCGCCCCCGGTTGTCAGTGCCACCCCCTATCGTGCGGACGTATGACGACTCCCGCGCGCCCGACCACGGAACTCTCGGCGGACGAGGCCCGCCGCATCGCCCTGCGGGCCCAGGGTCTCCTCGGCGCCCCCGACCGCCGCTCGGGTGTCCGCGGCGTCCTCCGCCACCTGGGCGCGGTGCAGCTCGACACGATCTCCGTCCTGGCCCGCTCCCACGAGCTCGTCCCCTACGCCCGGCTGGGCGCCGTGGGCCGCACGACCGTCGAGGAGGCGTACTGGGGCGGGGGCTCCCGCCGGCCGCGCGCCTTCGAGTACTGGTCGCACGCCGCGTGCATCCTCCCCGTCGAGGAGTGGCCCCACTTCGCCTTCCGCCGCCGCGCCTACCGCAACCGCCCGCACTGGAACCACGAACTCCCCGACGACGTCTACGACCAGGTCGTCAAGCAGCTGCGCGCGGAGGGCCCCCTGACGGCCACGGAGCTGGGCGGCGCCAAGCGCACCAGCGAGTGGTGGGACTGGTCCGGCACCAAGGTCGCCGTCGAACGCGCCCTGATGTACGGCGAGGTGGTGTGCGTCGAGCGCCGCGGCTGGAAGCGGGTCTACGACCTCGCCGAGCGCGTGATCCCGCCGGAGCTGCTGCACGACGAACCGGACGACACCGAGTGCCTGCGCCGCCTGGTCGGCCTGGCCGGCCGGTCCCTGGGCGTCGGTACGCGCGCGGACCTCGCCGACTACCACCGCCTCAGGGGCGAGCAGGTCGACGCGGTGATCGCCGACACGGATCTGGTCCCGGTCGCGGTGGAGGGCTGGTCCAAGCCGGCCTGGGCCGATCCGGCGGCCCTCGCGTCACCCCCGCGCGGGCGGCACCGCACGACGCTGCTGTCCCCGTTCGACTCCCTGATCTGGGAACGGGCCCGCACGGAGCGGATCTTCGGCTTCACCCACCGCCTGGAGGCCTACGTCCCCAAGCCGAAGCGGGTGCACGGCTACTTCGCGATGCCCGTGCTCGCCGGCGGCCGGCTCGTCGGCCGCGTCGACCCGGCCCGCGCGGGCCGCACTCTGGTGGCCAAGCAGGTCGCCCTGGAGGGGCCGAAGGCGGTCCCGGCGGTGGCCCGGGCCCTGGTGGAGGCGGCGGGCTGGGTGGACTGCACGAACGTGCGCGTGGAGCGGGTCGACGCACCGGAGTTGCGCGAACCGCTCGTCCTGGAGCTCGCCCGCGCCCTCGCCTGACGCCCGCGGCCGTCCGCGTGTCCGGCCCCGCCCGGCGGGGGGGGGAGCCGCGCGGTCACCGGATCTCGAGGATCTTCTCCCGCATCGCGTAGACCACGGCCTCCATCCTGGAGTGCAGCTGGAGCTTCTCCAGGATGTTGCGCACGTGGTTCTTCACGGTGTTCTCGGAGATGAACAACTCCTTGGCGATGTCACGGTTGTTCATCCCGGTGGCCACGAGCTTGAGGACTTCGAGTTCACGGTCCGTCAGCCGGGGCGCGGGCACGAGCCGGCGCTCGTCGGTCCGCTGGATCATCGACTTGAACTCGGTGAGCAGTTTCGACGCCATGGAGGGACTGATCTGCGACTGCCCGTCGGCCACCGCGCGGATGGCGGTGGCCACCTCGTCCGTGGAGATCTCCTTGAGGAGGTAGCCGGTCGCACCCGCCTTGATGGCGTCGTAGAGGTCGGCTTCCTCGTCGCTGATCGTCAGCATGATGATCTTCGCGCTGGGGGCCACCTCCTTGAGGGAGGTGCACGCCTCGATCCCGCCCCGCCTGGGCATCCGCACGTCCATCAGGACGATGTCGGGCAGCAGGTCGGCGGCCTTCTCCACGGCCTCGGCGCCGTCCCCCGCCTCCCCGACCACCTGGATGTCCTCCTCGGCGGCGAGCACGATCTCCAGCCCGCGACGGAACAGCGCGTGGTCGTCCACCACCAGGACCCTGATCGGCTCCTTGCGTGGAGAGCCCGCCTCCGGGCCCGTGCCGGCGGCGCCGTCGCCGGCGCCCTCCGCACGCATCGGTCCGAAGCTGTCCGCCATCGTTCCTCCCCCTGAAGGCTGTGGTCCGTGGTCCGGAGCCATCGCCAACCCAAGGCAACGGCCCACCGGTTGAGCCGTTGCCGCCATGATTCCATGCCCGGGCGGCACCGGGGCGACAGCGTGCGGCGCGAGAGGTCGCACACCGGTGCCCCTGGGGGCGCACACGCGCACCAGGGGCACCGGCTCCGCTGTCGTCCGGCGGATCAGCCTCCGAGCGTTCCGCCCGCCTCGGGGGAGCCCGTCCCGGTGACCATCGTGTCGGTGCGGAGGTGGATCACGCCGTAGTCGTAGGCGTGCCGTCGGTAGACGACACTGGGTTCCTTGGTCTCGGAATCGACGAACAGGTAGAAGTCGTGCCCGACCAGCTCCATTTCGTAGAGGGCCTGGTCGAGGGTCATGGGTGCGGCCACATGGGTCTTCTCGCGGACGACGAGGGGCCCGTCACCCTGCACCTCCAGGGAGCCGATCCTCTTGGTGGGGACGGCCTCCTGCTCCTCCTCGGCGGAGAGCACGCCGTTTCCGTCGAATGTCGCCGCACCCGGGACGTGGTCGGGGACCTCTGCGGCCGAGATCCTGCGCACACCACGCCGCGAGAAGCGCTTGTCGTGCTGCTTGCGCAGCCGTGCGTCCAGTTTTTCCGCTGCCAGGTCGAGCGCCGCGTACGGGTCGCTCGCCGCTGCCTCCGCCCGGATCACCGGACCGCGGGAGCGGAGCGTGATCTCCACCCGGTCGCAGCGGTCGGCCTGTCGGGGGTTGGGCTCCTTGGACACCTCGACGTCGAGGCTGATCACCTTGCCATCGAGCTTCTGGATCTTTTCCAGCTTCAGCTTCTCGGCCACGTGCTTCCGGAACCGCTCGGGCACCTCGGTCTTGCGGCCCTTGACGACGATGTCCACGCAGAACTCCGTTCCCGGATCGCTCCGCCTCGGTGCGGAGCATCTCCCTTTTGCACCAGGCTCCGGTGATTTCCGGAACCTCGGACTCGGTGACGTCCACCTCCTCCCCCGCGGACGAGATCTCCAGTCCACCGGTGCGGGTGATTGCGTGAAACCCGCAGCACGGCAATCGGATTCGAGGGGTGTGGCCTGCGGCTTTCCCTCACAACCGAACATATCTCGCCCGGAGGTATGTCGTCACCCTCTACCGTGCCGTACCTCCATTCAGGTGAATTACCTTCTCATTCCCTGCAACGAAGCAAGATCTTCGTCAGTTCCGATTTATTTCAAAAGCACCCGGTGGTGCCGCGACGACGGCCGCGCACACCACGTCGACGATCCCGTCGGCGCCGCCCGTGCCCGTCGTCCGGCCGGGCCGCCGGCCCGCCCTCCGCCGGGCCGGTCCGTTCCGTTGTTCTCCTCTGCCTTCCCCTGTCTCACCCCTGTACACGGACGCGGGACCCGAAATGCTCGAAACAGTCCCCGCTTCCGGCCCCGCACCCGGTTCCGCGTCCGCTCCCGGCGCCTGCGGTCCCGCCCGCACCGCGCGCGCGGCCTCCGCCAGCGACGCGCCGGTCGTCATCAGGTCGTCGACGAGCACGACCGGGCCGCCGAGGAGCAGCCGGCCGCAACCGGGGGCCACCACCAGCGCGCCGGCGAGATTGGCCCGCCGCTGCCGGGCGTCCAGCCCCGACTGGTCGGCCACGTACCGCCGTTGCCGCAGCACGGGGAGCACCCGGGCGGGCACCCCTCCCCGGCGCAGCGCACCCGCCGCCGCGAACGCGATCCGCCGGGCGGGATCGTGCCCGCGTGCCCGCACGGCCCGCCGCGCGGACGGCACGGGAACGAGCAGCACCGCGCCCGGAACCCGGTGCGGTCCCACGGCGCCGCGTCCGTACGGCGCCGCTCCCGGCGCCCCCGCCGCGCACCCCCCTGCCGCGCGCAGTCCCGCCCGCACCGCTCCCGCCAGGGCCCCGCCCAGCGGCCCGGCCAGGGCCAGGGCCCCCCGTTCCTTGTGCGCCAGCAGCGTGGCGCGCACCTCGTCCGCGTACCGGGCCGCCGCGTGCACCGGCGGCAGCCCGGCCGGTTCCGGGTCCGGCCGGACCCGGCCCGGCACGGCCCCGCCCAACGCCGTACGGCACCGGGCGCAGAGCACCGTGCGAGGCCTGCCGCACCCACCGCACTCGGCCGGGAGCACCAGGTCGGTGAGGTCCTGCCACCATCCCCGCACGACCCCACTGTGCCCACGTCCGCCCCGCCCGGCCACCCCTGTGGAAAACCGCGCGGAACAGGCCGTCCGCGACGGGCCGGGGACGCCCGCCCCGCGAACCCCTCACCCGGGGTAGACGGGCGCCGTCCCCTCCGTCACCTTCTGCCACTGCGCCCCCGAGGGCAGCCGGACTATCCCGTCCACGGAGTACGCCACCAGGGGCGTCTGCTCGTCCGCCGCGGCGGTGACGTCCTTCACCCCGGTCAGCGCGGCGGGCGGCGGCACGTCCGGTATGGAGCCGTCGACCTCGACGTACTTCATCTGCTCCACGCCCCCCTGCTCGCGCCCGACCACCACGAGCCGGCTGTCCCCGGTCCAGGACATGGCGGTGACCTGCTCCAGCTCGGGCGTCGCGGAGCGCAGGTCCCGCACGGTGACCGCCGGCTGCTCGCCGTCCTTCCCCTTCGGACCGCTCCGCTCGATCCGCCCGATCATCAGGGACCGCCGGTCGCCCTTCTCCACCACGAGTGCGATCCGCACCCCGTCGGCGGCCACCCGGACCGCCTGCACCCGGCCGTCCAGGCCCGGTGTCCGTACCGGCAGCGGCTCCCCGGCGCCCTCCGCCAGTAGGTACAGCCGCGGGTTCTC
Source organism: Streptomyces sp. NPDC034670 (assembly GCF_055574875.1). Lineage (NCBI taxonomy): Bacteria > Bacillati > Actinomycetota > Actinomycetes > Kitasatosporales > Streptomycetaceae > Streptomyces > Streptomyces sp. NPDC034670. The sequence goes on from NZ_JBVITR010000065.1 coordinate 22,583, forward strand.
CGGGTCGCGGTCGGCCACCCACAGGCCGCCCTGCGCGTCCCAGCTCGGCGCGGCCAGCCGGTCCTCCTCGCGCTTCCCCCGGCTGCGCAGCACGGGCTCGCCGAGCGAACCGCCCGCCGCCAGCGGGGAGACGTACAGCGACGCGCCGTCGGCGGCGACCCCGGCCGCGGTGCGCTCGTCCCGCGCGACCGCCACCGAGCGCAGCGTCCTGCCGCCCTCGCCCAGCGCTCCCGGCACCGGTTCCGGCTGCGTGCCGCTGCTGCCCGCGGCGATCCGCACGAGCCGCCGGTCCTCGTCGACGAAGTACAGGTAGTCGGGCCGGTCCAGCGCGCCCCGGGTGGCCACGGTCCCGGCGCCCTCCTGGGCGAGCGAGCACAGCCGCTCACCACCGGCCCGCAGCTCGACCTCCTCCACCACCGGGCTGAGGCTGCGCAGCGTGAACAGCAGCTGGGTCGCCATCTCCTCGCACCGCTCGGCGCCGGCCTCGGCCGCCCTGTCGTTGAGCGGCACGGTCAGCCTGCCCCGGTCGTCCACCGTCAGCGAGCCGGTCCCCTTCCGCAGCGCCGTGCCCGCGGGGAAGCCCGACCTGACGACCGGGTCCAGCCAGGCCGTGGGTCCGGCGAGCAGGGAGCGCACCATCTGGGTCGTGGGATCCACGTGGCTGCGCACGTAGACGGGATCGGCGACCGCCCACGGCAGCGCGCCCGCGTCGGTCCCCTCGGTGTCCGAGGCGAAGTAGTACTTGTTGACGGACATGTAGTTGCGCTGGAAGTCCGACTTGCCCATCACGACGCCCTGCGGCACCGCGTCGATGCGCCACTGGCCGTTCTCGGGGTCCCTCGTGAGGCGCACGAGCTTGTTGTAGGGGCCGGTCGCGGGCGCGTACGACTGCTGCGCGTCCACCGTGGCGACCTTGGTGCCGGTCAGCGTGTAGGTGAGGGAGTCGGCGTCCTCCCGGACCGGGGAGTCGGCGTAGGCGCCCGGCCCCTCCGACAGCACCGTGGTGGACAGCTCCGGCCGCCAGTTCTCCGCCGCCTTCGGGGTCAGGTACTGGCGCGCGGTCCGGTAGTCGGGGTCGTCGCTGGTCAGCGCCTCCAGGAAGCCCTGCACGATCTGCGGGGGCGTGGCGTCCTCGCCCGGCGGCATGGCGAACACCCGCACCTGCGGGTCCTGCCGGGGCGTGGACTCGACGCCCCGCAGGTCCCCGCTGTCGGGCATCGAGGCACACCCGGCCAGCAGGACGATCCCGCCGAGGGCGCACGCCACCGCCCGCACCGGCGCCCCCCGGCCGCGTCCGACGCGCTCACCGCTCACGCGAAGCCTCCCCATCCCTGTGCGCGCCCTGCGCCACTCTCCGGTCACCGGGGCCCTCGCCTCCGGTGCCGGCCCCGGGACCACGCCCCGGCTCCCCGGTTCCGACGGCGCCCGGGGTCCCGTCGCGGTCACCGCCGGGTCGTCCCGCGGTCCCGCCGTGTCCGTCGTGTCCGTCACGCCCGTCGTCCGGCCGTCGCGCGGGACCGCTGCCGTCCCCCGGCCGCCCGGCGGGCCGCGCACCGTCCGCCGGCGTCGCCCACGGGCTCCCGGACCCTGCTCCGGGGGCCTTCGCCGCCCCCTCCTCCTGCCGTGACGCCCGCGGGGCGGGCCGGGCCACCACGCGCGCGCCGTTGCCGGGCAGCGCCGTGGGATCGGCCGTGGGCGCCACGGCCGCCGGCCTCGGGGCGAGCGGGTCCGCGGCGGCCCGTGCCGCACCGTCGGAGCCCGTCTGCCGCACCGGCGCCGTGGCACGCTTCTCGGCGTCCCCGCCGTGCGGCGGCCCGCCGCCGTCCGGTGCGCGGTTGCGCCGCGAGTCCTTGGGCTCCAGGGGGATCGGGGAACCCCTCAGCGGCTCGTCCGCCGTCCTCGGCAGCGTCAGCCGGAACTGCGAGCCGCCGCCCGGCTCGCCCCACGCCTGGAGCCAGCCGCCGTGCAGCCGCGCGTCCTCCAGGGCGATGGACAGCCCCAGCCCCGTACCTCCGGTGGTGCGCGCGCGTGCCGGATCGGCCCGCCAGAAGCGGCTGAAGACCCGGGCCGCCTCGCCCGGCTTGAGTCCCACGCCGTAGTCGCGCACCGCGACCGCGACCGCCCCGCCCGCCGCGGCGAGCCGCACGACGACGTCCTTGCCCTCGCCGTGCTCCACGGCGTTGACGACGAGGTTGCGCAGGATCCGTTCCACGCGCCGCGCGTCGGCCTCGGCGACGACGGGCTGCTGGTCGCCGACGACCTTGATCAGCGTGCCCTTGCGCTCGGCGAGCGGCTCGGCCCCGGTGACCACGCGCCGGACCACCTCGCGCAGGTCTATCGGCTCCGCCTCCAGCGCCGCCGCCCCCGCGTCGAAGCGGCTGATCTCCAGCAGGTCCGCGAGCAGCGACTCGAACCGGTCCAGCTGGTCGGCGAGCAGCTCGGCCGACCGCGCGGTCACCGGGTCGAAGTCCTCGCGCGCCTCGTGGATGACGTCCGCGGCCATCCGCACGGTCGTCAGCGGCGTCCGCAGCTCGTGGGACACGTCCGAGACGAACCGGCGCTGCATCCGGGACAGGTCCTCCAGCTGGCTGATCTTCGACTGCAGGTTCTGGGCCATCTTGTTGAAGGCCTCGCCGAGCCGCGCGATGTCGTCCTCGCCGGTGACCTTCATGCGTTCCTGGAGCCGTCCGGCGGACAGCCGCTCGGCGATCCCGGCCGCCATCCGCACCGGTGTGACGACCTGCCGCACCACGAGCCAGGCGATCGCCCCGAGCAGGACGACGACGAACATCCCGGCGGTCGCCAGCGTGCCCTTGACCAGGCTCAGCGACTTCTCCTCCTGCGTGAGCGGGAAGAGGTAGTACAGCTGGTACGGATCGCCGTTGGGGTCGTTGACCTGCTTGCCGATGACCAGACCGGGCTGGGAGGCCGCACCGCTGTCGTAGATGATGCGGGTGTAGCTCCGGGCCGCGGTGGGGCTGGTGTTGATCCGCTCCCGCAGGTCCTCCGGCACGCTGGCCGTCGCGATGACCTGACCGGAGGCGCGCGGGCCGCGCCCGCCGCCGCTGTCGTCGCCCGCGGGCAGGGTCACCACGTCGAAGGCGCCCTGGCCGCCGCTGGAGAGCGCCTCGACGAGATCGCTCATCCACTGGATGACGCTCGTCGAGGCCTCGCCGTCCACGGGGGTGCCGTCGTCGCGGGTGACGCTCGCCGCCTCCTCGGCCCTCTGCTTGGCCACGGCGAACCCACCGGTGGCCTGGCTCTGGGACGCCTTCACCTTGGCGTCCAGCAGGCCGTTGCGCACCTGTCCGATGACGACGAAGCCGAGCAGCAGGACCACGCCCAGCGACATCAGCAGGGTCGTGACGACGACCCGGAGCTGGATGTTGCGCCGCCACAGCCGCATGACGGGCAGCAGCGGCCGGCGCACCCAGCGCACGACCAGGCGGATGACCGGGCTGCCGTGGACCCCGCCCCGCAGCAGCCCGCCCTCCAGCAGGCGTCCCCGGCGGGAGCCCCCGGCCCTCCGGCCGACAGGCCGCTCCGGACCCCGCCCGGGCCGGCCGGACGGCGAAGCGGCACTGTCCCCGGACATGTCAGCTCGGTCCTGCCTTGTATCCGACACCACGGACGGTCACCACGATCTCCGGCTTCTCCGGGTCCTTCTCGACCTTGGAGCGCAGCCGCTGGACGTGCACGTTCACCAGCCGGGTGTCGGCCGCGTGGCGGTAGCCCCAGACCTGCTCGAGCAGCACCTCACGCGTGAACACCTGCCACGGCTTGCGGGCCAGCGCGACCAGCAGGTCGAACTCCAGCGGCGTCAGCGCGATCGACTGCCCGTCCCGCTTCACGGAGTGCCCGGCCACGTCGATCACCAGGTCGCCGATGGCGAGCTGCTCCGGCGCCGGCTCCTCCGACCTGCGCAGCCGCGCCCGGATGCGGGCGACCAGCTCCTTCGGCTTGAACGGCTTCACGATGTAGTCGTCGGCCCCGGACTCCAGGCCCACCACCACGTCGACGGTGTCGCTCTTCGCCGTGAGCATCACGATCGGCACCCCGGACTCCGCCCTGATCAGACGGCACACCTCGATGCCGTCCCGGCCGGGCAGCATGAGGTCCAGCAGCACCAGGTCGGGCTTGGCCTCGCGGAAGGCGGCCAGCGCCTTGTCGCCGTCGGCTACGAAAGACGGCTCAAAACCCTCACCGCGCAGCACGATGCCGAGCATCTCGGCCAGTGCGCTGTCGTCGTCGACGACAAGGACTCGTCCCTTCATAAACGACATCATCCCATTAGCTCATCGTTACCTGGCGTGACCTGGCGCACAGCTCGGCCAAGGCCTCGGCGGTCACGGGCGAAACGGCCCCTTCTTCGGTGACGATCGCCGTCACCAGCTCCGGTGGTGTCACGTCGAACGCCGGGTTGTACGCCTGGGTCCCCAGGGGCGCCACCGGAATCCCGCCTCCCGCCTCCGTCCCGGCCACCGGCGCCTGCGGCGCCGTGACCTCGGTCACCTCGTGTCCGGGGCGCTGCTCCACCTCGATGGACGCCCCGTCCGGAGTCCGCGGATCCACCGTCGTCACCGGTGCCACCACGATGAACGGCACGTGGTGGTACCGCGCGAGCACCGCGAGCGGATAGCTCCCCACCTTGTTCGCCACCGAACCGTCGGCCGCGATGCGGTCCGCCCCGACGAGCACCGCGTCCACCTCGCCCGCCGCGAACAGCGATCCCGCCGCGTTGTCGGTGAGCAGGGTGTACGCCATGCCGCTGCGGGCCGCCTCGTACGCCGTCAGGCGAGCACCTTGCAGCAAGGGGCGCGTTTCGTCCACCCACAGGCGCCTGAGCCGCCCCGCCCGGTGCGCCGCCAGCGCCACCGCGAACGCCGTCCCCTCGCCGCCCGACACCAGCGAACCGGTGTTGCAGTGGGTGAGGATCCGGTGTCCGCCGCCGGGCAGCAGCTCGTCCAGCAGCGCCAGCCCGTGCCCGGCCATCCGGGCGCTGGCCTCGGCGTCCTCCCGGTGGAGCTGCCGTGCCGCCGCCAGCGCGGCCCCGGCCGCCTGCCGGGGGTCGCCGGTGCGGGCGAGCGCGGCCTGGTGGGCCGCGTGCGCCCGGTGCACCCCGACGGCGAGGTTCACCGCGGTGGGCCGGGCGCTCCGGAGCGCCGCCGCCGCTCCGTCCACGTCGAAGCCCCGTACCGCGGCCAGCGCGACGCCGTACGCCCCCGCGATGCCCAGCAGGGGCGCCCCGCGCACGGCGAGCGAGCGGATCGCCTCCACCAGCGCGGGCGCGTCCGTGCAGACGAGCTCGACCTCCTCGGCCGGTAGCCTCGTCTGGTCGAGGAGGACCAGGACGGGGCCCTCCGGTGGTTCCTCCCAGCGGAGTGCCGGGATCTCTGTCGGCCGCTTGTGGTCGTCGCTGTGCGCGTACTGATCAGCCATGCGGCCAGTCTGCCCCCTGCCGGGCGGACAATTGAAGGTGTGCAGCCCTCACCTCGGCAGCTCCGTCCGCCACCGCCCCATGGCACGATGGCTGCCAACCTGCCGCCGCGACCGCGGACGGGCACCGTGAAGGAGCGACGATGAACGACACTCCGGGCTGGGCATCGCCCGGATCCGCCCCGTCCGACGGGCAGGAGCCGGCTTCGCCCGGTCCTGCCGAGCCCTCCGACCGCCCGACCCCCGAGCAGCCCGCCGACCGGCCGCAGCAGCCGGAGCAGGCGCCGCAGGGCCCGGGTGTGAAGTGGTCGAAGGAACAGCCGCCGCCCAGCCAGTGGTCCGCGCCCACCGGTCCGGGCCAGGCCCCGCCGCCGGGCCAGGGCTGGGGCGCCCCGCCCCCCGGGGGCCCGGGAGGCCCCGGCGGCCCCGGTGGTGGTTACGGCGGCCCCGGCGGTCACGGTTCCTGGGGCGGCGGCTGGGGCGGCGGCTGGGGCGGTCCCCCGCCCGCGGCCAAGCCCGGGGTGATCCCGCTCCGCCCGCTCGGCGTCGGCGAGATCCTCGACGGCGCGGTCTCCACCATGCGCACCCACTGGCGCACGGTGCTCGGCATCTCCCTGACCGTCGCCGTCCTCACCGAGATCGTCGTGGTCCTGCTCCAGGGACTCGTCCTGGACGATGCCGGCACCGAGGTGCTCAACGACCCCAGCGCCACCCTCAGCGAGCTGACCAGCGCCATGGGCGACGCCCTGCTCGGCTCCGGAGTGGTCTTCCTGGTCACCCTGGTCGGCACCGTCGCCGCCACCGCCCTGCTCACGACCGTCACCAGCCGCGCGGTGCTCGGCAAACCGGTCACCACCGGCGAGGCCTGGCGCGACGCCCGTCCCCAGGTCGTGAAGCTGTTCGGCCTGATCTGCCTGCTGCTGCTCATCACGGCCGGCATCGTCACCGCGGGGATCCTGCCCGGTCTCCTCGTGACCGTGGCGGGGGCCCCCGAGGCCGGCGTCGCGCTCACCGTCCTGGGCGTCGTCGGCGCCGTCGTGGTCACCCTGTGGCTGATGATCCGCTTCTCCCTCTCCTCCCCCGCGCTGATGCTGGAGAAGCAGGGCATCGGGAAGGCGCTGAGCCGCTCCGCGAAGCTGGTGCGCGGCTCCTGGTGGCGGGTCTTCGGCATCCAGCTGCTCGCGATGATCATCGCGAACGTCGTCGCGTCGATCATCGTCATCCCGTTCACCTTCCTCGCCATGGCCCTCAGCGGCGACAGCGTCACCGGCTTCCTCGACGGCACCGGCGGTGACCTCGGCTGGACGTTCCTCATCATCAGCGGAATCGGCTCGGTCATCGGTTCCATGATCACGTTCCCGATCACGGCCGGCGTGACCGTGCTCCTCTACATCGACCAGCGCATCCGCCGCGAGGCCCTCGACCTCGAACTGGCCCGCGCCGCAGGTGTCCGGGACCACGGCCCCGGCACCACCCCGGGGAGCTGATGCGGTGATCACCACGGGGGGAGTTCTCACACCGGCCCAGGCGCTGCCGACCGCCGCCGTGCGCGCCCTGTCGCTCGGCGACGACGAGCCGCCCGTCACCCTCCCGCGCGATCCCGCGCGGGAGGCGGCCCGGCGCGAGCTGTCCAGACGCATGTACCACGAGAACGACCCCAGCTGGTTCCAGCGGGCCCTGAACGCCTTCTGGGAGTGGGTCGGCGAACTGTTCGAGACCGCCTCCACCGCGACCCCCGGAGGCACCCTCGGCCTGCTCGTCGTCATCGCGGCCGTGGTCGCCGTCCTGGGCGCCCTGTGGTGGCGCCTGGGCACTCCGCGACGGCAGCCGGCCCCGGCCCCCGCACTGTTCGACGACCGCCCCCGCACCGCCGCCGAGCACCGCGCGGCGGCGGAGGCACACGCCGCCCAGGGCCACTGGAACCAAGCCGTGCAGGAACGCATGCGGGCCATCGTCCGCTCCCTGGAGGAACGCGCCCTGCTCGACTTCCGCCCCGGCCGCACCGCCGACGAAGCCGCCGCGGAGGCCGGCCGTGCCCTGCCCGCCCACACCGGCCCCCTGCACGCCGCCGCCCGCTCCTTCGACGACGTGACATACGGCGGCCGGGCCGCGACGGAGCGGTCGTACCGGAGCATCGCCGACCTCGACCGCGCCCTGGAACGCACCGCACCGCACCTCACGAGCAGCGGCACGACGCAGGACGCCGACCACCACGCCCACCGGGGGGCCGCCGGATGACGACCGAGGCCACGCTCCCGTCCACCTCGGCCTCGCCCACCGCCCGTCAGCTGTGGACCCGCGCGCGAGGCGTCGCCCTCGCACTGGTGCTGCTGCTCGCGGCGGCCGTGGCGATCGCCGTGGTCCGCTCCGACGCCCACCACGGCGAACTCGACCCGCGCTCGGCCGACCCCTACGGAAGCCGCGCCGTCGCCGAACTCCTGGCCGACCGCGGCGTGGACACGCGCGTGGTCACCACCCTCGACGAGGCCGTCGCCGCGGTCTCCCCCGACACCACCCTCCTGGTGGCCGTCCCCGACCTGCTGACCGGCGCCCAGCAGACCCGGCTGCACTCCGCGGCCACCGGCTCCGGCGGCCGCACCGTCCTCGTCGCCTCCGGCAGCGCCTCCGTCGAACGGCTCGCCCCCGGCGTCACCGCCGCCCCGGCCACCAGCCTCGACTCCACCCTCTCCCCCTCCTGCGACCTGCCCGCGGCCCGCCGCGCCGGCACCGCCGACACGGGCGGCATCCGCTACACCACCACCCACCTCACCGCCGACAGGTGCTACCCCAGCGAGAGCCTCGCCACCCTGCTGCGCGTCCCCGCGCCCTCCGGGAACGGCGACACCGTCCTCCTGGGCGCGCCCGACATCCTCCTCAACGACCGCCTCGACGAGCACGGCAACGCCTCGCTCGCCCTCCAGCTCCTCGGCTCCCGCCCCCATCTGGTCTGGTACCTCCCCTCGCTCTCCGACGCCTCCGCCGCCCCGGAGGAAGGCGAGCGCGACTTCTTCGACCTGCTCCCCTCCGGCTGGCTCTGGGGCACCCTGCAGCTCTTCATCGCGGCGGCCCTGGCCGCCCTGTGGCGGGCACGCCGGCTCGGCCCCCTGGTGCCCGAAGAACTCCCCGTGGCGATCCGCGCCTCCGAAACCGCCGAAGGCCGCGCCCGCCTCTACCGCAAGGCGAACGCCCGCGACCGCGCGGCCGCCGCTCTGCGCTCCACCACCCGCACGCGCCTCGCCCCCCTCGTGGGCGTCCCCGTGACCCGGGCGCACACGCCCGAGGCCCTGCTCCCCGCACTGTCCACGCACCTCCAGGGCGACGGACAGTCCCTGCGCACCCTCCTGTTCGGCCCGCCGCCGGAGGACGACGCAGCCCTCATCTCCCTCGCCGACCGACTCGACGCCCTCGAAAGAGAGGTACGCCGTCCATGATGGACCCGACCACTGACAACGCCGCGCACACCGGGGACCCGGCCGCCGCCCGGACCTCCCTGGAAGCCCTGCGCGCCGAGATCGCCAAGGCCGTGGTCGGCCAGGACCCCGCCGTCACCGGTCTCGTCGTCGCCCTGCTCTGCCGCGGCCACGTCCTCCTCGAAGGCGTCCCCGGCGTCGCCAAGACCCTCCTCGTCCGCGCCCTCGCCGCCGCCCTCCGGCTCGACACCAAGCGCGTCCAGTTCACCCCCGACCTGATGCCGAGCGACGTCACCGGCTCCCTGGTCTACGACGCCCGCACCGCCGAGTTCTCCTTCCAGCCCGGCCCGGTCTTCACCAACCTGCTGCTCGCGGACGAGATCAACCGCACGCCCCCGAAGACCCAGTCGTCCCTGCTCGAGGCCATGGAGGAACGCCAGGTCACGGTCGACGGCACCCCCCGCCCCCTCCCGGACCCCTTCCTGGTCGCCGCGACCCAGAACCCCGTCGAGTACGAGGGCACCTACCCCCTCCCCGAGGCCCAGCTGGACCGCTTCCTCCTCAAGCTCACCATCCCCCTCCCCTCCCGCCAGGACGAGATCGACGTCCTCACCCGCCACGCCGAGGGCTTCGACCCGCGCGACCTGCGCGCCGCCGGCGTACGCCCCGTGGCGAGCGCCGCCGACCTGGAGGCCGCGCGCCTCGCGGTCGCCGGGACGACGGTCTCCCCGGAGATCACCGCCTACGTGGTGGACATCTGCCGCGCCACCCGCGAGTCGCCCTCCCTCGCCCTCGGCGTCTCGCCCCGGGGCGCCACCGCCCTGCTGGCCACCGCCCGCGCCTGGGCCTGGCTGACGGGCCGCGACTACGTCATCCCCGACGACGTGAAGGCCCTCGCCCTGCCCGCCCTCCGCCACCGCGTCCAGCTCCGCCCGGAGGCCGAGATGGAAGGTGTCACGACCGACTCGGTCATCAACGCGATCCTCTCCCACGTCCCGGTCCCCCGCTGATGGCGTTCACCGGACGCGCCGCCCTCATCGCGGCACTCGGCTCCCTCCCCGTCGGCATCTGGGACCCCGGCTGGACGGGCATCCTCGCCGTCAACGGCTCCCTCGCGGTGGCCTGCGCCTGCGACTTCGCCCTGGCCGCCCCCGTACGCCGCCTCGGCCTGACCCGCTCCGGCGACACCTCCGTACGCCTGGGCGACAGTGCCGAGGTCACCCTGACGATCACCAACCCGTCCCGCCGGCGGCTGCGTGCCCGCCTCCGCGACGCCTGGCCCCCCAGCAGCTGGCAGCCCGGAACGGAGACGGCCGCCTCCCGCCACCGCCTGCTGATCCCCCCGGGCGAGCGCCGCCGCGTCACCACCCGCCTGCGCCCCACCCGTCGGGGCGACCGCCGGGCCGACCGCGTCACCATCCGCTCCTACGGACCCCTCGGCCTCTTCGCCCGTCAGGGCACCCACGAGGTCCCCTGGACGGTGCGCGTCCTCCCCCCGTTCACCAGCCGCAAGCACCTGCCGGCCAAACTGGCCCGGCTGCGCGAGCTGGACGGTCGCACCAGCGTGCTGACCCGCGGCGAAGGCACGGAGTTCGACAGCCTGCGTGAATACGTCCCCGGTGACGACACCCGCTCCATCGACTGGCGCGCCACGGCCCGCCAGTCCACCGTCGCCGTACGCACCTGGCGTCCCGAACGCGACCGCCACATCCTGCTGGTCCTCGACACCGGCCGCACCTCCGCGGGCCGTGTCGGCGACGTCCCCCGCCTGGACGCCTCCATGGACGCGGCCCTGCTCCTGGCGGCCCTCGCCTCCCGCGCCGGCGACCGCGTCGACCTCCTCGCCTACGACCGGCAGCTGCGCGCCCTGGTCCAGGGCCGTGCGGCGGGCGATGTCCTCCCGTCCCTGGTCAACGCCATGACCGCGCTCGAGCCCGAGCTCGTCGAAACCGACGCCCGGGGCCTGACGGCCACCGCCCTCCGTACGGCACCTCGCCGTTCCCTGATCGTGCTGTTCACGACGCTCGACGCGGCCCCCATCGAGGAGGGCCTGCTGCCCGTTCTGCCGCGGCTGACCCAGCGCCACACGGTGCTCCTGGCATCCGTGGCGGACCCTCACGTCGCACGGATGGCGGAAGCCCGCGGAAACATCGACGCGGTGTACGAGGCAGCCGCTGCCGCCCAGGCCCGTTCCGAGCGCGACCGTACGGCGGAGCAACTCCGCCGCCATGGCGTCACGGTGGTGGACGCAACCCCCGACGAACTCGCGCCGGCACTCGCCGACGCATACCTGGCACTGAAAACAGCCGGTCGTCTGTGACCTGTATGCACGGGGAGGAAAGGCCCCCTAAACGCAGAAGACCCCGCACCATATCGGTGCGGGGTCTCCCCAACAATTGTTCGGCGGCGTCCTACTCTCCCACAGGGTCCCCCCTGCAGTACCA
>NZ_JBVITR010000066.1:0-33822 GCF_055574875.1 Streptomyces sp. NPDC034670
CCGACCCCCCCTCTCCGCCACCGCCGCCCCCTGCCCCCCGCCCCCCCCCCCCCCACCCCGCCCCCCCCCCCCCCACCCCCCCCCCCCCCCCCCCCCCCCCCCCCCGCCCCCCCGCCCCCCCCCCCCCCCCCCCCCCCCCCCCCGGCCCGGGTTCAGATGCCCATGGAGGCCATCTCGACCGCCGAACGGTAGTTGGCCGCGGTCGTCACGACACAGGCCCGGTAGGACCGGTTGTCCTTCACCGCCAGGAAGTAGTCGCGCAGGTTCTTCCAGTAGGTGACGAGGTAGCCGAGACCGGGGACGAAGCCCGGCGGGCGCGGCACGAGGGAGAACGCCTCGCTGCACCGGAGGATCTCCCCGGTGGCCGTGGACAGGACGCCGGCCACCTCGGCGTTCATGTTCCATCCGGCGGCCAGTTGCGGAGTCCAGATCGCGCCGGCCACCTCCCTGAGCCGTTCCTGCTCCTGCGGTGTCGGATCGCTCGGCACGCCCGCCGGCGCCGGGGCCGGCGCGGTGGCCGACGGGCCGCCCGCCGCGACCGCCGCCGGTCCCGCGGCCACCGCGGTGACCACCGCCGCCGTCAGCACGACACAGACCCCCAGCCCTCGCCGTCCCGCTCCGGTGCGCCCCACTGCCGTCATCGTCCGTCCCCTCCCGCAGACCTCGTCCCCGGCCGGTCCTGCCGGAGGCAAGGCCGACCGTGTCACGGGCGGGCAGGGCGGTCAACGGCGGCAACGCGCCACCTTCCGCCTCTCACGCGGCCGTCGCCGCGGTGGGGCCGTGGAGGGCGACCGCGATCACGAGGTGGGCGAAGGCGGGCCGGTCGGTGCCGAGGAGGAGGGAGGGGGACCCGGCGTCGATGGTGTCGAGGCCGTCCCGTACCCGCTCGATCCGTCCATGAGGGCGCAGAGGTGTTCCGGCACCGGTTCCGGCACCGTCGGGGACCGCGACAGGTCCCCGGTCCGGCGCGGTTCGTGCCCCGGGGGAAGACCGTGACGCCACTGGGCACCGGGCGGACGACGAAGAACACCGGCCAGGCGCGAGCGCCCTCGGGCAGGGCGGCCGGGCAGGGCGGCTCCGTCGCCCACGGCGACAGCGCACGCAGGCATGGAACGTGTTCAGAAGTGAGGGCCCGGGGCCGTGGACGTGTGCGGCTCCGGGGCCGCGGGCACGACCGGCCGCAGCCGGCCCGCGGCCCCGGAACGGCCGGGAACCCGTACGCCGTTCAGGACTTCACCGGCCGCCCCGGCGGAGCGCCTACGCGTCCAGCGACGTCATCACGTGCTTGACACGCGTGTAGTCGTCGAAGCCGTACGCCGAGAGGTCCTTGCCGTAGCCGGACTTCTTGAAGCCGCCGTGCGGCATCTCCGCGACCAGCGGGATGTGGGTGTTGATCCACACGCAGCCGAAGTCGAGCTTCCTGGACATGCGCATCGCACGGGAGTGGTCCTTCGTCCACACCGAGGAGGCCAGGGCGTACTCGACCCCGTTGGCGTACTCGACGGCCTGGTCCTCGTCGGTGAAGGACTGGACGGTGATGACCGGGCCGAAGACCTCCTTCTGGATGATCTCGTCGTCCTGCTTCAGGCCCGAGACGACGGTCGGCGCGTAGAAGAAGCCCTGCTCGCCGACGCGCTTGCCGCCGGCCTCCACCCGCGCGTGCGCGGGCAGCCGCTCGATGAAGCCCTCGACCTGCGCCAGCTGGTTGGGGTTGTTGAGCGGGCCGAAGAGGACGTCCTCGTCGTCGGGCATGCCGGTCCTGGTGTCGGCGGCGGCCTTGGCGAGCGCCGCGACGAACTCGTCGTGGATCGACTCGTGGACGAGGACGCGCGTGGCGGCCGTGCAGTCCTGGCCGGCGTTGAAGAAGCCCGCGACGGAGATGCCCTCGACGGCCTTGGCGATGTCGGTGTCCTCGAACACCACGACCGGGGCCTTGCCGCCCAGCTCCAGGTGGACGCGCTTGAGGTCCTTGGACGCGGACTCGGCGACCTGCATGCCGGCGCGCACCGAGCCGGTGATGGACGCCATCGCCGGAATCTCGTGCTCCACCATCATGCGGCCGGTCTCGCGGTCGCCGCAGATGACGTTGAAGACGCCCTTGGGCAGGATCGAACCGAGGATCTCGGCGAGCAGGACGGTGGAGGCCGGGGTGGTGTCCGAGGGCTTCAGGACGACCGTGTTGCCCGCGGCGATCGCCGGGGCGAACTTCCACACGGCCATCATCATCGGGTAGTTCCAGGGGGCGACCTGGGCGCAGACGCCGATCGGCTCCCGGCGCACGAAGGAGGTCAGCCCCTCCATGTACTCGCCGGCGCCCTTGCCCTCGAGCATCCGCGCCGCGCCCGCGAAGAAGCGGATCTGGTCCACCATCGGCGGGATCTCCTCGGTGCGGGTCAGCCCGACGGGCTTGCCCGTGTTCTCCACCTCGGCCGCGATGAGTTCCTCGGCCCGCTCCTCGAAGGCGTCCGCGATCTTCAGCAGGGCCTTCTGCCGCTCGGCCGGGGTGGTGTCGCGCCAGCCGGGGAAGGCCTCGGCGGCGGCCGCCATCGCGGCGTCCACGTCCGCCTGCCCGGACAGCGGAGCGGTCGCGTACGCCTTGCCGGTCGCGGGGTTGACCACCTCGGTGGTCCGTCCGTCGGCGGCGTCCCGGAACTCCCCGCCGATGTAGTTGCGCAGACGACGCAGCTCGGTGCTCACTGCAGGCCCTCCTGGTGTTCCTTGTGGGTGTCCGAGGTGTCGATGAGGTGTCGAGAGGGGCCGGAGGTGTCCAGCCTCTGAGACACCCACCCTAGACCGACCCCTGACGTTTTCAACACCCCCGCCCGCCCCGCCTCTGCGAAATCCGCAAACTGAAACCCCGGTGACAACGAATTTCATCGAATGAGCCTTGCGAAACTGTCGATACGTCGTGCACAGTGACCCCGTGGCCAGTCGAAGCGCAGACCCGAGGGACTCCCGCGAGTCCAGGAACGGCGGCGGCCCCCAGCCGGACGCCGTCTCCCTCGCGATCATCGAGCAGCTCCAGGAGGACGGCCGCCGGCCGTACGCCGCCATCGGCAAGGCCGTGGGCCTGTCGGAGGCGGCCGTGCGCCAGCGCGTCCAGAAGCTGCTGGACCAGGGCGTGATGCAGATCGTCGCCGTCACGGACCCGCTCACCGTGGGCTTCCGGCGCCAGGCGATGGTCGGGGTCAACGTCGAGGGCGACGTGGAGGCCGCGGCCGACGCGCTGAGCGCCATGGACGAGTGCGAGTACGTGGTGATGACCGCGGGCTCCTTCGACCTGATGGTCGAGATCGTCTGCGAGGACGACGACCACCTTCTGGAGGTCATCAACAAACGCATCCGGGCCGTGCCCGGCGTGCGCTCCACCGAGAGTTTCGTCTACCTCAAGCTCAAGAAGCAGACCTACATGTGGGGAACCCGATAACCGTGACCACCGACAGCCCCAAGGACCTCAGCCGGACCGCGTACGACCACTTGTGGATGCACTTCACCCGCATGTCCTCGTACGAGAACTCCCCCGTCCCCACCATCGTCCGGGGCGAGGGCACCCACATCTACGACGACCGGGGCAGGCGCTACCTCGACGGTCTCGCCGGCCTGTTCGTGGTGCAGGCGGGGCACGGCCGGGCGGAGCTCGCCGAGACCGCCTCCAAGCAGGCGCAGGAACTGGCCTTCTTCCCGGTGTGGTCCTACGCCCACCCCAAGGCCGTGGAGCTCGCGGAGCGGCTGGCGCACGAGGCGCCGGGCGACCTGAACAAGGTCTTCTTCACCACCGGCGGCGGCGAGGCGGTGGAGACCGCCTGGAAGCTCGCCAAGCAGTACTTCAAGCTGACCGGCAAGCCGACCAAGCACAAGGTCATATCCCGCGCGGTGGCCTACCACGGCACCCCGCAGGGCGCCCTGTCCATCACCGGGCTGCCGGCCCTGAAGGCCCCGTTCGAGCCCCTCGTCCCCGGCGCGCACAAGGTGCCCAACACCAACATCTACCGGGCTCCGATCCACGGCGACGACCCCGAGGCGTTCGGCCGCTGGGCGGCGGACCAGATCGAGCAGCA
Source organism: Streptomyces sp. NPDC034670 (assembly GCF_055574875.1). NCBI lineage: Bacteria > Bacillati > Actinomycetota > Actinomycetes > Kitasatosporales > Streptomycetaceae > Streptomyces > Streptomyces sp. NPDC034670. The sequence continues at coordinate 4,059 of NZ_JBVITR010000066.1, forward strand.
GATCCTCTTCGAGGGTCCCGACACGGTCGCCGCGGTCTTCCTGGAGCCGGTGCAGAACGCCGGCGGCTGCTTCCCGCCCCCGCCCGGCTACTTCCAGCGGGTGCGCGAGATCTGCGACCGGCACGACGTGCTGCTCGTCTCCGACGAGGTCATCTGTGCCTTCGGCCGGCTCGGCACGACCTTCGCCTGCGACAAGTTCGGCTACGTCCCGGACATGATCACCTGCGCCAAGGGCATGACCTCGGGCTACTCCCCCATAGGCGCGTGCATCGTCTCCGACCGGCTCGCCGAGCCGTTCTACCGGGGCGACAACACCTTCCTGCACGGCTACACCTTCGGCGGTCACCCGGTGTCGGCCGCGGTGGGCCTGGCCAACCTCGACCTGTTCGAGCGCGAGGGCCTGAACCGGCACGTGCTGGAGAACGAGGGCGCCTTCCGCGCGACCCTGGAGAAGCTGTACGACCTGCCGATCGTCGGCGACGTCCGCGGCAACGGCTTCTTCTACGGCATCGAACTGGTCAAGGACAAGGACACCAAGGCGTCCTTCGACGCGGAGGAGACCGAGCGGGTCCTGTACGGCTTCCTGTCGAAGAAGCTGTTCGAGAACGGCCTGTACTGCCGTGCCGACGACCGCGGCGACCCGGTCGTCCAGCTCGCCCCGCCGCTGATCTCCGACCAGGGGACCTTCGACGAGATCGAGCAGATCCTGCGCGCGACCCTGTCGGAGGCGTGGACGAAGCTGTGAGCCGCCGACGACTGTGATCTTCCGCTGGAATGATCATTCACGGCCCCGGTGCCGCCCGTTCGAGTGAGAAACGGCGGCCCGGGGCCGCGTGGCTGTCCGGCCCCGTGCGTCGGTCTGCCTAGCGTGCCTCTGACTCCGCTCCTTCTGGACGGCGGGGCTTCCTGGCTCACGCTGCTCGGCTGCTCGGCGAGCAGCGGAGTCCCACGCGATCAACACCGGCCGGGTCGAGACCAGCCCGGGCGGTGACAACGCCCAGGAGGCAGCACGTGCTTGGTTCTCGCGACGCGCTGCCCACGACGCACAACCCTACGCGGAACCGAGACCGTGACCCGCGGCCCGCGCTCTCGTTCCCCCGTACGGGGGACGCAGCACGGCACTTCCTGATCTGAACCGAGGTGTACGCCCATGGAGGCCCCACCGGACAACGACGTGCTCTGGACACGTGCCCTGCACTTCCGGCACGACGACGGCTCTCCCGGACTGAGCGGGGTCTCGCTCGGCGTCCGGGAGGGCGAGATTCTCGCCGTCAGCGGCCCGCGGGGCAGTGGCAAAACGACACTGCTGCGCTGCCTGTCGGGTCTGGTGCCCGCCCGCAGCGGCGAGGTCTGGTTCAACAGCGTGCCCGTGCACACCATGGGCCCCGCCGCCCGGGAGCAGCTGCGCCGGGACCGTTTCGGCTGGATCGACCCCGACCCGGTGCTCCTCCCCGAGCTGAACGTCTGGGAGAACGCCGCCCTGCCCCTGATGATGCGCGGCACCGGACGGCGCCGGGCCAAGACGGCCGCCATGGAGTGGCTGGAACGCCTCGACATCGGCGACAAGGCCCGCAAGCACCCGGACGAGCTGGTCCAGGCGGAGCGGCAGCGGGTGTGCGTCGCCCGCGCCCTCGCCCCGGCGCCCTCGGTGGTGTTCGCCGACGACCCCACCGCCCCGCTGCACCGTGCCGACCACCGGCACGTCCTGCGCACCCTCACCGCGGCGGCCCGTTCGCACGGCATCACGGTGGTCCTCGCGACCGCCGACCCGGACACCGCGGCCGTCGCCGACCGCACGGTGTCGCTGCTCGACGGCCGGCGCGTACGCACCCTGCACCTGCCCCCGGTCCCCGGGACCGCCGAGACGGAGGGCCGGGCCGCGTGCTCGCTCTCCGTCTGACCCACGGCGTCCGCCCCGCCGTCCGGCTGCGCCGCCTGCTGGTGACGGCCGCCTCGGCGGGCACGGGCTTCCTGCTCCTGTGCGCCCTCGGCCATGCGCTGGCCCACCCGGGCGCACCGTCCGCCTCGGCGCTCCGGCTGGCCTGGTGCGCGGCCCCGATGGCGGCCACCGTGTACCTCGCGGTCGCGGTGGCCCGCACCGACCCGGGCACCCGGCCCCGGCCCGGCCTGTCGGCGGCCGGCCTGGGCCCGGGCCGTCTGATGGCGCTCTCCGCGACGGCCACGGCCCTGTCCTGCGCGCTGGGTTCGCTGCTCGCCCTGATGGCCTTCCTGCTGCTGCGCCGCGGACTCGTCGGCGTGCCCCTCGACGGCGCCGCGGCGGACTTCCTCGCGGCGGGCCGGCCGCTGCCGTTCCCGGCGGCCCTGACGCTGCTGGCCCTGGTGCCGCTCGGCGCGTCGGCGGCCGTGGCGGTGGCGCTGCGTCCGCGCGCACCGGCGGCGGGCGCGTCCCGCACCGCGCAGGCGTACGGCCGTCTCGGCGCGGCCCGGCGCCCGGCGGGGCTGGAGACCTTCGGGGCGTACGGACGGTTCGGCAAGCAGCTGGGGCCGGCGGCACGCGGGCGGCGGGCGGCCGGCGCGCCGCGGGAGGAGGGGCGGGAAGGCGGCCCCGGCGGCCCCGGAGCGGTCACCGGTGTCACCGCGACGCTCCCCGACGGTCCCGAGGCGGTCCCCGGCGGCCCCGAAGGGGCCCCCGGGGACCCGGCGGGGGCCGCGGCGTCCGCCGGCGCCCCGGCCGCCCCCGGCCGCCCGGCGCTGTCCCTCCCCTGGGGCATCACCGTGCTGGCCGTGGGACTGTCCGTGGAGGCCCTCGCGAGCCCCGCGGGTTCCGGCGGCGCGGCCGTCGACCGGCCCGGCGCGCTGGCCGGGCTGGCCCTGACCGCCGTCGGTCTCGCCCTGACCGGTCCCGGCCTCACCCGTCTGTGCGGGCTGCTGCTCCAGGTGGTCCGCCCGGGTGCCCTGCGCCTGCTGGCCGGGCGGATCCTGATGGCGGAGGCCGCCCGCATCGGCCGCCCGCTGGGGGTGGTCTGCGCGGTGTGGTCGGCCACGTACGCCCTGGCTTCGCTGAACGGGCCCGGGGAGCCGTCCGCCGGTCCGCTCACCGCGCTCGGGGTGCTGCTGGTGACCGGCTGCACCGCGGCGACCCTGCTGACGGCGGCCGTCGAGGCCAGACACGCCCGTGCCGGGACCACGGCCGCGCTGCTGCGCCTCGGGGCGCCGCCCACGGTCCTGCGCAGGGCCGCCGTGCTCCGCGCCGTCGCCCTCCTGGCCCTGTTCGGGCCGCTGACCCTGGTCGTGGCCGGGCTGTCGGCGTGGCTGCCGACCCGCTGAGACCCGTCGGGGGAATCCTCGAACGGATGCTCGTCGGACCGATGAGTTCCGCGCGGCCCCCGGGTCCACCCCTCGAACAACACGGAACCCATGGGAGAGACCCCGCCATGTACCAGCAGATGATCTTCGTGAACCTGCCCGTCGACGACCTCGACGCGTCGAAGAAGTTCTTCACGGAACTCGGCTACTCGATCAACCCGCAGTTCAGCGACGAGACCGCCGCGTCGGTCGTGATCAGCGACACGATCGTCGCGATGCTGCTCACCCGGCAGAAGTACGCGGAGTTCACGAGGAAGGAGATCGTGGACGCCAGGAAGAGCAGCGAGGTACTGCTGGCCCTGAGCGCCGAGAGCCGCGAGAAGGTCGACGAACTGGTGGAGAAGGCCGTCGCCGCGGGCGGCTCGGTCAGCGGCGAGACCCAGGACCACGGCTTCATGTACGGCCGGGCCTTCGACGACCTCGACGGTCACACCTGGGAGGTCGTGTGGACGGACCCGGCCGCCGTGCGGGGCTGAGGGGCGGGCGGGCCCGGCACGGGCGGGCGCGGACAGGTCCCGCCCACGCCCCGCGGGGGGCCGCCCCGGCGGACCGGGCCCCAGGTCCTGGAGGCGTTGAAACCTCGGACCGGTTAACAAGAAGGCAAAGCCGCGGCCCGCGGCGGGCACACGCGTTGACACTCCTTATGCGGCGCTTATAGATCTGGGGGCTTCCCGGAGTGGTGATGTTCCGTCAGCACTCCCTCCACCCCCCGCATTCGCGCATCTCTCACGAAGGACAAACGTGGCAGTTCTGTCCGTATCCCGCCGCACCGTCGCGCGCAGCGTGCGCGTCCTCGGTGTCGTCTCCGCGTCGGCCGCGCTCGCGCTCGGCGCCGCCGGCAGCGCGGCGGCGTGCACCATCGACGACTTCTCGGTCGAGGCCGAGTGTGCAGGCGACCAGGGCGTCATCACCGTCACCGACGTGGACCCGGCCGGGGTCCCCGCCACCGTCAGCGTGTTCCTCGAGAACAACGGCGCCGACGTGAAGAAGGTCGGCGAGCAGGTAGTCAAGGGCTCCCGCAAAGGCACCACCATCACCTTCGAGGAGGCCTGGGAGCCGAACGCCGAGTACCGCGTCCACGTCAAGGCCGTGCCCCACGTGGACGAGGACATCGAGCCGAACCTGGTCACCCCGGCCACGGCCTGCGGGAAGGACGGGGAGAAGCCCCCGGCCTCGAAGCCCGCGTCCACCCCGTCGGACTCCGCTCCGCCGGACTCCGTCCCGTCCCCGGCCGAGGAGGCCGGCCCGCCGGCCCCGTCGGCGGCGGAGAGCGGCGGCACCGTTGCGGCGGACACGGCGAACAACGTGCCGTCCCCGGCCGGTGAGTCGAACCTCGCCGAGACCGGCGCCGGCTCCCGCACCGGCCTGATCGTCGGCATCGCGGCCGCGCTGGTCGCGCTCGGCGGCGGCGCGGTCTTCCTCGGCATGCGCCGCCGGGGGGCGAAGAGCGACGACTGACCTCACCCGGAGGTGACGCGGCGGCCCGTCCCCGCCGGGGGCGGGCCGCCGTGCTGCGAAAGGGCCGCCCCCTCCCGGCGGTTCGGCCGGGGGCCGACCGCTCCGGCCAGGGCTCCGGCACCGCCCGGCCCGCCCGCCTCCCACCCCCGGCCGCCGCTCGACGCGCCGGAGGCGGGGCACCGGGGGTGGGAGGCGGGCGGCACGGAGGCGAGCGGAGCGCGGAGGGCGTTCGCGGCCACCCCGCCCGACGGGCGCCCCGGCGCGGCGGCGGTCCCGCGCGAGGCGCGTCGTGCCGCCCGCCCCGGGTGGGCGGCGCTCACCCGAGCACCACGATCTCGGCGGCGTCGAACTCCACCCCGACCTCGTCCCCGACCTCCGGCGCCGCCCTGAGCGCGCAGGCCGCCTCCAGCACGGGCGCGTCCTCGGGCTGGAGGCGGACGGCGACGTGGGTGCCCCGGAAGGTGCGCGCGGTCACCGTGCAGCGCAGGCCCGCGGCGGCCGGCACCAGACGGACACCGGCGGGCCGGACGAGGAGCGGCCGCGTCCCCTGCGGGGAGTCCTGTGGCACGGGGACCTTGCCCCAGGGCGTCACGGCGACCGTCTCGTCCACCGCCGCCTCGACCACGTTCTCGAAACCGAGGAAGCGGGCCACGAAGGCGTCGGCCGGCCGCTGCCACACCTGAAGGGGCGTGCCGGACTGGGCGATCCGCCCGTCCCGCATCACCACCACCCGGTCGGCCAGCGCGAACGCCTCCCCCTGGTCGTGGGTCACGGCGAGCACCGTGGTGCCCAGCCGGCCGAACAGCTCCCGCAGTTCGACGACCAGCCGTTCCCTGAGCGAGCGGTCGAGCTGGCCGAGCGGCTCGTCGAGCATCAGCAGCCGGGGGCTGGGCGCGAGGGCGCGGGCCAGCGCCACGCGCTGCTGCTCCCCGCCGGACAGCGCGGCGACGGCCCGCCCGGCCGCTCCGGGCAGTCCGACGAGTTCCAGCAACTCCCCCACCCGCCCGTCCTGTTCCCTCCGCGACGCCCCGCGCACGCGCAGTCCGAAGGCCACGTTGCCGCCGACGTCCCGCTGCGGGAACAGCTGGTGGTCCTGGAACATCAGCCCGACCCCGCGCCGGTGCGCGGGCACCCCCGCCTGGTCGCGGCCGTCGAGCACGACCCGTCCGGAGTCGAGGGGCTGCAGCCCGGCCACCACCCGCAGCAGCGTCGACTTGCCGCTGCCGCTGGGTCCGAGCACGCACACGATCTCGTGCTCGGCGACCTCCAGGTCGACGGCGTCCAGCACCGCCCGCCCGCCGAAGCGGACGGTCGCGCCCTCCAGGCTCAGCAGCATCTAGAACTCCCCGGTCCGGTCGGTCCGCAGCCGCTCCAGCACCAGCAGCGCCACCGCGCACACGATCATCAGAATCGTCGACAGGGCCATCGCCTGGCCGTAGTTGAGGTCGCCGGGCCGGCCCAGCAGCCGGTCCACGGCCACCGGCAGCGTCGGGTTGTCGGGCCGCGCGATGAACACCGTCGCCCCGAACTCGCCCAGCGACACCGCGAAGGCGAACCCGGCGGCGACCAGCAGCGCCCGCCGCACCATCGGCAGGTCCACCTCCCGCCACGCCCGCCACGGCGACGCCCCGAGCACGGCCGCCGCCTCCCGCAGCCGTGCGTCCACGGCCCGCAGCACCGGCAGCATCGTCCGGACCACGAACGGGACGCCGACCAGCGCCTGCGCGAGCGGCACCAGGATCCAGGAGGCCCGCAGGTCCAGCGGCGGCTCGTCGAGGGCGATCAGGAACCCGAAGCCGACGGTCACCGCGGACACCCCGAGCGGCAGCATCAGCAGCGCGTCGAACCCGCGCACCAGCCGCCCCGCGTCCCGCCGGGTGAGCGCGGCGGCGGCGAGGGAGCCGATCACCACGGCGATGGCGGTGGCGGCCACCGCGTACCGCAGCGAGTTGCCGACCGCCTCGATCGGCGGCACGAGGAACACTCCCCCGTCCTCGCGGGTCAGTGCCCGGTAGTAGCCGAGGCCGGCGCCCGCGAAGGACCGTTCCACCAGCACGGCGAGCGGCAGCAGGAGCAGTACGGCGATGGTGGCCACGACCCCGCCGAGCAGCGCCCACTGCCCGGCGCCGCGCGGTCGGCGCGCGGTCGCCGAGGCGTCCACCAGCCGCAGCGCGGCCTCCCGCCGCCGCACCGTCCAGGCGTGCAGGGCGAGGATCGCGCCCACCGCGACGAACTGGATCATCGTCAGGACGGCGGCGGTGGACAGGTCGAAGATCTCGGAGGTCTGGCGGTAGATCTCCACTTCGAGGGTGGAGAAGGCGGGCCCGCCGAGGATCCGCACCACGCCGAAGGAGGTGAAGGTGAACAGGAAGACCATCAGCGCGGCGGCGGCCACGGCCGGCGCGAGCGCGGGCAGGGTGACGGTCCGCCAGGCCGCGAACCGCGAGGCGCCGAGCATCCGCGCGGCCTCCTCCTGCCGGGGGTCGAGCTGCGCCCACAGTCCCCCCACGGTCCGGACGACCACGGCGTAGTTGAAGAAGACGTGCGCGAGCAGGATCGCCCACACGGTGGTGTCCAGCCGCACCCCCCACAGCTCGTCGAGGAGCCCGCCGCGTCCCACGAGCGCCATGAACGCCGTCCCGACGACCACCGTCGGCAGCACGAACGGGACGGTGACCACGGCCCGCAGCAGCTGCCTGCCGGGGAAGTCGAGGCGGGCGAGGACGTAGGCGCCGGGCAGGGCGACCAGCAGGGTCAGGGCGGTGGAGACCAGCGCCTGCCAGGTGGTGAACCACAGGACCTGCCGGACGTCGGACTGCGCCAGGACGTCCCCGATCCGCCCGGGCTGCCAGGTCCCGCCGACCCTCAGTCCGCGCGCGACGATCGCGGCGACGGGGTAGGCGAAGAAGACGGCGAAGAACGCGACGGGCACGGCCATGAGACCGAGCCGCGCCGCGTTCCCGCGCCGTCCGGCCGCCGCGCGGCCCGCCCGCGCGGCCCCGCCCGCTCCGATCCGCGTCACTTCAGGACGAGCGAGGTCCACGACTTGACCCACTGGTCACGGTGGTCGGCGATCTTCGCCGGGTCCATGGTCCGGGGTTCCTTCGCCTGCGGCCCGAACCGCGTGAACTCCTCGGGCACCCGGGCGTCCTCCCGCACCGGGTAGACGAACATGTTGAGCGGCATGTCCTCCTGGAACCGCTTGCCGACCAGGAAGTCGAGCAGCGCCTTGCCGCCCTCGGGGTTCTTCGCGTTGCTCAGCAGGCCCGCGTACTCGACCTGGCGGAAGCAGGTGCCCTCCGCCACACCGGTGGGCGCGGTGTCCGGCCTCGGGTCGGCGTAGATCACCTCGGCGGGCGGCGAGGAGGCGTAGGACACCACGAGCGGCCGGTCGGCCTTGGCCTTCTTGCCGCCGGCGGAGCCGGTGAACTCCTCGTTGTAGGCCTGCTCCCAGCCGCCGACCACCTTCACGCCGTTGGCCTTGAGCTTCTTCCAGTAGTCCTGCCACCCGTCGTCGCCGTACTCGGCGGCGGTGCCGAGCAGGAAGCCGAGGCCGGGCGAGGAGGTGGAGGCGTTCTCGGTGACGAGCAGGTCCTTGTACTCGGGCTTGATCAGGTCGTCGAAGGTCTTCGGCGGGGTCAGCCCCCGCTCGCCGAACCATTCCTTGTCGTAGTTGACGCAGACGTCACCGGTGTCGACGGGCGTGACCCGGTGCCCGTCGACGCGGTACTCGGCGAGGACGGAGCCGGAGTCCTCCGCCTCGTACGGCTGGAACAGTCCGTGGTCGAGGGCGCGGGACAGCAGGGTGTTGTCGACGCCGAAGAAGACGTCGCCCTGGGGGTTGTCCTTGGTCAGGATCGCCTTGTTCACGGCCTGTCCGGCATCGCCGTCCTCGAGGACCTTGAGCCGGTAACCGGACTCCTTCTCGAAGGCGGCGACCACCTCCTCGGACGCGGCCCACGAGTTGTGGCTGACGAGGGTCACGGTCCTCGACCCGCCGCCGCCCGGGCCGTCGCCGTCGGACGAGCCGCAGGCGGACACGGTGACCAGGCCCAGCCCGACGGCCAGGACCGTGACCTTCTTGGTGATGCTCACTGGATCCCTCCTGGGGGTGACCAGGAAGAGACGCGGCCCTGCCCGGGACCCCTCACAGGCGTCCCGGGCAGGGTGCAACAGCTCGAGTGGCGACCGATCTCCCTACCCAGAATGACCTGGGCCAGGTTCGGAGGGTCTGCGGCCGGTGCCGCACTCTCAGCGCTGTGGCGCTCCCCTGTCGGAATATGAAGATGTGCGTGTCTGATTCTCGTCTATGAAGTTGTCCTGACGCCGGTCAGGCTACCGCTCGCTCGCGGCGAGCTGACCACAGGCCCCGTCGATCTCCTGGCCACGGGTGTCCCGGATCGTCACCGGTACGCCGTGGGCGGCGATCGCCTCCACGAACGCCTTCTCGTCCTCGGGCCGGGAGGCGGTCCACTTCGAGCCGGGCGTCGGGTTGAGCGGGATGAGGTTGACGTGCACGGGCCGGCCCTTGAGCAGCCGGCCGAGCCGGTCGCCGCGCCAGGCCTGGTCGTTGATGTCCCGGATGAGCGCGTACTCGATGGACAGCCGCCGCCCGGACTTGGCGGCGTACGCGAACCCGGCGTCGAGCACCTCGCGCACCTTCCACCGCGTGTTCACGGGGACGAGGGTGTCGCGCAGCTCGTCGTCGGGGGCGTGCAGCGAGATGGCGAGGCGGCACTTGAAGCCCTCGTCGGAGAACCGGTGGATGGCCGGGACGAGGCCGACCGTGGACACCGTGATCCCGCGCTGCGACAGCCCGAGCCCGTCCGGCTCGGGGTCGGTGAGGCGGCGGATGGCCCCCACGACCCGGTTGTAGTTGGCGAGCGGTTCGCCCATGCCCATGAACACGATGTTGCTCAGCCGCGTGGGCCCGCCCGGCACCTCGCCGTCCCTCAGGGCGCGCATGCCGTCCACGATCTGGTGCACGATCTCCGCGGTGGACAGGTTCCGGTCCAGCCCGGCCTGTCCGGTGGCGCAGAACGGGCAGTTCATGCCGCAGCCCGCCTGGGAGCTGATGCACATCGTCACCCGGTCCGGGTAGCGCATCAGCACGGACTCGACGAGCGTGCCGTCGAACAGCTTCCACAGCGTCTTGCGGGTGGTGCCCTGGTCGGTCGACAGGTGCCGGACGACCGTCATCAGCTCGGGGAGCAGCGCCTCCCGCAGCCGGGCCCGGGAACCGGCCGGGATGTCGGTCCACTGCTCCGGGTCGTGCGCGTACCGCGCGAAGTAGTGCTGCGAGAGCTGCTTGGCACGGAACGGCTTCTCACCGGCCGCTGCGACCGCCTCCTTGCGCTCGGCGGGCGTGAGGTCGGCGAGGTGCCGCGGCGGCTTCTTGGCTCCGCGCGGCGCGGCGAAAGTGAGTTCTCCGGGCTTGGGCATGGTGGTACCAGTGTCGCAGATCCACTCGGGTGACCTGCGGCTGCTGTTCCCGGGGCACCTGTCGCCGACGGTCGTCACCGGGTGTCACCGGCGCCCCGCGGACGGTCCGGGAACGGGAGACCGTCCCCCTGCCGCAGGGCACTCGCCCCCGGCCCCGGCCACGTCGGCGCGCCCACCCGTGCGGCCGAACCGCCCGCTGCCCGGTGACCTCCGTGCAACACTGCGTGTGTGGGGGACGACAGCTTGTGGGTGGCCGGGCTGACCGCGGTGACGGCCATCGCGGCCAGTCTGGTCGCCACCTGGGGGGGGCGCGCTCCCAGGCCCGGGTCGAGGCGGAGGTCCGTCAGGTCGAGGCGACGAACCAGCGCCGGCGGGAGTCGTACCGCGACATGACCAGGTGTGTCAGCGGGTTCTCCAAGGCCCTCTGGCGCATGGCCCAGGTCGACCGGGAAACGGACGGTGCCGTCCGCCGGGACCTGCTGGACGGCATCCGGAGTGACGCGCGCACGGCCCTGGACGACGTGGAGGAGGCCACGCGCGGCATCGAGATCGACGGCCCCGAGAAGGTCTCCCGAGCCGCGTCCGAACTGTGCTTCAGGGCCGTTCTGGTGCACCACGCGCTGTCCGCCCTGACGGACGGGAGAGGCCCGCACAGAGCCGAGTACGACCAGGCCTACGGTGAGTACCGGCGCTGCGAGGACCGGTTCCTCAGGTCGGCCCGCGAGGCCCTGGGCGAGGACTGACGCCGCCGGGAGCCCCGCCCCGGCCGGCTGCCTCCCGGACGGGACCGCGGCTCCCGGGCCGGCCGGGCTCCCTGCTCCGCGCACCACAGAGACTCATATACGTACATAATTGCGGAGACAAGGGACAGAAGGCCCTGATCGGGCGGAGTCCGTGGTCCGTTCCCCGAGGGGGAGGAACCGCCGCGGCGCGCGGGAGTACCGGTGCGGGAGGTGATCGGAGTGCGGACCGTCGTCGACAGGCTGACCGCTTCCGGCATCTGGCACCGCCCCGCGGCCCTGACGGCGGCCTTCTGCCTCCTGCCGGTGGTCCTGCTGCTGGTGGACCTGTTGCTGGGGCCCGACGTGCGCCTGGGTCCCCTGATGGTCGCGGCACCGGCCTTCGCCGCGATCTTCTGCGCCCCCGTCCGCGTCCTGGCGGTGCTCGCCGCGACCTTCCCGTGCACGCTCGTGGCCTCCGCGGCCAACCACCAACTGGACACCGTCAACTTCCCCGTCCAGCTCGTCACCATGGTGCTGATCGGCGCGGCCTCCGTGGCGGCCAGTGCGGTACGGGTGCGCGGGGAGCGCCGGCTGGCCGCGTCCCGCTGGGTGGCCGAGGTCACCCAGCGGGTGCTGCTCCACCCGCTGCCGCGCCGGGCCGGCCCCTTCGACGTGGCCTCGCTGTACCTGGCGGCGGACGAGGAGGCCGCCGTCGGCGGTGACCTCTACGGCGTCGCCCGGTCCGGGCACAACACCCGGGTGCTGGTCGGCGACGTCCAGGGCAAGGGGCTGGCCTCGCTGGAGATGGTCAGCTGCGTGCTGAACAGCTTCCGGCGGTCGACGCGGCACGGCCTCCCGCTGGACGAGACCGTCGGCGAGATCGAGGCGGCGTTCCGCGAGGAGGTCCAGGAGCAGTCCGCCGCGACGGACCCCGGCGTCCGTCCCGCCGGTCGTCTCGCGGCCGAGTCGTTCGTCACCGGTGTGGCGGCCGACCTGTCCGACGACGGTCGCGTCCGGCTGGTGAACCTGGGCCATCCGGCACCGCTGCTGCTGCACGAGGGCAGGGTCACGGCCCTCGAACCGACCGTCCCGGCCCCACCGGTGGGCCTGGGCGACCTGGGCGCCGACGAACTCGTCGTGGACACGGCCGTCATCCCGCCCGGGGCCACGCTGCTGCTGCACACCGACGGGGTGACCGAGGCCCGCGACAAGTCGGGCGCCTTCTATCCGCTCGCCGAGCGGGTGCGGCGCTGGACGGACAAGGAGCCGGAGGCCCTGCTGGCCGCCCTCCACGCCGATCTGCGGCGGTACGCGGGCGCCCGGCTCGTGGACGACATCGCCCTGGTGGCGCTGCGCCGCTCCCCCGTCCGCGCCCCGGCCGACCACGCGGCGGCGGACGGCCGTCGCACGCGCAACGCCCCGCCGAGGGCCCCTCGTGCCGACGGGGAGCACGCCCCGCTCGGCGCTCCCGCTCCCGCACCGCGGCCGCACCCCGCCGAGTAGGTCCGGACGCACCGGCCGGAGCGGACGCGCCGAAGGGGCCCGTCCCGGTGGGACGGGCCCCTTCGGCACCGTGGAACGACCGTGGGGGGGGTCAGCCCGCCCCGACGAAGAGGACGAGGAGCAGCCACACCACCGGCGCCGTCGGCAGCAGGGAGTCCAGCCGGTCCATGATGCCGCCGTGTCCGGGCAGCAACGTGCCCATGTCCTTGATGCCCAGGTCTCGTTTGATCATGGACTCGCCCAGGTCGCCGAGCGTGGCGCTGGCCGCGACCGCGAGGCCGAGCAGCAGACCCTGCCACCAGCTTCCGCCGTCGATCAGGAACTGCATGCACAGCGCGCCCGCCGCCATCGCGAAGGCGACCGCGCCGAGCAGGCCCTCGCGGGTCTTGCCGGGACTGATCCGCGGGGCGAGCTTGTGCGTGCCGAAGCGCCAGCCGACCGCGTACGCGCCCGTGTCGCTCACGACCGTCAGCAGCAGGAACGTCAGCACGCGCCAGGGCCCGTCGTCCGCCCTCAGCATCATGGCGACGAAGGTCGCCAGGAACGGCACGTAGAACGCCGCGAACACACCCGCCGTGACGTCCTTGAGGTATCCCTCGGGGGGCGCCGTCATGCGCCACACCAGTACCGCCAGTGCGGTGAGCGCCATGGCGACCCACGCGCCCTCGCCTCCCCGGAGGTACCCGGAGACGACCATGGCCGCGCCGCCGAGCGCGAGCGGCACCAGGGGCGCCCGGATGCCCTTGCGCTCCTTCAGCCGCGTGGTCAGCTCCCACAGGCCCACCACCACGGCGGCGGCGACCACTCCGACGAAGACGGCCTTGACGACGAACAGCGACGCGACGATCACCGCGCCGAGTCCGACGCCGACGCCTATCGCGGCGCCCAGGTCACGCCCCGCGCTCTTCTTCTGCCGGGCGGGAGCCGGCTGCGGGGCGTCGGGCATGGGCTCCGGATTCTGCGGCACCTCCCCCGGGTGGGGGCGGGCCCGCGTCGGCTCGTCCCGGAACGGAGGACCGCTCGATCGAGCGGCCCCCGGGCCGGCCTCCTGGTCTCCGCCGTGTTCGGGTACGTCGGGCACGATGGGCATGGGGCGAGTCTGCTGTGCGTGGTGCGCATCGTACGCGGGACCCGCCGGGACAGCTCCCTGGCCGGGCCCGTGGTCGGACGGCCCCCAGTACCCGGTCTGCGGCGTCCCCCAGGAAGAGTCGTTCATCAGACTTCGAGGAGCTCCGCTTCCTTGTGCTTCAGGAGCTCGTCCACCTGGGCCACGTACTTCGCGGTGGTGTCGTCGAGTTCCTTCTCCGCACGACGGCCCTCGTCCTCGCCGACCTCGCCGTCCTTGATCAGCTTGTCGATGGCGTCCTTGGCCTTGCGGCGCACGGCGCGGATGGAGACCTTGGCGTCCTCACCCTTGGCCCTCGCGACCTTGATGTACTCGCGGCGGCGCTCCTCGGTCAGCTCGGGGAACACCACCCGGATGATGTTGCCGTCGTTGCTCGGGTTGACGCCCAGGTCGGAGTCGCGGATCGCCTGCTCGATGTTGCGCAGCGCGCTCTTGTCGAACGGCGTCACCACGGCCATGCGCGGCTCGGGCACGGAGAACGAGGCCAGCTGGTTGATCGGCGTCAGCGCGCCGTAGTAGTCGGCCACGATCTTGTTGAACATCGCCGGGTGCGCACGGCCGGTGCGGATCGCGGCGAAGTCCTCCTTGGCGACCACGACGGCCTTCTCCATCTTCTCCTCGGCCTCGAGGAGGGTCTCTTCGATCACCACTTGCTCCTGCGTGTCTTGAGTAGGCCCGGCTGCGGTTCCCGTGGGGCGGCGGCCGGCTGTTGCGTCGCGTCTTCTTCCTGAACGGTTCCCGACCGGCGGGACATTGTCCATCCCCCGGCCCGGGTCATCAGCCCTGGCTGACTTGGTCACCCACGAGCGTGCCGATCTTCTCACCCTTGACGGCGCGCGCGATATTGCCCTCCGTCAGAAGCTCGAAGACGACGATGGGGAGCCTGTTGTCGCGGCACAGCGTGATCGCCGTGGCGTCGGCGACCTTCAGGTCCCGGGTGATGACCTCGCCGTAGCCGAGGTGGTCGAACTTCACCGCGTCGGGGTTGCTCTTCGGGTCGGAGTCGTATACCCCGTCCACGCCGTTCTTCCCCATCAGCAGCGCCTCGGCGTCGATCTCGAGGGCGCGCTGGGCCGCGGTGGTGTCGGTGGAGAAGTACGGCATGCCCATACCGGCGCCGAAGATGACCACACGGCCCTTCTCCAGGTGGCGCACGGCGCGCAGCGGGATGTAGGGCTCGGCGACCTGCCCCATGGTGATGGCGGTCTGCACGCGGCAGTCGACCCCCTCCTTCTCCAGGAAGTCCTGGAGGGCGAGGCAGTTCATCACGGTGCCGAGCATGCCCATGTAGTCCGAGCGGGCCCGATCCATGCCGCGCACCTGGAGTTCCGCGCCGCGGAAGAAGTTGCCGCCACCGATGACGATCGCGATCTGCGCGCCGTCCCGCACGACGGCCGCGATCTCGCGCGCGATGGCGTGCACCACGTCGGGATCGACGCCCAGGCCCCCGCCCCCGGAGAAGGCCTCTCCGGACAGCTTCAGCAGAAACCGGCCGCTTACTTTGCCGTCGTCGCTCTTCTCAGCCTTGGTGGTCATCGTCGGATCCCGCCTCTTTCACGTGTTGCACATACGACGGAGGCCACTGCCGGTGGGGTGTGGTTCGCATCCCATGCGGCAATGGCCTCCTCGTCAGATCTGCTGTCGCCCGGCACCCGCGCGTGCGTGACGGCGTACCGGTACGACTGCTGCCGACCCTATCCGGGTCGCGCGCCCGTCGCGGTACGGACTCAGATGCCGACCTTGATGCGCGTGAAGCGCTTCAGGGTGACACCGGCCTCTTCCAGGACCTTCTGGACGGACTTCTTGTTGTCCAGCGCGTAGGGCTGGCCGAGCAGCGTGGCGTCCTTGAAGAAGCCGTTGAGGCGACCCTCGACGATCTTCGGCAGGGCGGCCTCGGGCTTGCCCTCGGCGCGGGTGGTCTCCTCGGCGATGCGGCGCTCGGACTCGATGACCTCGGCCGGCACGTCCTCCTTGGAGAGGTACTTCGGCGCGAAGGCGGCGATGTGCTGGGCGACGCCCTTGGCGACCTCGGCGTTCGGCTTGTCCAGCTCGACGAGGACACCGATCTGCGGGGGCAGGTCGGGCATCGTGCGGTGCATGTACGCCGTCACGTAACCGTCGGTGAACTGCGCGAAGCGGTCCAGGACGATCTTCTCGCCCAGGTTGGCGTTGGCCTCGTCCACGAACGCCTGGACGGTCTTGCCGGCCTCGATCTCGGAGGCGAGCAGGGCCTCGAGGTCGGCCGGGGAGGTCTTGGCGACGTGCTCGGCGATGGCGGTGGCCACGGACTGGAACTTCTCGCCCTTGGCGACGAAGTCCGTCTCGCACTTCAGCTCGACCAGGACGCCGGAGGAGTTGTCGTCGGCGATGACCGAGACCACGGCGCCGTTCTCGGCGGAGCGGCCCTCGCGCTTGGCGACGCCCTTCTGGCCCTTGATGCGGAGCGCCTCGACGGCCTTGTCGACGTTGCCCTCGGCCTCGTCCAGCGCCTTCTTGCAGTCCATCATGCCGGCGCCGGTGAGCTCCCGGAGCTTCTTGACGTCGGCGGCGGTGTAGTTCGCCATGAGTCTGTGAGTCTTTCTCGAAAGTCTGGAGTTTCGAAGATCTGCGGATCGGGGCCCACCCGGGGGCAGGTCTCCGACGCGCCGCCGACCTGCGGGTGAACGGCGGGAGCGAGGAGGGTGCCTCCCCTGCCCGCGGGGCAGGGGGGACCGGCCGCCGCTCCCGCCGTCATCGGCTCTTGCGGGTTGCTCAGGCCTGCTCGGCCGGAGCCTCCTCGGCGGGGGCCTCGGCCGGCTTCTCGCCCTCGGCCTCGGCCGGAGCGGCGCCCTCGGAGTCCGCCTTCTTCTCGCCCTCGAGCAGGTCGCGCTCCCACTCGGCCAGCGGCTCGCCCGCGGCCTTCTCGCCCTTGCCCTCGGTGGCGACACCGGAGCGGGCGATGAGGCCCTCGGCGACGGCGTCGGCGATCACACGGGTGAGCAGGGTGACGGAGCGGATGGCGTCGTCGTTGCCCGGGATCTTGTAGTCGACCTCGTCGGGGTCGCAGTTGGTGTCGAGGATGGCGACGACCGGAATGTTGAGCTTCCGGGCCTCGCCGACCGCGATGTGCTCCTTCTTGGTGTCCACGATCCAGACGGCGCTGGGCACCTTCTGCATCTCGCGGATACCGCCGAGGGTCTTCTCCAGCTTGGCCTTCTCGCGGGAGAGGACCAGGAGCTCCTTCTTGGTCAGACCGGAGGACGCGACGTCCTCGAAGTCGATCTGCTCGAGCTCCTTCAGGCGCTGCAGGCGCTTGTAGACGGTCGAGAAGTTGGTGAGCATGCCGCCCAGCCAGCGCTGGTTGACGTAGGGCATGCCGACGCGGGTGGCCTGCTCGGCGATGGCCTCCTGCGCCTGCTTCTTCGTGCCGACGAACATGACCGTGCCGCCGTGGGCGACGGTCTCCTTGACGAACTCGTAGGCGCGGTCGATGTACGACAGCGACTGGAGCAGGTCGATGATGTAGATGCCGTTGCGCTCGGTGAAGATGAAGCGCTTCATCTTCGGGTTCCAGCGACGGGTCTGGTGACCGAAGTGGACGCCGCTCTCCAGCAGCTCCCGCATCGTGACGACGGCCATGGCCGTATCTCCTTGTTTTCCCGGTTGTGCCGCGGAGGCCGGCCGGCCTCCGCGCCTGACGCCCGCGACGCGCCGTTGCCACGAAGGACCGAGGGGCGCTGACACCGGGCTCCGGTCATGACCGGTCCTGGTGTCGGGGCGTGCGAAGTCGACCCGGTGGCCCGGGTCGCCACCAGAAGTGTACGGGACCGGCGGGGTGCCGGGTGACGCCGTTGTCCACAACCGGCGGCCGGTCCACAGGTCCCGGCCATGATCACGGTCCTTCCGGAACGCTTCCCGCATGCGAGTGAGGCGAGGTTCGAGGGCGTGTGCGCGAGGGGCCCTGCGGATGGTGCTGGCCCTGGTCCTGGCCCTGGCGGTGCCGCCCGCGGCGGCGCCGTGGCGGCCGGTGCCGGGCGCGGGCACCGGCGTGGGCGCGGGGGACGCGGCGCCGGCGGGCGGGGACGGCGGGACTCCCGCCGTGGGGCGGGCGTGGCCCGTGGGAGCGCGACCGCGGGTGCTGCGCGGCTGGGAACCGCCGGCCACGGTGTACGGGCGGGGGCACCGGGGCGTGGACCTGGCGGCGGCGCCGGGGACGCCGGTGCGGGCGGTGGCGGCGGGCCGGGTCTCGTTCGCGGGCCGGGTCGCCGGGAGGGGTGTGGTCTCGGTGGAGCTGGCGGGCACGGGTGATCCCCCGTTGCGCACGACCTATGAGCCCGTCCGGGCGTCGGTGGGCGAGGGCGACGAGGTGGTGGCCGGCGAGGTGGTCGGCACGGTGGAGCCCACGGGCTCGCACTGCTCGGCCCCGTGCGTGCACTGGGGTCTCCTGAGGGGCGACGCCTACCTGGATCCGCTCGCCCTGCTGCCCCCGTGGCTGCTGCGCGGGGGCCCGCCGAGGCTGCTGCCCGTGCTCGGGGTCCCGGTGCCCCGGTGACCCCGGTGTTCCGGGAACGGCCGGTGCCCCGCGGGCGGCCGCCGTTCCGGGGACGGCCACCGCGGGAGCGGCCCCGGCCGGCTCCCCGCCGCCGGGCGGGCACCGCCGGGGAGGCGCCGTGGAGGCGGGCCGGGCCCGTCCGTCAGCCCCGCACTCCCCTCAGCGCCATGGAGACCGCCGCCTCCGTGATCACGTCCGGGTGCTCCGCCGCACCCAGTTCGATGCGGCGCACCGCGGCGTCGACCACGCCCTGGAGCAGCATGGCCGCGAGCCGGGGCTGGTCGTGGCCCAGGTCGGCCAGGACCTCGACGATCATGGCGATGAGCCCGCCGTGCGCCGCGCGGATCTTCTCGCGGGCACCCGCGTCGAGTTCGCTGGCGGAGATCGCCACCACGGCCCGGTGCCGCCGGTCCCCGACCAGTTCCAGCTGCTTGCGGACGTACGCCTCGATCTTCGCCTCGGCTCCGTCGGCGAGGGCCGTGGCCGCCTCGACCTCCGCGGCCCAGACCGGGAAGTCGACCTCGCACAGTTCCTCGACGACGGCCGCCCGCGAGCGGAAGTACTCGTACACGGACGAGCGCGCGAGGCCCGTCCGCTCGGCGAGGGCCGGGAAGGTCAACGCCTCCGTCCCGCCCTCGGACAGCAGGGAACGTGCCGCGTCCAGCAGGGCGGCTCGCTGCATCGACCGGTGCTCGGCCACGGAGGCCGCTCGAATCCTTGGCACGTCGACCACTTTACGGACGCCTCCCCCGCGGCGGGAGTCACTCGTGCGCGGGCGCAGGTCGCGCGGGGTCCCGGCGGGCCCGGGCCGAACGGGCTCAGCGTCCGAAAGCCGCCAGTTTCGCCCGCAGCTGGAGCACGGACTTGGTGTGGATCTGGCTGACCCGGCTCTCGGTCACCCCCAGCACGTTGCCGATCTCGGCGAGGGTGAGGCCCTCGTAGTAGTACAGGGTGACCACGGTCTTCTCGCGCTCCGGCAGCGTGTTGATCGCCCGCACCAGGAACCGCCGCAGCTCCCGGTCCTCGGCCACCTCCACCGGGTTGTCGGCGGCGGTGTCCTCCAGCGTGTCCATGAGGCTCAGCCGGTCGCCGCCCTCGCCCCCGACGTGCAGCAGCTCCTCCAGGGCGACGACGTTCGCGAGCGACAGCTGGCTGAAGACCGCGTGCAGCTCCTCCACGGCGATGCCCAGCTCGCCGGCGACCTCGCTCTCCGAGGGCGTGCGCCTGAGCCGCGCCTCCAGGGCGGCGTAGGCCCGTTCGACGTTCCGCGCCTTCTGCCGGACCGAGCGCGGGATCCAGTCGAGCGCCCGCAGCTCGTCGATCATCGCGCCCCGGATGCGGGTGATCGCGTACGTCTCGAACTTGATCTCCCGGTCGACGTCGAACTTCTCGATCGCGTCGATCAGCCCGAAGACCCCGGAGGAGACGAAGTCCGCCTGCTCGACATTGGGCGGCAGTCCCACGCTGACCCGGCCGGCGACGTACTTCACCAGCGGCGAGTAGTGCAGGATCAGCTGTTCCCGCAGCCGCTCGTCCCCCGTCGCCTTGTACGACCGCCACAACTCGTCGAGCGTCGAGGGAGCGGGCGGCCGCACGCTGCCACCGTCGCGGGCGGCTGGGGGGATCGCCGCCCGGTCGGACCCGGAGGTGTGCTGGGGCATTCGTCGCCTTGTGCCGTTCTGCCGTGGACTGGTGCTGCCTGGGTGAGTCGTCTGTCCGGTGCCGGAGTGCCGGTGCGCGCCGGAATCCTCGTGAGCGTAGCGTGACTGCGGCGTCGCGGTGTGCGAAGGGGTGGGGCGGGGCCGTGCGCAGATTCGTTCCGGGCGCCGCCCCACCGGGGCATTGCGGTTGCTCAGTGTGATCACCCGGGTGCCCCAACTGGCGTATTTTCCAAGGGGTGTCGGGGTTCCCCCGGACGGCCGAACACGCACCGTCAGGGCGTGTCCGGACCGCCGCGGGCCGGGGTCAGCGCCTGGCGTGTCAACTTCCAGCCGTCGCCGTGTCGTTCGACGTAACCAAGTGCTCGCAGTTCGTACAGTCTCGCGATCGCGTCGTCCCGGGTGGTCTGCGCGCCGCACGCGATGTCCTCCGCCCGGGCGGTCCCGTGGGCCGGCAGCGCGGCGAGGACCTCGCGGCCGGCCGGTTCCAGCAGGTCCCGGGGCAGTACCGGCCCCCGGCGCTCCGGTGCGAGCTCCCCCATGTCGCCGACGAGTTCGACGACGTCCGCGGCATCGGCGACCAGCACCGCGTCCTGCCGCAGGAGGTCGTGCACCCCGGCGGAGAGTCCGCTGGTGGCCGGCCCCGGCACCCCCATCGTGTGGCGTCCCAGCCGCCGGGCCGCCCTGGCGGTCACCAGGGAACCGCTGCGGTGGGCGGCCTCGACGACCACGGTGCCCCGGGTGAGCGCGGCGATCACCCGGTTCCGAAGGACGAATCTGCTCGGCGTGGGGTGCTCGCCGGGCGGCAGCTCGCCGATCACCAGCCCCTGCTCCGCGATCCTGGTGATCAGCCCGGTGTGTCCGCGCGGGTAGGGCCGGTCGGCCCCGCAGGCGAGTACGGCGACGGTGGCGCCGCCCGAGCCGAGCGCGCCGCGGTGGGCGGCGCCGTCGATTCCGTAGGCGCCGCCGGAGACCACGACCCAGCCGCGTTCGGCGAGGCCGGCGGAGAGGACGGCGGCCATGTGGGCGCCGTACTCGGTGCAGGCGCGGGCGCCGACGACGGAGACCGAGCGCAGTGCCCACATCCGCAGGTCGGCGCCGCCGCGCACCCACAGCCCGAGGGGCCGGGCGTCCCCCAGGTCGTCGAGCTGCCGGGGCCACTCGGCGGTCCCGGGGACGACGAACCGCGCGCCGGCCTCCCGGGCGGCGGCGAGGTCCCGGTGCGGGTCGGCCCGCTCGGCCCGGGCGAGCATCCCGGCCCACCGCTTGCCGCTCACCCCGGGCAGCGGACCGCCCCGCTCCCGCAGCCGCCGCACCACGGTCTCCGCTCCGAACTCCCGCACCCACCGCCCCGCGGTCTCGTCCCCGGGCTCGACGACCCGGGTGAGGAGGATCCGGGCGAGGAACTCGCCCTCGCCCCCGGCGGCGCTCATGCCGGCGCTCCGATGGTCATGGGCACGCCGCGGGGGACGCCGGTGCGCAGTTGCAGCGCGAGGGCGACGTCCCCGGCGTCGGGCCGGTCGTGGCCGGCCAGGTCGGCGACGGTCCAGGCGACCCGCAGCACCCGGTCGAGGCCCCGGGCGGTGAGGGCCCCCCGTTCCAGACTGCGTTCGGCGCCGTCCATCGCGCCGGGGGCGGCGTGCCAGCGGTTGCGCAGCTCCCGGCCGGGGATGTCGCTGTTGGTGCGCCACGGAGTGCCGGCGAGCCGCGCGGCGGCCCGTTCCCGGGCCGCCCGCACCCGGGCGGCGACCGTGGCGGTGGACTCGCCGCGGGCACCGGTCGCCGTCAGTTCGGCGCGGGTGACGCGGTCGGCCTCGACCCGCAGGTCGACCCGGTCGAGCAGGGGCCCGGAGAGCCTGGCCTGGTAGCGGCGGACCGCCGAGGGCGGGCACTCGCACGGGTCGCTCGTCTGCGAGAAGCGTCCGCAGGGGCAGGGGTTGGCGGCCAGCACCATCAGGAACCTCGCCGGGAAGCGCACCACGCCCGCGCTGCGCGCGACGACCACGTGCCCGGCCTCCAGCGGCTGGCGCAGCGCGTCGAGGGCATGACTGCTGAATTCGGGTGTTTCGTCCAGGAAGAGAATGCCCCGGTGCGCGAGGGACACCGCTCCGGGCCGCGCCACCCCGGGTCCGCCGCCCACCAGCGCCTGCATCGTGGCCGAGTGGTGCGGTGCGCAGTAGGGGGCGACGTCGATCAGCGGTTTGCCCGGGGGCAGCAGGCCCGCCACCGAGTGCACCGCGGTGACCTCCAGCGACTCCTGGCGGTCCAGCGGCGGCAGGAGCGAGGGCAGCCGCTCCGCCAGCATCGTCTTGCCGGCGCCGGGCGGCCCCTCGAGGAAGAGGTGGTGTCCGCCCGCCGCGGCCACCTCCACCGCCGTCCGTGCCGAGAGCTGGCCCACCACGTCCGCGAGGTCGTGGCCGTGGTCGTGCTGCGCCGCGCCGGCGACGTGCATGCCGGCGGCCGCTCCGGTACCGGGAAGCCGCAGGCCGGCCAGGAGCGGATCGGGACGCCCCTGCTCGTCGGGGGCCTCGTCCGGCACCGGCTCGTCGGTGAGCACCGCGATCAGCTGGCGCAGGCTGCGGACGCCGAGCACGGACACGTCCGGCACCAGGGAGGCCTCGGCGGCGGCGCACTCCGGCACCACCACCTGCTCGTAGCCCGCGTCGGCCGCGGCCAGCACCGCCGGCAGGATGCCGCGCACCGGCCGCACCCTGCCGTCCAGCCCCAGTTCGCCGATCATGACGATGTCGGCGAGCACCCGCGGGTCGATCCGCTCGGCGGCGCCGAGCACCGCGCAGGCGACCGCCAGGTCGAACCCGCTGCCGCCCTTCGGCACCGAGGCCGGGCTGAGCCCCACGGTGAGCTTCTTCTGCGGCCACTCGCCACCGGAGTTCACCACGGCCGCCCGGACCCGGTCCCGGCTCTCCGTCAGGCTCTTGTCCGGCAGCCCCACCAGCGTGAACGCCGCCACTCCCGGTTCCAGGTCGGCCTGGACCTCCACGACCACGCCCTCGACGCCGACCAGCGCGACCGAGCACGTACGGGCGAACCCCATCTCAGGCCACCCCCCGGACGTGCTCGACGACGGGTGCGCCGCGGGCCGGCAGCAGGACGCCGACCAGGTCGATGCGGACGCCGCCGGGCGGCGCTCCCCCGTGTTCCTGGAGCCAGCGTTGCGCCAGGCCGCGCAACCGGGTCGCCTTGGCCCGCGTGACCGCCTCCATGGGGTGCTGGAAGGGCCCTGCCCTGCGGGTCTTCACCTCGCAGACGACCAGGACGTCCCCGTCCCTGGCCACGATGTCGATCTCGCCGGTCCTGCCGCAGCGCCAGTTGCGCTCCAGCACCGTCATCCCGGCCTGGGCCAGCCGCCGTGCGGCCAGCGCCTCGCCGTAGCGTCCGAGTGCGCCGCGCGCCCGTTGTGCGTTCATGTCGGCACCACCTCCGGCGCCAACCGTCACGCATCCCGCCCCGCGGAGTGGATCCCGGTGGGAAACTCAGCGGCTGTGGACAACTCCGTCACCCGCTCGGGAGCTCCAGATCGCTCTTGTTGAGCTCCTCGATGTTCACGTCCTTGAACGTCAGGACCCGCACCTGCTTCACGAACCGGGCCGGCCGGTACATGTCCCAGACCCAGGCG
The DNA here is from genome assembly GCF_055574875.1 of Streptomyces sp. NPDC034670. NCBI lineage: Bacteria > Bacillati > Actinomycetota > Actinomycetes > Kitasatosporales > Streptomycetaceae > Streptomyces > Streptomyces sp. NPDC034670. The sequence continues at coordinate 27,463 of NZ_JBVITR010000066.1, forward strand.
TCCGCCATGGACACCTCGAAGAACACCTCACCCTGGACCGAGTGCACCTGCATCTCGTAGTCGTTGGTCAGATAGAAACGCCGCTCGGTCTCGATCACGTATTTGAACAGACCGACGACATCGCGGTACTCCCGGTAGAGCTTCAGCTCCATCTCGGTCTCGTACTTCTCGAGGTCCTCGGCGCTCATGGCATGTTCCCCTTCAGCCGTGCGATCCCCCCATTGTGCTCCAGTCCCGGAACCCCTAGACGACTTCGGTGTCCAGGGTCACGGGCCCGGCCGGGGGACCTTCGTCGAGCAGCGTGCGCAGCAGCTCGGCGAGTCTGGTCGGATACACCGTCTCATGAGCCCGGATCAGTTCCGGGCACGTCCACCACCGTGCTCCGACGACGCTGCGCCGCTCCAGCTCGGTCAGCGCCGTGGCCGCGGTGGCCGTCCGGTCGGTGCGGGCGAGGTAGTACCACTCGTCCTGGTGCCAGCGGCGGCCCGCGAAGGGAAAGGAGCACCGCCGCTTCCACAGGACGGGCCCGAGCTCGACCTCGGTGATGCCGGTCTCCTCGGCGAGTTCCCGCAGGGCGGCCTGCTCACGCGTCTCGTCGCCCTCCACGCCGCCACCGGGCGTGAACCACCAGTCGTCGGCCGGATCGTCCGGCTCGTGGCCGTGCAGCAGCAGAATGCGGTCCCGCGGGTCGAGCAGGACGACCCGGGCGACCCTGCGCAGTCCGCCCCCGGCGAGGTCCCCGGCCACCGGGGCCGGCTCAGCGGGCACCGGCGGCCTCCGCCTTCGACCGGGCCCGGGACCTGCCCGCCCACGCGGCCAGGGGACCGTACGCGGCCCCGCCGAGGACGAGGACGGCACCGGCGACCACCATCGCGGTGATCGTCCGCAGCGGGCCGGGCGAGGAGAGGGGGCCGAGCTGCTCGAAGCCGGTGGCGGCCGCCAGCATGCCGCCCGTCGGCCAGACCACGGCGTCGACCCGGGCCTCGACGGCCCCGCGGGGCACGGTGCCGTTCGCGGCGTCGGCGAGGTGGGCGGTGGAGTCGACCGAACCGGAGCGCTCGTCGCCGAGCAGGAACAGCCGGCCCTTCGGCACGGTCACCTCCGGGAAGCCGTCGGACCCGCTCGCCGTGTCCCCGGAGAGGTACGGTTCGTCGATCCCCTTGCCGTTGACCTCGAGCCTGCCGTCCCGGCAGCAGGAGACGGTGTCGCCGCCGACGGCGACCACCCGCTTGAGGATCGGGGTGTCCGCCCAGGTCTCGTCCTGGAAGACGACGACGTCACCGCGGCGGACGTCACCGCCGTCGATGCGCTGGGCCAGCACGCGGTCGCCGGCGCCGATCGTGGGCGCCATCGACGTGGTGGGCACGGCGTAGGGCCGGTACACCACCGCTCCCCAGGCGAAACCGCCGAGGAACAGCACCAGACCCAGGGCGACGGCCAGTCCGGACAGCCACGGCCCGGTCCTGCCGCCCGCCCGGCCCCCGCGGGGGACCGTGTGCGTCGTGCTCCGACCACTCATGGCCGCACCCTACCCGGCGGTACCGGACGGGGGGCAGCCCTTCCCGGGCCGCTCCCCCCGCGACCGCTCAGCGGCCGTCGCCGGTCCCGCGCCACCTGCGGCGCAGCAGCACCAGCGGCACCGCGCCGGCGAGCGCGAGTCCCTGCGGCGCGACCGACAGGGCCGCGCCCGCCGGCGCCCGGGCGTCCAGACCGGGCTGGTCGAAGGTGTCCGGGACCGGCAGGTTGTCCCAGCGGTTGACGGGCCAGGCGATGACGACGGCGCGGCCGACGACCTCCTCCACGGGAACCATGCCGCGGTTCTTGTCGGCCTGGTTGTACCGCGAGTCCCGGGAGTTCTGCCGGTGGTCGCCCATCACCCAGATGTACCCCTCGGGGATCTCGACCTTGAACTGGCCGCCCTGGTCGTCCTGGCTGCAGGGCGTGTTGCCGGGGTAGACGTACGGCTCGTTCAGCGCCTTGCCGTTGACCCTCAGCGGACCGGTGCCCTTGCACTCGACCGTGTCACCGCCGACTCCGACGACCCGCTTGATCAGGTCCTTCTCCTCCGCGGACGGCATCAGGCCGATCCAGCTGAGGAACTGCTGCAGGGCGTTCTGGGAGGGCGTCGGCTCGCCCGCCAGCCAGTTGTCGGGGTCGTGGAAGACGACGACCTCGCCGCGCTCGGGCTCGGAACCGAACCAGGGGGTGAGCTTGTCGACCAGGACGCGGTCACCCTGCTGGAGGGTGTTCTGCATCGAGTCGGACGGGATCGAGAACGCCTGCACCAGGAACGTCTTGATCAGCAGCGCCAGCACCAGCGCGATACCGACCAGGATCGGCAGTTCCTTCCAGAAGGAGCGGGGCTTCTTCGCCCGGGGGGCGTCGCCGCCCGGTCCCCCTTGCGCCGTGGGGGGCTGCCGGTCCCCGGGCCCGTCGCCGCCACCCGCCGGGGTGTGACTCCCGGGGGTCACGGGGTCGTCCGCGGCCTGGTACGCCGCCCTCGGGGAACGCCCACGCCGCTCCTCGCCCTCGTGTCCGGACCGTGCGCCAACCGCCGCATCCCCCACGCCAACTCCTCACTCTCTGCCGCCGCCCGCGCCGTGCGAGACGCAGGCCCACCACTCCCATAACGAGCGGGAGTTCCGCAGGGCTCGGGAGCTGGACCATTCCGTTCGGGTCGTCCGGGGCAACCCTATGCGACCGCCGGTCGGCAGCGGTCGACCCGGAGGCCGAGTCCGACACGGACGCGTAGGCCCTCGGTTCCTCGAGCGTGCTCCAGCGGCCGAGCGGCCAGGCGATGACCACGGCCCGGCCCACCACCTGCTCCTCGGAGACGGTGCCGCCGTAATCGGTGTCCTGGTGGGAGCGGGAGTCGGCGGAGTTGGCCCGGTGGTCGCCCATCACCCACAGCCGCCCCTCGGGGACCGTGACGTCGAACGGCGTCGCGGACGGGGCGTTGCCGGGGTACAGGTAGTCCTCGTCCAGGGGAACGCCGTTGACCGTGACCCGCCCCTGCGCGTCGCAGCACTGGACGCGGTCGCCGCCGACCCCGACGACCCGCTTGATCAGGTCCTTCTCGTTGTCGGACGGCAGCAGGCCGATGAAGGTGAGCCCTTCCTTGATCTGCTTGATCCCGACGGGGTCGTCCTTCTTCGGGGTGGTCTGCTCGTCCTGGAGCCAGCCGCCGGGGTCCTTGAACACGACGACGTCCCCGCGCTGCGGCCGGGAACCGAACCACGGGGTGAGCTTGTCGACGAGCACCCGGTCGCCGATCTGGATCGTCTGTTCCATGGAGCCGGACGGGATCACGAAGGCCTGGACGAGGAAGGTCTTCAGCACCAGCGCGATCAGGACGGCCACACCGATGAGGAGGGGTATCTCCTTGATGGCACTGCGCCTGCGCCGCCGTTTGACCTTGCGCTGGAGCTTGCGCCGCTCGGCGCGCGTGCGGCCGGCCGCCGGGCCGGCCGCGCGGCGGTAGCCGGTGGGCAACGGGTTCTGCGCGGCGCCGGCCGGGACGCCGCGGGGTCGGCCTCGGTTACCCATGGACGCCCTCCACCGGGTGCGTCGCGTCCGCCCCCGGGGCGGGCACGCGCGCGTAGGCGTCGGAGCGGTGCAGCCGGGTGGCGCGGTCGAGGGGCAGGACGATCCAGTCGGCGCGGCCGATCACGTCGCGGACCGGGATCATGCCGCCGCCGGGCGATCCGAGGTGGTCGCGGGAGTCGCGGGAGTCGCCGCGGTGGTCGCCCAGGACGAACAGGCGCCCGTCGGGCACCACGACGTCGAAGGGCACCGTGGAGGGACTGTCGCCGGGGAACAGGAAGCCCGACTCGTCGACCGACCGGCCGTTCACCCGGATCCTCCCCTCCTCGTCGCAGCAGACCACCCGGTCTCCCCCCACCCCGACGACCCGCTTGATGTAGTCGGCCTCGCCGAAGTACCCGGTGCCGTCGAACACCACCACGTCACCGCGGAGCGGCTCGGCGCCGAAGCGGTAGGCCACCTTGTTCACGAGAACGCGGTCGCCGACCCTCAATCCGGGTTCCATGGAACCGCTGGGGATCTGGAAGGGCCGCGCCACGAACGTGTTGAGTGCCGGCAGGAACAGCAGGCAGAGCAGCAGGGTCAGCGTGACCCGCCCGCCGGGGAACCACCGCCTCAGGCGTGGCCCCAACGCGGAACGCGACCGCCCCTCCGGGCCCGGCGCCCCCGAGTTCTCCTCGGATGCGGTCGGGCGGGAGGAGCGGTCGCGCTCCGTCGGCTGTGCTTCGGTGTCCATCGGGGCCAGATGCTATCCGGCCGCGGTACGACTCCGGTAAAACGCTCAGCTCTCGCGCTTCTCCTTGATCTTCGCCGCCTTGCCGCGCAGGTCGCGCAGGTAGTACAGCTTGGCGCGACGGACGTCACCCTTGGTGACGAGCTCGATCTTCTCCACGATCGGGGTGTGCACCGGGAAGGTGCGCTCGACGCCGACGGAGAAGGAGACCTTGCGGACCGTGAAGGTCTCGCGCACGCCGGCGCCCTGGCGGCGGATCACCACGCCCTTGAACTGCTGCACACGGGAGCGGTTGCCCTCGATGACGCGCACGTGGACGTTGACGGTGTCACCGGGGCGGAAGTTCGGGACGTCGCTGCGCAGCGACGCGGAGTCGACGGAGTCGAGCAGGTGAGACATTTCGTCTGCTTTCTTCGCTGATGCCGCAGGTCATCAACGGCAACTGGAGGTCGGTTCGGGGATGTGCGGTGCGGGGCGGGCGTCGTGTCCCCCTGCGGCAGGGGCGCACGCCGGACGGCGCACAACAGCGGCCTATTCTTCCACGCCGTCGGTCCTGCGCCAAAATCGACCGTACGGCTTCCCCTCCGGGTCCGGCTCCCAGCCCAGAACGGACAGCATCTCGCGGTCCTTCTTGTCGAAGGCCTCGGGGGCGCAGCGCTCGATGAGGTCGGGCCGGTGCGCCGTGGTGCGCCGCAGCGCCTCGTCGCGCCGCCAGCGGGCGATCTTCCCGTGGTGGCCGCTGAGCAGCACCTCGGGGATCTCCCGGTCCCGCCAGACGGGCGGCTTGGTGTAGACGGGGCCCTCCAGGAGGCTGGCCATGGCGCCGGGCGCGAAGGAGTCGTCCCGGTGCGACTCGGCGTTGCCCAGGACGCCGGGGAGCAGCCGCGCCACGGCCTCGGTGACGACGAGGACGGCCGCCTCGCCGCCGGCCAGCACGTAGTCGCCGATGGACACCTCGTACACGGGCATCCGGGTCGCGTACTCGTCGACGACGCGCCGGTCGATGCCCTCGTAGCGGGCCGGGGTGAAGATCAGCCAGGGGCGCTCGGAGAGGCGGACGGCGAGTTCCTGGGTGAAGGGGCGGCCGCTGGGGGTGGGGACGATCAAGGCCGGCTCGCGGGAGCCGGTCTCGTACCCGTCCGCCAGGACCGAGTCGAGGGCCTCCCCCCACGGTTCGGTCTTCATCACCATGCCGGGACCGCCGCCGTACGGGGTGTCGTCGACGGTGTGGTGCCGGTCGTGGGTCCAGGAGCGCAGGTCGTGCACGTGGACGCTCAACCGCCCGCGCGCGCGTGCCTTGCCGACGAGGGAGACGTTCAGCGGTTCGAGGTACTCGGGGAAGATCGTGACGACGTCGAGACGCATCTAGGCCTCGTCCCGGGAGGGCGCGCCGTGCTCCTCGGCGTCTTCGTCGCGGACGGCCCGGTCGTCGATCAGGCCGGGCGGCGGGGCGATGACCGCGCGCTGCTCCTTCAGGTCGATCCCGGTGACGATCTCCTCGACGAACGGCACGAACACCTCGCTGCCGTCGGGACGTTCGACCACGAAGAGGTCCTGGGTGGGCAGGTGGGAGATCTCGGTGATCCGGCCGACCTGCTCGCCGTCCTCGGTGACGACGTCGAGGTCGATCAGCTGGTGGTCGTAGTACTCGTCCTCGTCCTCGGGCCGTTCCTCCGGGTCGACCTCGGCGATCAGGAGGGTGTTGCGCAGCGCCTCGGCGGCGTTGCGGTCGCGTACGCCCTCGAAGCGCAGCAGGAGGCGGCCGCTGTGGACGCGGCCCGTCTCGATGGTCAGCGGGCCGGCCGAGGCCGGTTCGGTGGCCAGGACCGCGCCGGGGGCGAGCCGCCGTTCGGGCTCGTCGGTGCGGACCTCGACGGTGACCTCGCCCTTGATGCCGTGGGCGCGGCCGATGCGAGCGACTACCAGCTGCACGGTGCTTGGTTCTCCTGAATCTACGACTGGCCTCTGCGGCCGCCCCGCACGACCACGGGCCGGGGGGGGGGGGGGGGGGGGGGGCGGGGGTGGGGGGGGGGGGGGGGGGGGGGGGGGGGGGGGGGGGGGGGGGGGGGGGGGGGGGGGGGGGA
>NZ_JBVITR010000067.1:0-12754 GCF_055574875.1 Streptomyces sp. NPDC034670
TGCTCTGCCACGCTGACGTCCACCTCCCCCACCCCCCCCCCCCCCCCCCCACTCCCCCCCCCCCCCCCCCCCCCCCCCCCCCCCCCCCCCCCCCCCCCCCCCCCCCCCCCCCCCCCCCCCCCCCCCCCCCCCCCCCCCCCCCGGTCCTGCTATGCGGTCGGAGGCATGGGGAGAAAACCGGAGGGTGCGGAATCGGCGGCCCGGGTCTCGTGGTGTTCGAGCGGCCCGCCCGCGATGAAGCCCGTCATCCGGCCCTCACCGATGACGTGCAGCCGCTCTCCGCGCGCGAAGACCTGCGGACCGAGGATCGCCGTCACCCTCTCCTCGTCCTCCTCCGTTCCCTCACGCACCGTGATCCCCCGGTAGGAGGGGCGCACCAGCAACGCGCTGACGCCACCGACGTGGAGATCGATCCGGGTGTCGGACGCGGTGCGGCGTGAACTGCGCAGCAGGATCCGCCGGTGATGGGCGGCCGTGTACTGCCACACCGTGAAATGCCGGTCGGAGGAGTACTCCATCCTCAATCCCGCTTCCCTCCCGGACGCAGCGGCGGCTTGATGGCGTCCTTGGGAATCTCTTTCCCGTGGTCGTCGTAGAACCTCACATTGTCCCAGTCGAGCTTCTCGGTGCGGTAGTAGTACTCGAGTCGGCCCAGCTCCCATTCGGTGGACCTCCAGTTGGACCCTTGCCCGTTGCGCACGGCGAGGTCGAACTTCTGCTGCCACGTGCCGTTCGGGGGGTCGAAACCCTTGAGACTGATGGCGATCTTCTGGTTGCTGCGCATCGCGTCGTCCACCAGGCTCATCCACTTGGTGTAGGGGATTCCTCCCGGGAGGTAGCCCTCCACCGTCTGGAGGGAGGGATCCATGTGGTTGTACCCACCCGGAACGTTCCTGGTCGCGTCGTCGATGTGCTCGTTGACCCCCAGGACGAGGATCTTGCACTCGCTGTTGTGGACCAGCACCGGAGTACGGCCGGCCACCACGTGGAACGCGTGGAGATCCTCCACCGTGAGGCCGTAGGTGGTGATCCGCTGGACGGAGGTGCGGTGGGCGAGGACCGTCGCCGCGGATCCGCCGCCGGTCCGCAGGGTGTCGCCGGGGCGCAGGTCCGCCGCGGCCACCCAGGTGCGCAAGCCGGTGCTCCAGAACGGGTGGTCCTCGGTGGCCGTGATCTCGCCCCGGTCGCCGGTCGGCCCGCGGATGGTGACGGCGGTGAGGTGCTTGTCCCCGCGGGTGACGATCTGGTCCGTCACCCTGCGGGCACCGCTCTCACCGGTCAGCGGGTCCGTGGCGTGGACGAGGTCCCCGGCCTGCACCTGTTCGATCGGCTTGTGACTGCCGTCGGCCATGAGCACGGGCGTGCCGGCGGCGAAGCACTGGGTGCAGCCTCGCGTCGCCTGACGCAGGGCCCGGTAGGCAAGGGTCAGCCCGCGGAGCTTGGACGTCATGACGACGTCCTTCTGCAGCTCCCAGCAGGCCCAGAGGTCGCCCTTGCGCGCGCAGTTCTCCAGCTCGCCGAGTCCGAGGATGTTCTTCTCGAACTCCCACAGGCCCTTGCCGAACGCCTCCACGGAGGGGCCGAGGGCCAGGATCTCGCAGTACACCTCGTGATGCTGGCACCAGCGCCCGGGATTCTCGACGGCCTCGCACCCGAGGATCCCGCACCGGTACAGCTCGGCCGGGGTGACGCCCTGCTTCTCCGCGGCCTCCTTCTTGGCCACGGCCTCGCGGCGCCGCTGCTCCTCCTCCTCCCGGTACTTCTTGACCGCGGCGACGAACGCGTCCGTCGCCGCGCCGAGGGCTTCGGCCGCGCTCTTCCCGGCCCGCTGCGCGGACGCCTTCGCCGCGTTGGCCGACGCCCAGGCCATGCCGGCCGAGGTCTGCGCCAGTTCCGCCGACACCGTGGCGTCGCTGGCCGCGACCGCCGCCTGGCGGGCCGAGCTGTCGGCCCGCTGGGCCGCGGCGCGTGCCGTCCTCGCGGAATCGGCAGCCCGCTTCGCGGAGGCTTCCGCGTCCTTGGCGTGCCGGTCCGCCTGCGTGGCGTACCCCGCCGCCTCGGCGGCGGACTTCTCGGCCTTGTCGCGCCACCCCTGGGCCTCGGCAGCGGCCTGCCGGGCGGTTGCCGCCGTGGCCTGGGCCCGGGCGGCGTCCGCCTGTGCCGCGGCGGCGACCCGGCCCGCCTCGGCGACGAGGTTGAGCACCTGCTGCTGGTGGGTGAGGGCCAGCAGGTCCTTGCGCTGAGCGGTGTACTGGCCGGTCTCGACGAACTGGTGCAGCAGGTGTGCGGGGCCCTCCAGCGCGATGCGCGCGGCCGCCCGGACCTCGGGGGTGCCGCTGTCGATCAGCTGGGCGGCCCGGACCCTCTCGTCCTGCTCGCGCGCTTCCGCCAGCGTGGAGGTGAGGAACGTGCGGTAGGCGTCGGTGGTCGCCGTGTTCAGCGCCTGCCGGGCCTTCTCCTTGACGACGGGACCGCCCGCGTCCGCGGCCTTGGCCACCTCCACGCGGAAGGCCTCGCTGCCCGCGTCGTACTGTCCCTGGCGCAGGAAGGCGCTCACCGCGGCGGCGTCACCGTCCAGAGCCAGTTCGGCGGCGTCGCGGACCTCCTTGACGGCGCTCTCCTCCGCCAGCCGCTCGACATCGGCGCGGTCGTCCCGCGCCTGCGCGTCCGCACGTCCGGTGAGCACGTAGGCGACGACGCCCGCGGTGTCCTCGCCCAGGGCGTTCTGGGCGGCCGCGCGCAGCCAGGGTCCGCCGTTCTCCAGGTCCGACAGCGCCAGCTGCCGGCCCAGCCCGGCGATCTCCTCGTCGTCCGTGCCCTGCTGGGCCCGGCGCGCGAGGTCCTCGGCGGTGCGGCGCGCCTCCTCCACCGCCTCGGCCCGGGCGGTGCGCCGGGCTTCCTGCGCCTCCTCCTCGGCCTTGAGGTCGCGGGCCCTGGCGATGCCGGCGTTGGTGCGGACGAGCAGTTCCTCCGCCTCGACCTCACGGGCCAGCGCGTAGACGTCGCCCGCCTGTTCGGCTGCCTGCGAGGCGGTGTTCGCCGCCTCCGTCGCCGCGTTGGCGTGAACCCTGGACCTCTCGGCCGCCCAGGCGGCTTCGCCGGCGTGCTCCGCCGCGTCGTCCGCGGCGTCCGCCGCCTTCCTGGCGTGTTCCGCGGCGGACCGAGCGGCGTCGCGGGCCTGTCCGGCCGCCGTGGCCGCCTTGCGGGCGAGCGATTCGGCGGCGTTGGCGGCCCGGTTGGCCTCCGCGGCCTGGCGGTGGGCCGAGGCGGCCGCCGCCCGCGCGTTCGCGGCCGCGGTGCTGCTCTGCCCCGCGAACTGGCCCGCGAGCACGGCGGCGTCGGCCGCGGCGGCGGCATTGCTGCCGGCGCTGGCCGCGGAGAGGGCCGCCTTGCCCGCGGCGGTGGCGGCCTTCACGGCCTGGTCGGCGGCGTCGGCTGCCTTGGTGGCTCCCTGCGCCGCGTCCCGCGCCTGGACCGCGGCCTTCTTGGCGGCATCCGCCCGCGTGGCGTCGGTGGCCGCCGCCGCGGCGGCGTTGCGCGCCTTGGACGCGGCGTCGGCGGCGCCCGCGGCAGCAGCCGCTGCCTGTGCCGCCGCCGCGGACGCCACGCGCGCGGACCGGCTGGCCGCGTTGGCGGCCGAGATGGCCCGCTGGGCCGCCTTGGCCGCACCGGAAGCGGCTTTCGCCGCGCGGTTGGCCGCACGAGCGGCGTCGGCCGAGTCCTCCCTCGTGGCCTCGGCCTCCTTCGCCGCCTTCTGAGCGGCTTCCTTGGCCTGCCTGGACGCTTCCACCGCGTCGGCCGAGGCTTCTTCGGCGGCCCTGGTCTCGGTGGCGGCCAGTCTGCCCGCCTTCTCCGCCTGCTTCGCCAGCTCCGCGACGGTGGCGTGTTCCTGGTCGCGGTTGCGCGCGACGAACTGGCCCACCTCGAGGAACTCGCGGACGTCGTCCATGGTGCCGCTCAGGGCCAGTCGCCCGGCCGCCCGCACCTGCGGGCCGCCCGCCGCGACGAGCTGGGTGACCAGGACGCGGTCGTCCTGGTCCCGGGCTTCGCTCCACCCGGCCCGGAGGAACTCCGCCACGTCCTCCACGGTGCCGTTGAGAGCGGCTCGGCCGCGGGCCTGGACCTCGGGTCCGCCGGCGGCGATCGCCCGGGCCACGAGCACCCTCTGGTCCTGCTGGAAGGGTTCCTCCCACCCCTCCTTCATGAAGCGCGCCAGGTCGCCGACGTCCCCGGCCAGCGCCTCGCGGACGGCGGCGAGGGTGTTCTCCCCGCCGAGGCTCGCGAGCTGCGCCGCCTCGACCCGGTAGTCCTGGGCCTCCAGGTCCCCGTAGGTGGCCAGGAAGGTGACGATGTCCTGGTCGGAGCCGGCCAGTGCGGCCGCGGCGGCGGCCCTGACCTCGGTGCCGCTGGTGGCCCAGATGTCGACCACCTGCTGACGCGAGGTCAGGTGGACGGGCTCCACCGTCGCGTCAGGTGTCTCCTCGGCGGCGGCGGGGTTCACCACGAGCAGTCCGGAGAGGACGGCCGCGGCGGTGACGAACGAGATGCGTCTGGCGGCACGTCTCCGTTTTCCGGAGAGTCGTCGCCTTTTCCATTTCATGAGGCTCCTTCAATTCGGCGTTCCTGACCCCGGTCCGGACGGGAACGAAAGGGCGGCCGACGACCCGTTCAGAAGTGTCGCGCCCTAAAAGGCGTCAGCGGGCCCCGCCCTTTTCCCATCGTGGGGGCAGGACCCGCTGGGCCGTCGTCGCGTTCACGGGGTGTGTGGCGGAGTCCGGCCGTGCGAGCGCGTACGGAGCCGTACGGGAACCGGCCGGCGACCGCATCAGCCGGTGACGCGTATTTCGACCAGGACGGACTGGGCGCCGCCCACCGTTCCTTCGCCCACGGACTTGAATCCGCCTTCGGGTACGTCGACCGTCTGAGTCTGGCCCCCCGCGGTCAGGTCGGCGCTGATCGGCTGCTCGCCGGCCTCCAACGCGAATACCCGCGGAAGCTCGAGAGTGAGGTAGCCGGAGTCGGAGGTGGCCTCGAAGCAGTAGGTCCCCCGCCTTCCGGAGCCCGCGTCGGCGACCGCGAACACTCGGATCTGGTCCGCCTGCTGGTCGCATTCGACCAGCAGGACGCGTCCGTCTCCCCGCTTCAGCTCGATCCCCATGGAGGACCGGATCCGGTCCGCGCCGGGGTAGTTGAAGTCCTCCACGGCGTAAGGCACGTCGCCGGCCGCCGGGGGCGCGGAAGGGGGCTCCGCAGATGCGAGGCTGGAAAAGCCTCCGGCCGCAGCGAGTGCGGCGAGTGCAGTCACCGCGATCTTGGGTGCGCGTCTGATGACAGGTGTCCTTCCCTTGAGGGCGGATGGCCCCGGATACCGCACAGGAGCAATGAGGACCACCGCCGGAGCAATGGGTCCGGGAAGGCATGGCACAGACCTGAAAAAGCATCTGCAGCATGGGATGTCTTGGTGTCAAGTCTTTAATTCGACACCGCACTGTGCCGCCACCGCGCCCCCCGAAAAAGCAGACCAAGGATAGCAAGAGAACCACGCATTCCATCCATAGATCTGAGCAAATCCGCACCCACGAAGGACCGCAAACCGGTTACTCCCGCACCCAGGGACGCGTCGGTTCGGCCGCCCGTACGACGCGTTCGCGGACGCGACGCACCCGCACAAGGGAATCCAATAGATCCACTTCACGACATATATAGCCGATCTTCCTTTTAAGAAGAATGGAGCCCCAGGAATTCGCCATTCTGGCTGAATTAGGAGCCGGGGTGTCCACAGGCCGTGTGCCCCCCCTTGGACGGGGCGCCGGTACGTCACGCACCCGGCTTGCTCTCCCCGATGGGGTGAAAGCGTCCCGCACGTCTGGCGCGGTCCGGTGGGCCGGGCCACGCTGGGCGGGGGTGTCCGGGGGATGACGATGCACGTGAAGAACGGGTGGGGAGCGCGGGCCGCGCTCGCGGCGGTGTGCGCGGTGCTGCTGACGGGCTGCCAGAGCGCGCCGGGCGGCGGGAGCGAGGGGGAGGGCCGGCCGGGCGGGCGGGTGACGTCGCCGGCGCCGGTCCGGCCGTCCGGGTACGGGGCGGTGTTCCTCGCGGTGGACGAGTGCAGCTCGTTCGGCCGGACCCGCTTCACCGAGGTGCCCTGCACGAGCGAACGGGCGGCGGCCCGGGTGGTCGCCCGCCACGACGGCACCGTGCGCGAGGGACCGCGCTGCCCCGCCACCACGGACTTCGTGCTGCACATCAGCGAGCAGCGCCCCTCCCTCGACGAGGACGGCGACGGCGCGGTGCCGCGGGGCTACGCCTGCATGCGCAACCTCCAGCCCCCGCACCCCGGCGACCCGGGCGGCGGGGGCGGTCCGCGCACCATCGTCGGCGACTGCGTCTACGGCCTGGGCGACGGCAGGGTCCGCGAGACGGCCTGCGACGGCACGGGGAAGCGGAAGCCGGAGTACAAGGTGACGAAGGCCGTGGACACCCGGTCCGCGTGCCCGGCGTCCACGGCCCTCTACGTCCGGCTGGGCGGCACCTCGCCGGTGGGCTGCGCCCTCCCGGTGTAGTCCCGCCCCGGCGGCGTTCCTACGGGCGCAGGGTGCGCTCCCGCTCGACGCCGCGCCGGTCGAGCTTGGCGTCGAACTTCGCCAGCGGCTTCGCCGCCGCCGGGTTCTCCCGGACCGCGCTCGGGGCGACGCCCGCCCAGTCGAGGATGCGGGCCGTGGCGAACGCCTTCTCCTTCTCGACCAGTCCGGCCACGTTGGCACCGTGGTTCATGCCGGGGGCGGTGAGGACGTGGGAGTCGCGCGCCCCGTGTCCCAGGCGGAACGGCTCGGCGCCCCACGGGTCGTTCTCGCCGTAGACGAACAGCATCTGCCGCGCGTGGTGGCGGACCCAGGTGTCGATGTCCCGCATGGCCGAGGGCTCGAACCTCATCGGGATCGAGCGGGGGACGAAGTTGCGCGGCGGCTGGTAGCCGTAGCGGATGTACTTCTTCTCGATGTGCGGGAAGCGGATCGTCGGCGCGCCCAGCTGCGTACCGGCCTGGTAGTAGTACGGCGTGTACGGGCTCAGGCCCTGGTCGGTGTAGAATGAGAACCCGGAGATCGTGTCGATCGAGGTCCAGATCTCGTCGTCGGTGGCGTTCTTCGCGTCCGCCGGGATCCGCTCGCAGTCCGCCGTCGTGCTGTACTGCCAGAAGCCCCACACGTAGTCGAGGACGACGGCCTCGTACGCCCGGTCCAGGCTGCCGATGGTGTCGAAGGTGTAGCCGTGCTCGGCGGCGTACGCCGCGTACCGCTCCGTCAGCGGCGCGCGGCGCACCAGCGCCTCGCGCTGCACCGCGTTCAGCCGGTCGCGGCACTCCTCGGTGCCGACGGTGCGGAAGAAACGGTCGTAGGCCGAGTCCTCCTCGTTCACCACGTCGTTGGGGGCGACGTAGGCGACGACGCCGTCCATGTCGCGCGGGTAGAAGCGCTCGTAGTAGGTGGCGGTCATGCCGCCCTTGGAGCCTCCGGTGGAGATCCAGTTCTCGGGGTAGATCCCCTTCAGCGCCTCGAAGATGCGGTGCTGGTCGCTGGCGGCCTGCCAGATGTCCAGCTTGGACCAGTCGGCCGGGTCGGGCCGGGACGGGGTGAAGAAGCGGTACTCCATGGAGACCTGGTTGCCGTCCACGATCTGGGTCGGCTCGCTGCGGCGGGGCGTCGTGGAGACGCCGTAGCCGCCGGTGAAGAAGACGGTCGGCCGGGTGACGTCCTTGTGCAGCACGGTGATCCGCTGCTGGAACGTGCCCTTGGCGGGCCTGCGGTGGTCGACCGGCTGGGTGAAGTTCAGGACGAAGAAGCGGTAGCCGGTGTAGGGCTTCTCCTCGATCAGGCTCATGCCCGGAACGGAGAGCAGTCTCTCCTTGATGTCGACGGTGCCGGCGGTACTGGCGGTCCCGGTGGTCCCGGTGGCCTCCGGCTCGGCGGCGGTGGCCGCCCGGGCCGTGCCCATGGTGCCTATGAGCACCGTGAGCGCCAGCAGCCATCTGAGCGCCTTGCGCATGCGCACTCCCCTGTGAGACAGATGTGCGCCGGAAGCTAGCGGACCAACTCCCCGCAGCACCAGGGGACATAGGGGAATACCCGGGTCAGCACAGGATCCAGCCGGAGCTGACGGACCCGCCGCCGACCCTGCCCTTCACCCAGACGCAGCGGCGGCCGGCGTGCACGGTCACCGGGCCCGCGTGGCGCGTGAAGCGGCCCTCGTCGACGACCGGCCGGCCGCCGCGCGCCCGCACGCTCACCGACATCGCGCGCCGGGTGCCGGGCTTCTTGGCGAGGGTGACGGCGCAGACGTAGCCGCCGCGTTTGTGGACGGCCACGGAGCCGGTGGAGAAGGACAGGGTCCGCACCTTGCGCCCGGGGCAGGGCGCGGCGGCCTGCGCCTCGCCCGGAGCGGCGACGGCGAGCAGGCCCGAGGCGGTCAGCACGGCCAGGACGGGCGCGAGGCGCCGGCGTATCGCTCCACTGCCCACGTGTCGTTCCTCCCCGTACCGCGTCTGCCGCGACCAACGACGTACGGAGGTACGGACGCACGGCGTATGCCGGACGGTTGCGCGGTCGTCACGGAAGCGGGTGCGCGGGCACCACGGAAGCGGGTGCGCGGGCGCGGACGCACGGGAACAGGGGCACGGGAGCGGGTGCGCGGGAGCGGTTCAGCGCACCGCCCCGACCGGCTCCTCCGGCTCGGTCCGCCCGATGAACGTCCGCCACAGCTCCGCGTACCGGCCGTCGCGGGCCAGCAGCTCCTCGTGCGTGCCGTCCTCCACGACCCGCCCGTGGTCCAGGACGACCACCCGGTCGGCGCGGGCGGCGGTGGTCAGGCGGTGGGCGACGACCAGGGTGGTGCGGCGGCCCG
This sequence comes from Streptomyces sp. NPDC034670, assembly GCF_055574875.1. Lineage (NCBI taxonomy): Bacteria > Bacillati > Actinomycetota > Actinomycetes > Kitasatosporales > Streptomycetaceae > Streptomyces > Streptomyces sp. NPDC034670. The sequence goes on from NZ_JBVITR010000067.1 coordinate 8,899, forward strand.
CCAGCCGGTCGGTGGCCTGGTTGACCTGGGCCTCGGTGGCCAGGTCGAGCGCGGCCGTGGCCTCGTCGAGCAGCAGGATGTCCGGGTCGACGAGTTCGGCGCGGGCCAGCGCGATCAGCTGGCGCTGCCCGGCGGAGAGGTTGCGGCCGCGCTCGGCGACCTCGTGCAGGTAGCCGCCCTCCAGCGTGGCGATCATCTCGTGCGCGCCGACCGCGCGGGCCGCCGCCTCCACCTCGGCGTCGGTGGCGTCCGGGCGGCCGTAGGCGATGGCGTCGCGGACGGTGCCGGGGAAGAGGTACGCCTCCTGCGGGACGACGCCGAGCCGGCGCCGGTACGCCGTGAGGTCCAGGTCCCTGATGTCCGTGCCGTCGACGGTGACCCTGCCGCCGGTGGGGTCGTAGAACCGGGCCACCAGCTTGACCAGGGTGGACTTCCCGGCGCCGGTCTCGCCGACGAAGGCGACGGTCTGCCCGGCGGGGATGCGCAGGTCGATCCCGCTGAGCGCCTTCTCCGTCCTCTCCGCGCTCCCTCCGTTCTTCGCGTTCCCCGTGCTCTCCGCGTTCTCCGCCCGGTCGCCGGGGGCGTAGGCGAAGTGCACGTCCTCGAAGGCGATCTCCCCGCGCAGGGACGGCACGGCGACCGGCTTGCCGGCGGGCTCGGTGGAGGTCGGCTCGCGCAGCAGCTCCTGGATGCGGCCGAGCGAGACGGACGCCTGCTGGTAGCCGTCGAAGACCTGGGAGAGCTGCTGCACGGGGGCGAAGAACAGGTCGATGTAGAGCAGGTACGCCACCAGCGAGCCGATCGCCAGCGTCCCGTCGTCGACCCGGGCGCCGCCCACGACCAGGACCGCCGCCGCCGCGATCGCGGACAGGAACTGCACGAACGGGAAGTACACCGAGATCAGCCACTGGCCCCGGATCCGGGCGCTGCGGTAGCTCGCGCTGCGCTCGCCGAACCGGCGGACGCCGTCCCCCTCCCGGCGGAAGGCCTGCACGATCCGCAGCCCGGACACCGACTCCTGCAGGTCGGCGTTGACCGCGGACACGCGTTCGCGGGCCAGCTCGTACGCCTTCACGCTGGCCCGGCGGAAGAACCAGGTGGCGACGATCAGCGGGGGCAGGGTGGCGAAGACGACCAGGGCGAGCTGCACGTCGATCACCAGCAGGGCGACCATGATGCCGAAGAAGGTGACCACCGAGACGAACGCCGTCACCAGGCCCGTCTGCAGGAACGTCGACAGGGCGTCGACGTCGGTGGTCATCCGGGTCATGATCCGGCCGGTCAGCTCGCGCTCGTAGTAGTCGAGGCCGAGCCGCTGGAGCTGGGCGAAGATCTTCAGCCGGAGCGCGTACAGCACGCGTTCGCCGGTGCGTCCGGTCATCCGCATCTCGCCGACCTGCGCGGCCCACTGGACGGCCACGGTGAGCAGGGCGAGCAGCGAGGCGGCCCAGACCGCGCCGAGGGACACCTGGGTGACGCCCTGGTCGATGCCGTGCCGGATCAGCACCGGCAGCAGCAGGCCCATGCCGGCGTCCACGGCGACCAGGCCGAGGCTGACCAGGAGCGGCAGGCCGAAGCCGCGCAGCAGCCGGCGCAGGCCGTAGGAGTCCTCGGGCCGGACGGCGCGGGCCTCGTCGACGTCGGGGACGTCGGTCGCCGGGGGCAGCGCCTCGACCTGGGCGAGGAGTTCCGGGGTGGCCGGGGTGCCGGCCAGGGCGGTGTCCTTGGGCTCGCGGTCGCCGGTCCACAGCCGGGGCGTGACGCCGCGCTCGGCGTCGAACTCGGCGTCCAGCTCCGCGCGGACGGAGGTGTCCGCCTCCTCGGCCCCCCGGGGCCCGGCGGGCGGGGTGTGGCCCGGGGAGACGGCGCCGAGCTCGTCGGGGTCGGTGAGCAGCCGGCGGTAGAGGGCCGAGCGCCGCTGGAGCTCCTCGTGGGTGCCGATGTCGGCGAGCCGCCCGGCGTCGAGGACCGCGATGCGGTCGGCGAGATTGAGGGTGGAGCGCCGGTGGGCGATCAGCAGGGTCGTGCGCCCCCGCATGACCTCCCGGAGCACCTCGTGGATCTCGTGCTCGACGCGCGCGTCCACGGCGGAGGTCGCGTCGTCCAGGACCAGCAGGCGCGGGTCGGTGAGGATCGCCCGGGCGAGGGCGATGCGCTGGCGCTGGCCGCCGGACAGGGTCAGGCCGTGCTCGCCGACCGTGGTGTCGTAGCCGTCGGGCAGCTCGGTGATGAACCGGTCGGCCTGGGCCGCGCGGGCGGCGGCGGCGATCTGCTCGTCGGTGGCGTCCGGGCGGCCGTAGGCGATGTTGTTGCGGACCGTGTCGGAGAAGAGGAAGGAGTCCTCGGGGACCAGTCCGATCGCCGCCCGCAGGGACGCGGTGGTCAGCTCGCGCACGTCGTGGCCGCCGACGAGGACCGCGCCGCGCGTGACGTCGTAGAAGCGCGGCAGGAGCAGGGAGACGGTGGACTTGCCGGAGCCGGAGGAGCCGACGACGGCGAGGGTCTCGCCGGGGCGGATCTCGAAGGAGAGGCCGTCCAGGACCGGGTGCTCCGGGTCGTAGCCGAAGGAGACGTCGTCGAACTCGACGGTCGCGGGGGCGTCGGCGGGCAGTTCCCTGGTGCCGTCGGTCAGGGACGGCTCGGTGTCGATCAACTCCAGGACGCGCTCGGTGCTCGCGCGGGCCTGCTGGCCGACGGTGAGCACCATGGCGAGCATCCGGACCGGGCCGACGAGCTGGGCGAGGTAGGTGGAGAAGGCGACGAACGTGCCCAGCGTGACGTTCCCGCGGACGGCGAGCCATCCGCCGAGCGCCAGCATCGCCACCTGGCCGAGCGCCGGGACGGCCTGGAGGGCGGGGGTGTACCTCGCGTTCAGCCGGATGGTGCGCAGCCGTCCCGCGTACAGCCGCCGGCCGACCTCGCGCAGCTTGCCGGTCTCCTGGTCCTCCTGCCCGAAGCCCTTCACCACGCGGACGCCGCCGACCGCGCCGTCGACCACGCCGGCCACGGCGGCCGCCTGGGCCTGGGCGTACCAGGTGGAGGGGTGCAGCCGGGTGCGGCTGCGCTTGGCGATCCACCACAGGGCGGGGGCGACGGCGAGGGCGACGAGGGTGAGCGGCAGCGACAGCCACGCCATGATCACCAGGGAGAGCAGGAACAGCAGGAGGTTGCCGATGGTCATCGGCAGCATGAAGAGCAGGCCCTGGATCAGCTGGAGGTCGCTGGTGGCGCGGCCGACGACCTGCCCGGTGCTCAGCTCGTCCTGGCGGCGGCCGTCGAGCCGGGTGATCGTCCCGTACATCTCGGTCCGCAGGTCGTGCTGGACGTCGAGGGCGAGCCGGCCGCCGTAGTAGCGGCGGACGTAGGTGAGGACGTAGACGACGAGCGCGGCGCCGATCAGGGCGCCCGCCCAGGGGGCCATGGCGCGGCTGTCACCGCCGATCACGTCGTCGATGATCACCTTGGTGATCAGCGGGACCAGCGCCATCACGGCCATCCCGCCGAGGGAGGCGCCGAGCGCGAGCACGACGTCCTTGGGATGACGCCACGCGTATCCGGCCAGTCGCCGTGCCCATCCCCGTTGCGGTGTCACGCGGTGCCCTCCGATCGTCCTGATCTGCCGGAAGGCACCAACACCACCGGGAGCGGATTTCATCCCTCCGCACCGTTCGGGACGGCACGTACGGGGCGCGGGGGCGAGCGGGCCGGACGGGACCCGGTCGCCGCCGCCCGGGGGGGGGGGGGGGCGGCGGGGGGGGGGGGGGTGGGGGGGGGGGTGCGCGGGTGGACATCCTCACCACCAACGGCCGAAACCCCTTCCCCACCGGCCTGCGCGCGAGTGTATATTACGGCTTTT
>NZ_JBVITR010000067.1:12764-32610 GCF_055574875.1 Streptomyces sp. NPDC034670
TTTTTTGGGCCGGACGGGAGGGGTGGGGGGGGTAGGGGGCCGGGAGGACACGCGGTCCCCCCCGCGGGGGGGAGGCGTCCGCCGCGGGGGGGGGGGGCCGTCGGCGGGCGCTTCCGCCGGCGCACGTCCTACCGCCACACGACCGACACCCCTCCTTCACCTGCCTGCATACATGTCCATGTCACGCTTTGCGCGGTCGCTCAGTCAACTCGCGTAGATCGGACGCCCGCATGCCCGTGACACCCATACGCCGCCGCTGGAAGGGCCTCGCCCTGGCCACCTCGGCCGTCCTGGTCGGTCTCACCGTTCCCGCCCTGACCGCGCCCACCGCCGGCGCCACGACGACCGCCGGCACGGCGGCCACCGCGTACGACGACGCCTACTACGCCGACGCGATCGGCAAGGCCGGCCCGGCGCTGAAGGACTCCCTGCACACGATCATCAGCGACCAGACGAAGCTGTCGTACTCGGCCGTCTGGAACGCCCTGAAGGTCACCGACCAGGACCCGGCCAACAGCGACAACGTGATCCTGCTGTACTCGGGCACCTCCCGCAGCAAGTCCCTCAACGGCGGGAACACGGGCGACTGGAACCGCGAGCACGTGTGGGCCAAGTCCCACGGCGACTTCGGCACCTCCACCGGCCCCGGCACCGACCTGCACCACCTGCGCCCCGAGGACGTCCGGGTCAACTCGATCCGCGGCAACAAGGACTTCGACGACGGCGGCAGCGCGGTCGCCGGCGGCGGCGGCAGCCTGACCGACTCCGACTCCTTCGAGCCCCGCGACGAGGTCAAGGGCGACGTGGCCCGCATGATCCTCTACATGGCGGTGCGCTACGAGGGCACGGACGGCTGGCCCGACCTGGAGCCCAACGACACCGTCACCAACGGCAGCGCCCCGTACCACGGCCGCCTCTCGGTGCTGAAGCGGTGGCACGAGCAGGACCCGCCGAGCGCCTTCGAGAAGCGCCGCAACGACGTCATCTTCGACTCCTACCAGCACAACCGGAACCCGTTCATCGACCACCCGGAGTGGGTCGAGGCGATCTGGTAGCCGGGCGGGCGCCCCGGCTCCCGGCGATCCGGCGCACGTCGGTCGGCGACTCGTGCATGCGGGCCGGCAGGAACCGGAGCTGGTCCGCGGTCGCGCGGCGGTCGCCCAGCAGGTCCGCCGCGTGACCGAGGAGATCGTCGGCCATGGCGAGCTGCACCTGTTCGACGGTGTCGGCGAGGCGGGAGAGGTAGCCGTTCCCGTCCGTGACGAGGTAGCAGGGCTTGCCCTCCGGTCCCGTCCAGGGCAGGAGCCGCACCTCGTCGTCTCCGTTCCTCATGCCGTCGCCTCCGCACCGTGGAGGGTCCGCGGCCCGACGTCGAGCCCGTGCACGGCGAGCCACAGCGTGCGGCGCCGGGCCCGTTGCCGCCGGGCCCCCTCCCCGCGCTCGTGGGCCACGAGGTAGGGGCGGACCAGTGGGTTGTCCTCGCCCCGGAGGGGAGGCTCCCCCGACCGCCGGACGGTCGGCGCCTCGGCGCGGGCCCGCCGACCGGGCGGGGCCGCGCCGCGACGGTGCCGACCGCGGCCGGACGGCAGGGGCCGCAGCAGCGGTGCGAGGAGGCGGGCGGTGCGATGGCTGTTCATGTCGTGGACCCTCTGATCGTTCCGGTGGCCACCTCGGACCGGGCGCCGCCGACCGTCCGTCGCCGGTCACGGCGGAGTCACCCGGCGTGGCGATTCCCTCACGGGGTGAGACGGGCGGGGCCAGGCTCGCCGGAGGGGAGCTGGTGACAGAACTTTCGTCCCACGGAGGTGGGCGGATTGCGCAGCGTCTACGGCGACTGGCTGAAGGGGCGGCGCGAGAGCGCGGGCCTGTCCCAGCAGCAGCTGGCCGACCGGGCGATCACGACGCGTTCGCACATCGCCCACATCGGGGCGGGCCGCCGGGTGCCGTCGAAGGAGGACGCGCGCCGGCTGGACGCGGCGCTGGGGACGGGGAACGTGCTGAGCAGCTTCCTGCCCGAGCAGGACGCCGCCGTCGCCGACTCGGCGGTGGTCTTCTCGGCGGCCGGCTGGGCTGCGTTCGTCGCCGCCCTCAAGGACTGACACCCTCACCGAAAAGCGTGAACACTTCAGCCCTCACTGTCCACACATCGCTCATGTGAGTGCCCAAGCGACATTCCGCCGCCCACTGTCCGCGCCTTTCAGCACAGTGGCCGTCATGAGCTCGCGCTTCTCCTACGGCCACAACCCCTACAGCACGGGGCACGTGATCAGCACGGTGCGCACCCTCATGCGCACCGGTGGTCTGGACGTGTCCCTGACTGCCATCGCCCGCGGCTGCGGAACCACACGGTCCTTCCTCTACGGCAACTGGAAGACCGCCTCCGCACTCCACCTGCGCGCGCTGCAGGCGGAGCTGGCGCAGGCCTTCGACACGGCGCACCGAGCCCGCCCGAGCGACGGCACCGTTCCGGGGATCACCGCGCACCTGACGGAGGTCGTCCGGACCGTCCGCCGCCACCCGACCACGGCTGCCGTCGCACGGTCCTCCCCCGAGGCCTTCTCGGCGGCGTACACGGCGGTGGAGGGCCCGCTGATGCAGATCGCGGTGGAACGCATCGGCGACCTGCTGTACCCCCTCCACCCGCACGGCGGCGTCCGGGGCGACCCCGAACTGGGTTCCAGGCCCTGGAAGATCCTGTGGATCGCCCGGCCGGCCGCCCTGTGCCCCGAGGCCGTCGGCGACCGGCTCCGGGAGGGCACCCTGGACAACGCCTTCGCCGAACTGCTGCGCGACCTGCTCGCCCCCTGGGCCTCCACCCCGCGGTGACGGACGGCGGACGACCGGCGGGAGGGCCCGGGCAGGAGGTTCCGGCGGCCCCCGGCACCACCCGGTGCGCCTCTGCCCGCACCCGCATCCCGGACCGGCTCGTGAAGCACCGGCCGTCCGCCGGGAGGCTCCGGAGACCGGCGGAGGTGGCTGCCGGCGGAGGTGGCTGCCGGCGGATGCGGCCCGACGAGGCGACGGAGACGATCACTGCCGGTACCGCACGATCGTCACACCGCCGTCGGCCACCGCCCTCGGCACGCCCGGGCACCTCCGGCGCCGCGCCCTGGAGGTCTCCCGCAGTCCGTCCGGCACCGGTTGCATCCGGCCGGGTGCGGACGCGGCCGGCGGTCCCGGCGCCGAGCGGCACCCCGCCCGTCCCCACGACCCCGGCACCTCGCAGACCCGCGGGGAAAGAGACCTCACGGTGCTCGTTCCAGGGGCGGGCCGCGTCCTGCACGTACCGCATGTGCCCGGACGCTCTGCTCACCCACACCACGGTGCTGCAACCCACGGCGTGCCGGGGCGCGTTCGCGTCTCCGGTCCTCGGCGGCGCAGGGGACCCGGTCCCCGGCCGGCGGTGCCGGGGCACCCGTGGTCCCGGGTCCCTTGAACGGCCCGCCCGCGCCGTCCGGCCGTCACGGGGGGAGCCGTGGACTCCCCTCGCACGACGGCCGGGGCGCGGACGGGACACGCCCGGCGGACGGCGGACGGGGTACCCGCGGCGGACGGGACGCCCCGGTGGACGTGCCGTCGCGGGAAGCGGTGCCGCGGCCGGACTCAGTCCAGGTGGGTCGGCGCGAACATCCGCAGGACCGCCGGGAGGACGACCACGGACGGGCCCGGTGTCCTCAGGGCCTCGGCGAGGTCCCGCTCCAGGGTCTCGGGGGTGGTCCACGCGCCCGGGACCCCGAAGGACCGCGCCAGGGTCACGTAGTCCGGGCGGGTCAGTTCCGTCGCCGTGGGCTCGCCGAAGGCGTCGGTCATGTACTCGCGCAGGATGCCGTAGCCGCCGTCGTCGACGATGAGCCAGGTGACGTCCAGGTCGTACTGGCGGGCCGTGGCCAGCTCGGCGACGGAGTACAGGGCGCCGCCGTCCCCGGAGACCGCGAGCACCGGGCGGGTGGGGTCGGCCACCGCCGCGCCGAGGGCGGCCGGGAAGCCGTAGCCGAGACCGCCGGCGCCCTGGGCGGAGTGCAGGTGGTTGGGGCCCTGGGCGTCGAAGGCGGACCAGGCCCAGTAGGCCAGGATCGTCATGTCCCAGAAGGAGGGCGAGTCGGCGGGCAGGGCCCGGCGGACCGCGGTCAGCACCTGTTGCTCCAGGGTGAGGTCCTGGGCGGCGATGCGTGCGCGCACGCGGTCCAGCAGCGTGCGCACCCGCTCCGGGGCGGTGGCGTCCTCGCGCGGTTCCACCGTCTCCAGCAGCGCCTGGAGCGCGAGGCGCGCGTCCGCGTGGATGCCGATGCCCGGGTGGTTGGACTCCAGCTTGCCGAGGTCGGCCTCGATCTGGACCACCCGGCCGCGCGGCCTGAACGTGTGGTAGTTCGAGGAGAGTTCGCCCAGGCCCGACCCCACCACCAGCAGGACGTCCGCGTCCTCCAGGAAGTCCGTGGTGTGGCGGTCCTCCATCCAGGACTGCAGCGACAGCGGGTGCGTCCAGGGGAACGCCCCCTTGCCGCCGGGGGTGGTGACCACCGGCGCCTGGATCCGCTCGGCGAGCTGCCGCAGCTTGCCGGAGGCGTCCGCGCGGACCACTCCCCCGCCCGCGATGATCGCCGGGCGGGCGGCGTTCGCCAGCAGGTGGGCGGCGAGCGCGGTCAGTTCGGGGCGCGGGGGCAGCTCGTCCGGGGTGGCGTCCACCGCCGTCACCACCGGCAGCCGCGTCCCGGCGAGCAGCACGTCCTGCGGGATCTCCACCCACACGGGACCGTGCGGCACGGTGAGCGCCGACTTCCAGGCCGCGGCGATCGCGGACGGGATCTGGGACTGCGTGCGGACGGTGTGCACGGACTTCACCACGCCCCGGAACGACGCCGCCTGGTCGGGCAGTTCGTGCAGGTAGCCGTGGCGTCCCCCGCCCAGGCCCGCCGTCGGGACCTGGCTGCTGATCGCCAGCACGGGGGCGGAGGCCGCCGCCGCCTCCTGGAGCGCGGCCAGCGACGTCAGCGCGCCCGGACCCGTCGACAGCAGCAGCGGGGCCGCCTCACCGGTGATGCGGCCGTACGCGTCCGCCGCGAAGCCCGCGTTGTTCTCCACGCGCAGGCCGACGTACCTCAGGTCGGAGCGGCGCAGGGCGTCGAACATGCCGAGGGCGTGCTGGCCGGGCAGGCCGAAGACGGTGGTCGCGCCGAGCCCGGCCAGGGTCTCCACGACCAGGTCCCCGCCGTTGCGGCCGGGCGGGGGGTGGAGCGCGGCCTCCGTCTGGGCCGGCGTCGGGCGGAGCACCAGGTCGTGGTCGTGGGTCACTTGGCCTCGTTCTCCCCGGTGCCCCGGTTCTCCTCGCGGGCGGCGGCGATCTGACGGGACATGATCGTGGTCAGCTCGTACGCGGTGTGGGACGCGGCCACCGAGGTGATCTCCGCGTGGTCGTAGGCGGGGGCCACCTCGACGACGTCCGCGGAGACCAGGTTGCAGGAGGCCAGCCCGCGCAGGATCTCCAGCAGTTCGCGGGAGGTCATGCCGCCGGCCTCGGGGGTGCCGGTGCCGGGGGCGTGGGCCGGGTCCAGGCAGTCGATGTCGATGGAGATGTACAGCGGGCGGTCGCCGATGCGCTGGCGCAGCTGGTCGGCGACCTCGTCGGCGCCGCGGCGGTAGACGTCCGCGGAGGTGACGATGCCGAAGCCCATCTTCTCGTCGTCGGTGAGGTCCTGCTTGCCGTACAGCGGGCCGCGCGTGCCGACGTGCGAGAGGGCGGAGGTGTCGAGGACGCCCTCCTCGACGGCCCGGCGGAACGGGGTGCCGTGGGTGTACTCGGCGCCGAAGTAGGTGTCCCAGGTGTCGAGGTGGGCGTCGAAGTGGAGCAGGGCCACGGGGCCGTGCTTCCTGGCGACCGAGCGGAGCAGCGGCAGGGCGATGGTGTGGTCGCCGCCGAGGGTCATCAGGCGGGCGCCGGTGCCGAGCAGGTCGTCGGCGGCGGCCTCGATCGTCTCCACGGCCTCGTGGATGTTGAACGGGTTCACGGCGATGTCGCCGCCGTCCGCGACCTGGGCGAGGGCGAAGGGGGAGGCGTCCTGGGCCGGGTTGTAGGGGCGCAGCAGCCGGGACGCCTCGCGGATGGCGTTGCCGCCGAAGCGGGCGCCCGGCCGGTAGGAGACGCCGGAGTCGAACGGTACGCCCACCACGGCGACGTCGGCGCGGCCGACCTCGTCGAGGCGGGGGAGCCGGGCGAAGGTGGCGGGACCGGCGTACCGCGGGACGCGGGAGGAGTCGACGGGGCCGCGGGGCGTCTCGTTGCTGCTCATGAGGGACTGCTCTCTTTCCTACGCTTCGTCGCGTATGTACTGCCTGCTCTGACGACTCTACTGGGCGGCGGGAGCCGGTTCGGACACGGATTCGGACGCGGGGCCGCGTCCGGCGACGCGTTCGCGCCAGGCGGCCAGGACGGCCTCGTCGGTGGGCCGGGTCAGCAGGGAGACGACGACGTAGGCGACGAGGGAGGCCAGCAGGCCGTAGAGGATGGGCTCGTTGGCGAGGATGCCGTGGCCGGCCATCAGGCCGATGACGGCCAGGCCTCCGACGGCGACGGCGGCGAGGGCGCCCTGCGCGGTGCCGCGCTTCCACAGCAGCCCGCCGAGGATCGGCACCAGCAGCCCGCCGACGAGCAGGTTGTAGGCCACGGTCAGCGCCTGGACGACGTCGTTCAGCGCGATCGCCGCGCCGATCACGGCGAGGCCCATGAGGAGGATGAAGGCGCGGTTGCCCCTGACCTCGTCGTGCGGTTGGCCGGACGGGCGCACGACCCCCCGCAGCCTCGCCCAGATGTCGTTGTTGGCGACGGTGGCGCAGGCGATCAGCGCGCCGGAGGAGGTCGACATCACGGCGGCGAGGGCGGCGGCCAGCACCAGTCCGCGCACGCCCAGGGGAAGTTCGTGCTTGACGACGGTGGCGAAGGCGTCGTCGGCGTTGGCGAGGTCGGGGTAGAGCACCTTGGCGGCGGTGCCGATGACGGCGCCGGCGAGGGCGTAGGCGAGGCAGTAGGTGCCGGCGACGGTGCCGCCCCACCGGGCGGTGCGGTCGCTGCGGGCGGTGAACACGCGCTGCCAGATGTCCTGCCCGATCAGCATGCCGAAGGTGTAGATCAGCACGTAGGTGAAGATCGTCTCGCCGCCGATGCCCAGCGGGTCGAAGTACTCGGTGGGCAGCTGCGCCCTCATCTCGCCGAAGCCGCCCGCCTTGACGACCGCGATGGGCAGCAGCAGGAGCAGCACGCCGATCGTCTTGACGACGAACTGCACCATGTCGGTCAGCGTGATGGACCACATGCCGCCGAGCGCGGAGTACGCGACGACGATGGAGCCGCCGAGGACGATCGCGAGGGTCCGGTCGACGTCGAACAGGACGTCGAAGATCGTGGCGTAGGCGATGGTCGAGGTGACCGCGAGCATGAGGGTGTACGCCCACATGACCAGGCCGGAGATGACGCCCGCCCGGCCGCCGTAGCGCAGGTCGAGCATCTCGGAGACGGTGTAGACCCTCAGGCGGGCGATGCGGGCGGAGAAGAAGACGCTCAGGGCCAGCAGGCCGAGGCCGATGGTGAAGACCATCCAGGCGCCGGAGAGGCCGTACTGGTAGCCGAGGCCCACGCCGCCGATGGTGGAGGCGCCGCCGAGGACGATGGCGGCCATGGTGCCGGAGTACATCGCGGGGCCCAGGCGGCGGCCGGCCACCAGGAACTCGCTCTTGGACTTGGCGCGGCGCATGCCCCACCAGCCCATGGCCAGCATGCCGGCCAGATAGACGACGATGACCAGGTAGTCGACGGCCATGCGGGCCTCCTTCACGCTGTCGGTGGCGTGTCGTGCGCGGGGCGGGGACGAGGGGGACGAACGAAGGGGACGGACAGGGGGACGACGGGGGTGACGTCCGGCTGCCCGGCACGGGGTGTCCGCCCGCGCCCGCGGCCGCCGGTCTGATGCGACCCTAGGTGGCCGAAAAGCGACTGCGAAGTGTACGTTTCCTCCATCCTGACCGAACGGGATGGAGGAAACATCCACCATGCCGGACCCCGCGGTCCCGCCCACGCCTCCCGTGCCCCTGGACGCGCTCCTGGCGCGCGAGGACCTCGGCCTGCGCCGGATCGCCGGACCGGGCGGTCCCGGCATCGTCCTCCACGGGGCGCACACCTCGGAGATGGCGGACCCCTACCCGTACCTGCTGGGCGGGGAGCTGCTGCTGTCGGCGGGCGTGCACATCCCCGAGGACGCGGGCGCGGAGTACTTCGACGCCTACGTCTCCCGGATCCTGGCGGCGGGCGGCGCGGCGCTCGGTTTCGGTCTGGCGCCGGTGCACGACACGGTGCCCGAGGCCCTGGTCGAGGCCTGCCGCACGCACGGGCTGCCGCTGCTGGAGGTGCCGCCGCGGACCACCTTCTCGGGCGTGGCCCGCGCGGTCTGGCAGCTGCTGGCCCGGGCCCGCCTGGCCGAGCTGCGCCGGACGACCGAGGCCCAGCAGAGCCTCGCCGCCGCCGCCGCCCGCCCCGATCCGGTCCCCTCCGTCCTGCACCAGCTGGCCCGCCGGCTGGGCGGCCGGGCGGTGCTCTACGGCCCGGAGGGCACGGAACTCGCGGCGGCGGGGCGGGACCAGGGGGAGGAGGCGCGGGCGGCGCTGGCGCAGCTGGCCCGGGTCGTGCGCCCCGGCGCCGGCCGGCCCGCCTCCGCCACCGACACCGCCGCCGGCACCAGCCTGGCCGCCTACGCGCTCGGGACCGGTCAGGGCTTCGTGCTCGGGGTCGCCGCCCCGCGGCGGCAGCCGGGCGACCACGCCATCGCCTCCGTGGCCGCCGTGCTGCTCTCGCTCCTCACCGGTGAGCACCGCAGCGGTACGGGCGCGGCGCGTGCCTCCGCGCTGGTGCGGCTGCTGCTGGGCAGCGGGCCCGAGGAGGTGGCCCCGCTGCTCGGCGCGGAGCGGTGGCGGGTGGTGCACGCCCGCCCGGACGCCCGGGCGCCGGACTCCCTGGCCGCCTCCGCGCTGGGCGCCGCGCTCGGGTCGGCGCTGGTGGATCCGGCCGGCGGGACCGTCCGGGTCCTGGTGCCCGCGGACCGGACCCCCCAGGCGCTGCCCGGCTGGACCCTGGGCGTCAGCGCGGCCGTCGCCCCGCGCGACTGGCCGGCCGCCGACACCCAGGCGGCCCGCGCCCTGGCCCGGGCCCGCGCCACCCGCGTCCCGCTGGTCCGGCACGGCTCCCGCCCCGTCCTCGCCGACCTCGTCGCCCCGCACGAGGCGGACGCGCACGCCCGCGCGCTCCTCGCGCCGCTGGCGGACGCCCCCGCGCTCGCCGAGACCCTGCGCGCCTGGCTCTCCCTGCACGGCAGCTGGGACCGCACGGCGGTGGCCCTGTCCGTGCACCGCAACACCGTGCGGCAGCGGATCGCGCGGTGCGCGGCCCTGCTGGAGGCCGACCTGGACGACCCGGACGTGCGGATGGAGCTGTGGTTCGCGCTGCGGCGGGCCTGAGCGCCCGGGCCGGGGCACGCACATCACGCGCACCCTGAGTATCCGTACGGAGCCGTCCGAGGAGGTGACGCACGTCCCAGCGCGCGATACGCCGGGGACGCCCCCCGGCCGCTGCTCCACAATGGGGGGCATGCCGATACCCGGGACGCCCAGCCGCGCCGAACTCCTCGCCCACCTCGTCGCCACCCGCATCGCGGGCGACGTCGCCACGCCGCGCGAGAACAACCTCTCCCACTACCGCAAGCTGGCGAACGGCGACCGCCACTACTGGCTGGGCCTGGAACTCGGCGACCGCTGGAACGACGAGCAGGACGTGCTCGCGGTGATGGCGGAGCGGGTCGGCGTCAGCGACGATCCCGGGCACCGGTACGGCCAGGACACCATCGACCCCGAGCTGACCGTCGCCGGGCTGGAGCGCATGGCGGGGCGGCTGCGCAAGGCGGCGGAGGGGCGGCAGCGGGTGCTGCTGGCCACCGGTCACCCCGGCGGCCTGCTCGACGTGCACCGCGCCACGGCCGCCGGGCTGCGGGCCGCCGGCTGCGAGATCGTGGTCATCCCGGACGGGCTGGTCACGGACGAGGGCTACGTGATGCAGTTCGCGGACGTGGCGGTGCTGGAGCACGGCGCGACCCTGTGGCACACCCACTCCGGCGAGCCGATGAAGGCGATCCTCACCGCCCTGGAGCGCGAGGGCCGCCCGCTGCCCGACCTGGTCGTCGCCGACCACGGCTGGGCGGGCGCCGCGGGGCAGTACGGCGTCGACTCCGTCGGCTACGCCGACTGCAACGACCCGGCCCTGTTCCTCGCCGAGGCGGAGGGCACCGTCCAGGTCACGGTCCCCCTCGACGACCACGTGGTCAGCCCCCGCCACTACGACCCGATGACGGCGTACCTGCTGGCGGAGGCGGGGCTCGTCCCGTAGCGCTCCGCCGGGGCGGACGGGCCGGGCCGTCCGTCCCCCGCGCGGAGGACGCCGCCGCGAACACCGGTGCCGCTCTTAACCGTTCGACACGCCCGTCGAACGGCGGCACACTCCTCGCGATGACACGACGAACCGACACGCCTCCCGCATGGGACGAGCGCACACAGCTGACCACCTTCCTGGACTACGCCCGTGACACGGCACGGGCCAAGTGCGAGGGCCTCTCCGCCGAGGACGCCCGCAGGGCCCCGATCCCCGGTTCGCCCCTGATGACGGTGTGCGGGCTGATCAGCCACCTGCGGTGGGTCGAGTACCACTGGATCCAGGTGGTGTTCCTGGGGGAGGAGCCCGCGGGGCCGCTCACGGAGGCCACCGACGAGGACCCCGACCCCGAGATGCGGACGGCGGTCGACACCCCGCTGCCCCTGCTCCTCGCCGCGTACGAGGAGCAGAGCGCCCGGTACCGTCGCCTGCTGTCCGGGTACGACCTGGACGCGAGGGCCAGGCGCCCCCTCCGCGACGGCCGCCACGTGGACCTCCGCTGGGTGCTCCTCCACCTCGTCGAGGAGACCTCCCGCCACAACGGTCACCTCGACATCGTGCGGGAACTCGTCGACGGGCGGACCGGCGTCTGAGGGCTCCCCGCCCGCCTACCCGCCGGTCCGCGGGACGCGGACCACGCCCTCCTGGATGACCGACACCGCGAGGCGGCCGTCCCGGGTGAAGATGCGGGCCTGGCCGAGGCCCCGGCCGCCGTGGGCCGACGGGGACTGCTGGTCGTAGAGCAGCCACTCGTCGGCCCGGAACGGGCGGTGGAACCACATGGCGTGGTCCAGGGAGGCGCCCACGACGTCGCCGACGGCCCAGCCGCCGCGCCCGTGGGCGAGGAGGACCGAGTCCAGGAGCGTCATGTCGGAGACGTACGTGGCGAGCACGACGTGCAGCAGGGGGTCGTCGACGTCGCTGTCGAGCTTGCCGTTGGTGCGGAACCACACCTGGGAGTGGGGTTCGCGCGGCTCGCCGAAGCGGCCGTAGGGCGGTTCCTCGACGTAGCGCAGGTCGACCGCGGCGCGGGCCTCCAGGAAGCGGTCCACGACCTCGGGCGCGAGGTGGGAGTAGCCGCGCAGCCGCTCCTCGGAGGCGGGCAGGGTGTCGGGGTCCGGTGCGGGCGGCATCGGCTCCTGGTGGTCCAGGCCCTCCTCGTGCGTCTGGAAGGACGCCGAGAGGTGGAAGATCGGCTTGCCGTGCTGGACCGCGACCACCCGGCGGGTGGTGAAGGAGCGGCCGTCGCGGATCCGGTCGACGGTGTAGACGATGGGCGCGCCGGGGTCGCCGGGGCGCAGGAAGTACGCGTGCAGGGAGTGGGCGGGCCGGTCCTCGGGGACGGTCCGCCCGGCGGCGACCAGCGCCTGCGCCGCGACCTGCCCGCCGAAGACGCGGGGGACGACGGCGGGACGGGACCGGCCGCGGAAGATGTTCTCCTCGATCTGCTCGAGGTCGAGCAGATCGAGGAGGTCCTGTAGTGCCTGACTCATGGGGTCAGTTGTATACGCCAGGGATTTCGCGGGCCTTACAGCCCCATGTCCTTGGCGATGATCGACTTCATGATCTCGCTGGTGCCGCCGTAGATGCGGTTGACGCGGTTGTCCGCGTACAGGCGGGCGATCGGGTACTCGTTCATGTAGCCGTAGCCGCCGTGCAGCTGGAGGCAGCGGTCGATGACGCGGTGCGCGACCTCGGTGCAGAACAGCTTGGCGGAGGCGGCCTCGGCGGGGGTGAGTTCGCCCGCGTCCAGGGCCTCCGTCGCGCGGTCGGCGACGGCCTCGGCCGCGTCCACCTCGGCCTGGCAGGCGGCCAGTTCGAACTTGGTGTTCTGGAAGTGGGCGACCGGCTTGCCGAAGACGGTGCGCTCCTGCACGTACTGCTTGGCGAACCGGACGGCGGCCTTGGCCTGCGCGTAGGCGCCGAAGGCGATGCCCCAGCGCTCGGAGGCCAGGTTGTGGCCGAGGTAGGAGAAGCCCTTGTTCTCCTCGCCGAGCAGGTCCTCGACGGGGACCTTGACGTCGACGAACGCCAGCTCGGCGGTGTCGGAGGTGCGCAGGCCCAGCTTGTCGAGCTTGCGGCCGACGGAGTAGCCCTCGGACTTGGTGTCGACGGCGAACAGGGATATGCCGTGCCGGCGGTCCTCCGCGGTCGGGGCGGCGGTGCGGGCGCAGACGATCACCTTGTCGGCGTGGACGCCGCCGGTGATGAAGGTCTTGGCGCCGTTGAGGACGTAGTGCGTGCCGTCCTCGCTCAGCTTGGCCGTGGTCTTCATGCCCGCGAGGTCGGAGCCGGTGCCCGGCTCGGTCATCGCGATGGCCCACATCTCCTCGCCGGTGACGAACTTCGGCAGGTAGCGCTTCTTCTGCTCGTCGGTGGCGAGCATCTTGATGTAGGGCAGGGCGAGCAGCACGTGCACGCCGGAGCCGCCGAACTGGACGCCCGCGCGGGCGGTCTCCTCGTAGAGGACGGCCTCGAACTTGTGGGTGTCCAGGCCGGCGCCGCCGTACTCCTCGGGCACGCTGATGCCGAAGATCCCCAGCTCGCCGAGCTTGTAGTAGAAGTCGCGGGGCGCCTGGCCCGCCGCGAACCACTCGTCGTAGACGGGGACGACCTCGGCCTCGATGAAGGCACGGAGGGTCTCCCGGAACGCCTCGTGATCCTCGTTGAAAATCGTACGGCGCACTCCGCCACCTCCGCTTGCCTCGGGCATGTCTAAGCGCTTGCTCAGACCCCAAGATACCGGCGAGTACGGACGGGCGTCCAGAGCGCCCGGAGGAGGAGCGCCGTAACGCTCGTCACGCCCCCGGGACCGTCGCGTCACACCCCCGGAGTCATCCCGGGGCCGCGGCCGCCGCGAACGCGCCCCGCGCCATCCGGTGCAGCAGCCCGGCCGTCGCCCCGCGCCCGGGGAGCGATCCCGGACGGGCCAGGTGCGGGGTGGAGTTGAGCAGGCCGAACACCGAGTGGACCGCCGAACGGGCGGCCGGTTCGGCCAGCTCCGGGTACACCTCGCGGACCACCCCCACCCACAGCTCGACGTACCGCCGCTGCAGCTGGCGGACCATCCTGCGGTCGGCGTCCCGGAGGCGGTCCAGCTCCCGGTCGTGCAGGGTGATGAGGGGGCGGTCGTCGAGCGCGAAGTCGATGTGCCCCTCGAGCAGCGAGTCGAGGACCGCCGCGGGACCCCCTCCCCCGGCCTCCTCCAGGCGCCGTTCCGCGCCGGTCAGCAGCGACTGGCTGATCCCGACCAGCAGTTCCGCGAGCATCGCGTCCTTGCCCGCGAAGTGCCGGTAGAGACCGGGCCCGCTGATGCCGACCGCGGCGCCTATCTCGTCGACCCCGACGCCGTGGAAGCCGCGCTCGGCGAACAGCCGGGCGGCCTCCTTGAGGATCTGCTCGCGGCGGGTGGGGGCGTCGGTTCTGGTGGCCATGGGAACGATTCTAGACAGCGAGGTTAGCGGTCGTTAACCTGAGGGGACATGCGTTAACGCTCATTAACAAGGTGAGGGGACCCGCAGGATGCAACAGGCACCGGAGCTTCACAGCGCGGCCGATCCCGCGTCGGAGGCCTTTCGGTCCAACGAGGAGGCGCACCGCGCGCTCGTCGAGGAGCTGCGCGGCAAGCTGGCCGCGGCCCGCCTCGGCGGCGGCGAGAAGGCGCGGGCGCGGCACACCGCGCGCGGGAAGCTGCTCCCGCGCGACCGCGTGGACGCCCTCCTCGACCCCGGCTCGCCCTTCCTGGAGCTGGCCCCGCTGGCGGCCGACGGGATGTACGACGGCCAGGCCCCGGCGGCCGGCGTGATCGCCGGGATCGGCCGGATCAGCGGCCGGGAGTGCGTGGTCGTCGCCAACGACGCCACCGTCAAGGGCGGCACGTACTACCCGATGACGGTCAAGAAGCACCTGCGCGCGCAGGAGGTGGCCCTGGACAACCGCCTCCCCTGCGTCTACCTGGTGGACTCCGGGGGCGCCTTCCTGCCGATGCAGGACGAGGTGTTCCCGGACCGGGACCACTTCGGGCGGATCTTCTACAACCAGGCCCGGATGTCCGGCGCCGGCATCCCGCAGATCGCGGCGGTCCTCGGCTCCTGCACGGCCGGCGGGGCGTACGTCCCGGCGATGAGCGACGAGGCGGTGATCGTCCGGGGCCAGGGCACGATCTTCCTCGGCGGCCCGCCCCTGGTGAAGGCGGCCACCGGCGAGGTGGTCACGGCGGAGGAGCTGGGCGGCGGCGAGGTCCACTCGCGCGTGTCCGGCGTGACCGACCACCTCGCCGAGGACGACGCGCACGCCCTGCGCATCGTCCGCACCGTCGTCTCCACGCTCCCCGCGCGCGGCCCCCTGCCCTGGGAGGTCGAGCCGGCCGTCGAGCCGAAGGTCGACCCGGCGGGGCTGTACGGCGCGGTGCCGGTCGACTCCCGCACCCCCTACGACGTGCGCGAGATCATCGCGCGGATCACCGACGCCTCCCGCTTCGCGGAGTTCAAGGCGGAGTTCGGGCAGACGCTGGTCACCGGCTTCGCCCGGATCCACGGCCACCCGGTGGGGATCGTCGCCAACAACGGCATCCTGTTCTCCGAGTCGGCCCAGAAGGGCGCCCACTTCATCGAGCTGTGCGACCAGCGCGGGATCCCGCTGGTGTTCCTGCAGAACATCTCCGGCTTCATGGTGGGCCGGGACTACGAGGCGGGCGGCATCGCCAAGCACGGCGCCAAGATGGTCACGGCGGTCGCCTGCACCCGCGTGCCGAAGCTGACGGTCGTGGTCGGCGGTTCCTACGGGGCGGGCAACTACTCCATGTGCGGCAGGGCCTACTCGCCCCGCTTCCTGTGGATGTGGCCGAACGCCAAGATCTCGGTGATGGGCGGCGAGCAGGCCGCCTCGGTCCTCGCGACGGTCAAGCGGGACCAGCTCCAGGCGCGCGGCGAGCAGTGGCCGGCCGAGGACGAGGAGGCCTTCAAGGCCCCGATCCGCGCCCAGTACGAGCGCCAGGGGAACGCCTACTACGCGACGGCCCGCCTCTGGGACGACGGCGTGATCGACCCGCTGGAGACCCGGCGGGTCCTGGGCCTGGCCCTGACCGCGTGCGCCAACGCGCCGCTGGGCGACCCCCAGTTCGGCGTCTTCCGGATGTGAGGGGACCGACGACGATGACAGCTCAGATGTTCGACACAGTGCTCGTGGCCAACCGGGGCGAGATCGCGGTCCGCGTCATCCGCACGCTGCGGTCGATGGGCGTGCGCTCGGTGGCCGTGTACTCCGACGCGGACGCCGGTGCCCGGCACGTGAGGGAGGCCGACACGGCGGTGCGGATCGGGCCGGCGCCCGCGTCCGAGAGCTACCTGTCGGTGGAGCGGCTGCTGGAGGCCGCCGCCCGCACCGGCGCGCAGGCGGTCCACCCCGGGTACGGCTTCCTCGCCGAGAACGCCGGCTTCGCGCGGGCGTGCGCGGAGGCGGGGCTGGTGTTCATCGGGCCCCCGGCGGACGCGATCGCCCTGATGGGCGACAAGATCCGCGCCAAGGAGACGGTGCGGGCGGCCGGCGTCCCGGTCGTCCCCGGCTCCAGCGGCAGCGGGCTGACGGACGCGCAGCTCGCCGACGCGGCCCGCGAGATCGGCGTGCCGGTGCTGCTGAAGCCCTCGGCGGGCGGCGGCGGCAAGGGCATGCGCCTGGTGCGGGACGCCTCGGCGCTGGCCGACGAGATCGCCGCCGCGCGGCGCGAGGCCCGCGCCTCCTTCGGCGACGACACGCTGCTGGTCGAGCGGTGGATCGACCGGCCCCGGCACATCGAGATCCAGGTGCTGGCCGACGGCCACGGGGGCGTGGTCCACCTGGGCGAGCGCGAGTGCTCCCTCCAGCGGCGCCACCAGAAGATCATCGAGGAGGCGCCCAGCGTGCTCCTCGACGAGGAGACCCGGGCCGCGATGGGCGCGGCGGCGGTGCAGGCGGCCCGCTCCTGCGGCTACCGGGGCGCGGGCACGGTGGAGTTCATCGTCCCCGGCGGCGACCCGTCCTCGTACTACTTCATGGAGATGAACACCCGTCTCCAGGTGGAGCACCCGGTCACCGAGCTGGTCACCGGCCTCGACCTGGTGGAGTGGCAGGTGCGGGTGGCGGCGGGCGAGCCGCTCGCCTTCGGGCAGGACGACGTCCGGCTCACCGGCCACGCGGTCGAGGCCCGCGTCTGCGCCGAGGACCCCGCCCGGGGCTTCCTCCCCTCCGGGGGCACGGTGCTGGCACTGCGCGAGCCGCGGGGCGCGGGCGTCCGCACCGACTCCGGCCTCACCGAGGGCACGGAGGTCGGCAGCCTCTACGACCCGATGCTGTCCAAGGTGATCGCGTACGGCCCCGACCGGGCGACCGCGCTGCGCAAGCTCCGCGCCGCGCTCGCGCAGACGGTCACGCTGGGCGTGCAGACCAACGCCGGGTTCCTGCGGCGGCTGCTCGCGCACCCGGCGGTGGTCGCGGGCGAGCTGGACACCGGGCTGGTCGAGCGCGAGGCGGACGCACTCGTGGCGGACGGGGTCCCGGCGGAGGTGTACGCGGCGGCGGCGCTGCTGCGCCAGGCCTCCCTCGCGCCCGCCGGCGGGTCCGGCTGGGCCGACCCGTTCGCCGCCGCCGACGGCTGGCGCCTGGGCGGCGAGCGGGCGTGGACGGCGCACCACCTGCGGGTGGCGGGCCACGACCCGGTGACCGTGCGCGTGCGCAGCACGCCGGACGGCGGGACGGAGGTGCTGCTGCCGGGCGCCGGCACCCCGCTGCGGGCGTCCGCGGGCCCGGGGGGCGGGCACCGGTTCACGGTCGCGCTCGACGGCGTCACCCACACCTTCGCCGCGCTGCCGGACGGCACCTGGCTCGGCCGGGACGGCGACGCCTGGCAGGTGCGCGACCACGACCCGGTCGCCGCGTCCCTCACCCGCGCCGGCCAGGCGGGCGCCGACTCGCTGACCGCGCCGATGCCGGGCACGGTGACGGTGGTGAAGGTCGCCGTCGGCGACGAGGTGAGCGCGGGCCAGAGCCTGCTGGTGGTGGAGGCGATGAAGATGGAGCACGTCATCTCCGCCCCGCACGCCGGCACGGTCACCGAACTGGACGTGGCCCCGGGCACCGCGGTCGCCATGGACCAGGTGCTGGCGGTCATCGCCCCCGCACGGGAGGAGACGGCATGAGCACCCCGAACGCCTCGGAGCTGGGCCTGCCCACGGCCGTGCCGGCCGAGGGCCTGCCCGCGCGGGTGCGGATCCACGAGGTGGGCGCGCGCGACGGCCTGCAGAACGAGAAGGCGGTCGTCCCGGTCGAGGTCAAGGCGGAGTTCATCCGCCGCCTGGCCGACGCGGGCCTGACCACCGTCGAGGCGACGAGCTTCGTCCACCCCAGGTGGGTGCCCCAGCTGGCGGACGCCGAGGAGCTGTACCCGGCCGTCGCCGACCTGCCGGTGTCGCTGCCGGTCCTGGTCCCCAACGAGCGCGGCCTGGACCGCGCGCTGGCGCTGGGCGCCCGGCGGGTGGCGGTGTTCGCCAGCGCCACGGAGTCCTTCGCCCGGGCCAACCTCAACCGCACGGTGGACGAGGCGCTGGCGATGTTCGAGCCGGTGGTGGCCCGGGCGAAGGCCGAGGACGTCCACGTCCGCGGCTACCTCTCGATGTGCTTCGGCGACCCGTGGGAGGGCGCGGTCCCGGTCCCCCGGGTGGTCGGGGTGTGCCGGGCCCTGCTCGACATGGGCTGCGACGAGCTGAGCCTGGGCGACACCATCGGGGTGGCGACCCCGGGCCAGGTGACGGCCCTGCTCACCGCGCTCACCGAGGCGGGCGTGCCCGTGTCCGCGCTCGGTGTGCACTTCCACGACACCTACGGCCAGGCCCTGTCCAACACCCTGGCCGCGCTGCAGCGGGGCGTCACCACGGTCGACGCCTCCGCCGGCGGACTGGGCGGCTGCCCGTACGCGAAGTCCGCCACCGGCAACCTCGCCACCGAAGACCTCGTGTGGATGCTGCGCGGACTCGGCATCGACACCGGGGTCGACCTCGGCCGTCTCGTCGCCACCAGCGTCTGGATGGCCGCCCGTCTGGGCCGACCCAGCCCGTCCCGCACCGTACGAGCCCTCTCCCACCAGGAGCAGTGAACGCCATGGACCACAAGCTCTCCCCCGAGCTCGAAGAACTCCGCCGTACGGTCGAGGAGTTCGCACACGACGTCGTGGCGCCGAAGATCGGCGACTTCTACGAGCGGCACGAGTTCCCGTACGAGATCGTCCGGGAGATGGGCCGCATGGGGCTGTTCGGCCTGCCGTTCCCGGAGGAGTACGGCGGCATGGGCGGCGACTACTTCGCGCTGGGCGTGGCCCTGGAGGAACTGGCCCGGGTGGACTCGTCGGTGGCCATCACCCTGGAGGCCGGGGTCTCGCTCGGGGCGATGCCGCTGCACCTGTTCGGCACCGAGGAGCAGAAGCGCGCGTGGCTGCCCCGCCTGTGCTCGGGCGAGATCCTGGGCGCGTTCGGGCTGACGGAGCCGGACGGCGGCAGCGACGCGGGGGCGACCCGCACCACGGCCCGCCTGGACGAGACGACCGGCGAGTGGGTGATCAACGGCACCAAGTGCTTCATCACCAACTCCGGCACGGACATCACGGGCCTGGTCACGGTCACCGCGGTCACCGGCCGCAAGCCCGACGGCAGGCCGCTGATCTCGGCGATCATCGTCCCGTCGGGCACGCCCGGCTTCACGGTGGCGGCGCCGTACTCCAAGGTCGGCTGGAACGCCTCGGACACCCGGGAGCTGTCCTTCCAGGACGTGCGCGTCCCCGCGGCGAACCTGCTGGGCGAGGAGGGCCGGGGCTACGCGCAGTTCCTGCGCATCCTGGACGAGGGCCGCGTCGCCATCGCGGCGCTGGCGACGGGCCTGGCACAGGGCTGTGTGGACGAGTCGGTGAAGTACGCCAGGGAGCGCCACGCGTTCGGCCGCCCGATCGGCGCCAACCAGGCCATCCAGTTCAAGATCGCGGACATGGAGATGAAGGCCCACACGGCCCGCCTCGCCTGGCGCGACGCGGCGAGCCGCCTGGTGGCCGGGGAGCCCTTCAAGAAGGAGGCGGCGCTGGCCAAGCTGTACTCCTCCACGGTCGCCGTGGACAACGCGCGGGACGCCACGCAGATCCACGGCGGCTACGGCTTCATGAACGAGTACCCGGTCGCCCGCATGTGGCGCGACTCCAAGATCCTGGAGATCGGCGAGGGCACCAGCGAGGTCCAGCGGATGCTGATCGCCCGGGAGCTGGGCCTGGCGGGCTGAGCCGGCGGGGGGGGGGGGGGGGGGGGGGGGGGGGGGGGGGGGGGGGGGGGGGGGGGGGGGGGGGGGGGGGGGGGGGGGGGGGGGGGGGGGGGGGGG
>NZ_JBVITR010000068.1:0-29770 GCF_055574875.1 Streptomyces sp. NPDC034670
GCCTCGGACAACCGCATCAGGACCAGGACACCGGCCCCTTCCGCCCAGCCCGTGCCGTCGGCGCCGTCCGCGAAGGACTTGCACCGGCCGTCGGGGGCGAGGCCGCGCTGGCGGGAGAACTCCACGAACGCCGTCGGGTTGGCCATCACGGTGGCGCCACCGGCCACGGCCGTGTCGCACTCGCCGGAGCGCAGCGCCTGGCAGGCCAGGTGCAGGGCGACGAGCGCCGAGGAGCAGGCGGTGTCGACCGAGACGGCGGGACCCTCGAGGCCGAGGACGTACGAGAGGCGGCCGGAGGCGACGCTGGGGGTGCTGCCGGTGAGCAGGTATCCGGCGGAGTCGCCGGCGGTCTCGTGGACGGAACCGCCGTAGCCGTTGGCGGAGATGCCCGCGTACACGCCGGTGTCGGTGCCGCGCAGGGACGTCGGGTCGATGCCGGCGCGTTCCAGGGCCTCCCAGGCGGTCTCCAGCAGCAGCCGCTGCTGCGGGTCCATCGCCAGGGCCTCGCGCGGGCTGATCCCGAACAGTTCCGCGTCGAAGCCGGCGACGTCGGGAACGAAGCCGCCGAGCCCCGCGAACGGCGTGCCCATGGCTGCGGACGTGGACTCCAGCAGGCCGGGGATGTCCCAGCCCCGGTCGTCGGGGAAGGGCGACATGCGGTCCTCGCCCGCCGTCACGGTTTCCCACAGCTGTTCCGGTGACGCGATGCCGCCGGGGAAGCGGCAGCCCATGCCGACGATCGCGATCGGTTCGTCGGCGGCCGCGGTGGGCCGGGCCGGTGCGGCGGTGTCGGGGGCGGTGCCGCCGAGGAGGCGTTCGCGCAGGTGACCGGCCAGAACGGCCGGGGCGGGGTGGTCGAAGACCAGTGTGGTGGGCAGGGCGAGCCCGGTCGCCGCGGTGAGGCGGTTGCGCAGGTCGACGGCGGTGAGCGAGTCGAAGCCGAGGTCCTTGAAGGCGCGTTCGGGGTCGATGACGGCCGGGGAGGCGTGGCCGAGGACGGCGGCGACCTGGGACTGCACGAGGTCGAGCAGGTGCCGGTCCTGCTCGGCGGCCGGCAGGGCGCGCAGGGTGCGGGCGAGTTCGCCGTCCGGGGTGCCCGGTGTCGGTGCGGCGCCGATCTCGGGGAGGTCGGAGAGGAGGGCGCTGGGCCGGCCGAAGGTGAACGAGGGGGCGAAGCGTTCCCAGTCGACGTCCGCGACGGTGACGCAGCCGCGTCCCTCGGTGAGGGCCTGTTCGAGGGCGGTCAGGGCGGCTTCGGGCGGGAGGAGGTTCAGGCCCCGTTCGCCGAGGTGCTCGGCCACGCCTTCGCCGGTCGCCATGCCGCTGCCGGCCCAGGGGCCCCAGGCGACGGAGGTGGCGGGCAGGCCAAGGGCACGGCGGTGCTGCGCCAGGGCGTCCAGGTAGGCGTTTCCGGCGGCGTAGGCGGCCTGGCCGCCGCTGCCCCACACGGCGGCCACGGACGAGAACAGCACGAACAGGTCCAGGTCGAGGCCCCGGGTCAGGTCGTGCAGATGGCGGGCGCCGGTGACCTTGGCCGCGACGATCTCGGCGAGTTCGGCGGGCGTGGTGTCGGTGAGGGGCGTGTTCTGCGGGAGGCCCGCGGTGTGGACGACGCCGGTGAGCGGGGTTTCGGCGGGAATCTCGGCGAGGAGGTCGCGCAGGGACTGACGGTCGCTCACGTCGCAGGCGGTGAGGGTGACGCGCGCGCCGCGTGCGGTGAGGTCGCGGCGCAGGTCGTCGGCGCCCGGCGCGTCGTCGCCGCTGCGGGAGACGAGGAGCAGGTGCGGGGTGCCGAGGTCGGCGAGGCGGCGGGCGACGTGGGCGCCGAGCGCGCCCGTGCCGCCGGTGACCAGGACCGTGCCGCGAGGGGCCGGGCGGGGGCCGCCGGTGCCGGGGGCGCGCCGGGTGTCGTGCGCGAGGCGTGCGGCGAGGACTCCGGCGGGGCGTACGGCCAGTTGGTCCTCGGTTCCGGCCGCGGCGAGGACCGCGGCGAGGCGCGGCCAGGCGTCGCGGACCGTGTCGTCGGCGGGGAGGTCGACCAGTCCGCCCCAGCGGCGGGGGTGTTCGAGGGCGGCGGTCCGGCCGAAGCCCCAGATCTGGGCCTGGTCGGGGTGGGCGAGCGGTTCACCGGCCGCGACGGCGACGGCGGACCGGGTGACGGCCCACACCGGGGCTTCCAGACCGGCCGTGACGAGGGCTTGGAGGAGGGTGAGGTGCGGCGCGGTCCGGACGGCCGGCTCGCCGGTGGTGCCGGACCGTTCGTCGGTCGTGCCGGGCAGGACGACGAAGCCGGTCAGGTCGTCCGGCGCGGCCTGCCGGATGCGGGCGGCGAGGGTGGCGGGGGTGTCGTCGGCGGCGAGCGCGAGGAGTTCCGCGTCGGCGCCGGCGGCGCGCAGGGCGGCGAGGCAGGGCCCGGCGTCCGGGTCGTGCGCCGCGTCCGGATCGTGCACGGCCACCAGCCAGCGCCCGTCGAGGCGGGCCCCGTCCGGTATCCGTACCGGCTTCCACAGCACCCGGTAGCGCCACCGTTCCTGCGCCGTGCGCTCCTGCTGCCGGCGTCGCCAGTCGGCCAGCGCCGGCAGCAGCGCGTCCAGCGAGGCGCCCCCGGGCAGACCCAGTTCCCGTGCGACGGAGGCCGGGTCGGTGGTGTCGAGGAGCTGCCAGAACGCCGCTTCCGTCCCGTCCCCGGCGGTCTCGGCGGCCGTGGCGGCGGCCTCGGCGGCGCGGTCGGGCAGCCAGAAGCGTTCGCGCTGGAAGGCGTAGGTGGGCAGGTCCACGAGCCGTGCACCGGTGCCCGCGAACACCTCGGCCCAGTCGATCCAGGCGCCCCGCGCGAACAGTTCGCCCACCGCCGTGAGCAGGGCGTCCGCGTCGGCCCGTCCGGTACGGAGGGCGGCGACGGCCACCGCGAGGTCGGGGGCGGTCCGCTGGGCGAGGGTGGCGAGAACGGGGTCGGGGCCGAGTTCCAGGAGCCGGGTGGCGCCGAGTTCGCCGGTGGCGGTGCGTACGGCGTCGTGGAAGAGGACGGGCTGCCGCACCTGGCGCACCCAGTAGTCGGCGGACGCCCAGTCCGCCTCGCGGACCGCTCGGCCCGTGACGGTGCTGACGGCGGGCAGCAGGGGCCGCCGGTAGGTGAGGTCGGCGGCGACGGCCTCGAACTCCGCCAGCATCGGTTCCATCAGCGGCGAGTGGAAGGCGTGCGAGACCCGCAGCCGCGTGGCCCGGCGGCCGTGTTCGCGCGCGGTGTCCAGCACGGCTTCCACGGCGGGCTCGGTACCGGAGACGACCACGGTGCCGGGCCCGTTGACGGCGGCGATCGCCGCGCCGTCCGGGAGCCAGGCCGTCAGCTCCTCCGGGCCGGCCTCGACGGCCGCCATCGCGCCGCCCTCGGGCAGCGCCTGCATCAGCCGGGCCCGGGCTGTCACCAGCCTTGCCGCGTCGGCCAGTTCGAGGACACCGGCCGTGTGGGCGGCGGCGAGTTCGCCGATCGAGTGGCCGAGGACCGCGTCCGGTGTCACGCCCCAGGAACGCAGCAGTTCGGCGAGCGCGACCTGGACGGCGAACAGGGCGGTCTGGGCGTATCCGGTGCGGTCCAGGAGGGCGGCCTCGGGGGTGTCCGGAGCGGCGAACACGACATCGCGGACGGGGAGTTCGAAGCCGGGGGCGCCGGCGAGTTCGGCGTCCAGCAGGGCGCAGGTCTCGTCGAGGGTCTGCGCGAACACCGGGTACCGGTCGTGGAGTTCGCGGCCCATCCCGGGGCGCTGGCTGCCCTGGCCGGTGAACGCCCAGACGGTGCGGCCCTCCGCCGCGGTTCCGGTGACGAGCGCGGCGGTGTCGCCGGCGGCGAGGGCGTCGACGGCGGCGCGCAGGGCGTCCGGGTCGTCGCCGACGAGGACGGCGCGGTGGTCGAGGGCGGCGCGGGCGGTGGCGAGGGTGCGGCCGATGTCGGCGGCCGAGTGGTCGGGGCGCCGGTCGAGGTGGGCGGCGAGGCGGGCGGCCTGGGCGCGCAGCGCCTGCCGGGTGCGGCCGGTGAGTACCCACGGCACCGTGCCGGACGGACGGACCGGTGCGGCGGGGGCGGGGTCGGCCGGGGGCTCCTCCAGGATGACGTGTGCGTTGGTGCCGCTGATGCCGAACGCGGACACACCGGCCCGGCGAGGCCGGTCGCCGGACGTCCAGGGCCGGGGTTCGGTGAGCAGGCGGACGGCACCGGCCTCCCAGTCGACGCGGCGGGACGGCTCGTCCACGTGCAGCGTCGGCGGGAGTTGTCCGGCGCGCAGCGCCAGCACCATCTTGATGACGCCGGCCGCGCCCGCGGCGGCCTGCGTGTGGCCGATGTTGGACTTGACGGAGCCGAGCCACAGCGGCTCCGCGCGGTCGCCGTCGCCGTAGGTCGCCAGCAGTGCCTGGGCCTCGATGGGGTCGCCGAGGCCGGTGCCGGTGCCGTGTGCCTCGACGGCGTCGACGTCGGCCGGGGACAGCCGGGCAGCGGCGAGTGCCTGGCGGATGACGCGCTGCTGCGACGGCCCGTTGGGCGCGGTCAGCCCGTTGGAGGCGCCGTCCTGGTTGACGGCGCTGCCCCGCACCACGGCGAGCACGGGGTGGCCCTGGCGGCGGGCGTCGGAGAGGCGTTCGAGGACGAGGACGGCCGCGCCCTCGGACCAGCCGGTGCCGTCGGCGCCCTCGGCGAACGCCTTGCAGCGGCCGTCGGCGGCCAGCGCGCGCTGCCGGGAGAACTCGACGAAGATGCCGGGCGTCGCCATCACGGTCACGCCGCCCGCGAGAGCCGTGCGGCATTCGCCCTGCCGGATGGCCTGCGCGGCCAGGTGCAGCGCGACCAGGGCGGAGGAGCAGGCGGTGTCGACGGTGAGGGCCGGGCCCTCCAGGCCGAGGGCGTACGAGACCCGGCCGGACAGGACGCTGGCGGCGGAGCCGGTGGCCACGTAGCCCTCGACGTCCGCGCCGCGGTCGTGGGCCGTCTCGCGGTAGTCCTGGCCGTTGGTGCCGGCGAAGACGCCGGTGGCCGTGCCCTTGAGCGACAGCGGGTCGATGCCGGCGCGTTCCAGGGCCTCCCAGGAGGTCTCCAGCAGCAGCCGCTGCTGCGGGTCCATGGCGAGGGCCTCGCGCGGGCTGATGCCGAAGAGCTCGGCGTCGAAGTCGGCCGCGTCGTGCAGGAAGCCGCCGAGGCGCGCGTAGGTCGTGCCGGGGTGACCGGGGTCGGGGTGGTAGAGGTGTTCCACGTCCCAGCCGCGGTCCTCGGGGAACGGCGCCAGCCCGGTCTCCCCTGCCGCGAGCAGGTCCCACAGCTGGTCCGGCGACGAGACCCCGCCGGGGAAGCGGCAGCCCATGCCGACGATGACCACGGGATCGTCGTCGGCGCCGACGGGGGCGAGGGCGGCGCCGCCGCGCTCGATCTCGTCCGCGGTGACACCGAGGAGCCGCGTGCGGAGGAAGGCGGCGAGCGCGGCCGGGGTCGGGTGGTCGAAGACGAGCGTGGTGGGCAGGGGCTGCCCGGTGGCTGCGGAGAGGCGGTGGCGCAGGGTGACGCCGGTGAGGGAGTCGAAGCCGAGGTCCTTGAAGGCGCGGCCCGGTTCGACGGCCGTGCGGTCGGCGTGGCCGAGGACACCGGCGACGTGGTCGAGGACGAGGTCGAGGAGCAGTCGGTCCTGTTCCGCGGCCGTCCGGCCGCGTAGTTCGGCGGCGAGTGCGCCACCGCCCGGTGCGACGCGGTCGGCGCCGGCACGGTCCGTGGGGGCGGCTTCGGGCAGGGCTGCGAGCAGGGGCCGCCGCGTGTGGGCGTTGTCGGCGGCGAACCGGGTCCAGTCGACGTCGACGACGGTGGTGCAGGTGACGTCCTCGTCGAGGGCGCGCTGGAGTGCGGCGACGGCCCGGGACGGCTCCAGCGGGCGGATGCCCTGGCGCCGGAAGTGCTCGGCGACGGTCGCGTCGGCGGCCATGCCGTCGCCGCCCCACGGTCCCCAGGCGATGGAGGTGGCGGGCAGGCCGAGGGCACGCCGGTGCTGGGCGAGCGCGTCGAGGCGGGCGTTGGCGGCGGCGTAGGCGGCCTGTCCGGCGTTGCCCAGGACGCCGGTGACGGAGGAGAACAGGACGAAGGCGTCGAGGTCGCGGTCGCGGGTGAGTTCGTGCAGGTGCTGGGCGGCGCCGGACTTCACGGCCAGGACGCGGGCAAGGCGCTCGGGGGTGAGGTGGTCGGCGAGCCCGTCGTCGAGGACGCCGGCGGCGTGCACGACGGCGGTCGGCTCGTACGCCCCCAGCACGGCGGCGAGGGCTTCCCGGTCGGTGACGTCGCAGGCGGCGAAGGTGACGTCGGTCCCCGACCCGGCGAGCGCGGCCGCGAGTTCGGTGGCCCCGGGGGCGTCGGCGCCTCGCCGGGACACGAGCACGAGCCGTTCGGCGCCGCCGTCGGCGAGCCGGCGGGCGAGGTGCCCGCCGAGGGCTCCGGTGGCGCCGGTGACGAGGACGGTGCCGCGCGGGCTCCAGGACCGTACGGGCTGTCCGTCGGCGTCGCGGACCAGCCGGGCGGCGTGGACACCGGTCGGCCGGATCGCGAGCTGGTCCTCGGTGCCGTCCTCCTGCGTGGCGAGGACGGTCACGAGTCGCTGCCAGAGCCGGGGCTCGGCGTCGACGGGCAGGTCGACGAGGCCGCCCCAGCGGTCCGGTCGCTCCAGTGCCACGACACGGCCGAGGCCCCATACGGCGGCCTGGTCGGGGCACGCCGGGGCCTCGCTCGCCGACACGGCCACGGCACCGCGTGTCACGCACCACACGCGCGCCTCGGGGCAGGCCTGGAGGAGCGTCAGGACGTCGGCGGGGTCGGTGAGCAGCGACAGAACGTGGTCCGGAGCCGTTCCGGCGCACGTCGGCCCGGACACGACGGTCACCTCGGCGCCGGCCGCCCGCAGCGCGGCGGCGGCCGCCTCCGCCCCGGTGTTCTCGTCGGCGGCGACGAGCCACGAGCCGGACGGCGAGCCGGCCGCCGGCAGCCGCACGGGCCGCCAGGCGAGCCGGTACCGCCAACCCGCCAGCTCGGACTCCTCGCGGCGCCTGCGGCGCCAGTCGGACAGCACGGGCAGGACGGCGTCCAGCGGGGCGCCGCTCGGCACGCCCAGCTCGCCCGCGAGCGAGTCCGCGTCGCCCCGGTCGACGAGGTCCCAGAACCCGTCGTCGGCAGGCGCGCCCGTCCCGCGCCGGGTGGGACGGGCGTGGTCGGGCAGCCAGTGGCGCTGCCGCTGGAACGGATAGGTGGGGAGCCCGACGCGTCGGGCGCCGGTTCCGTGGAACAGGGCGGCCCAGTCGACGTCGGTGCCGCGCACGAACAGTTCGGCGACGGCCGCGAGCAGGGTCTCGGGTTCCGGCCGGTCCTTGCGGAGGGCGGCGGCGGCCGGCGCGTCCGCGACCATGGCGGTCAGGACCGGGTCGGGGCCGATCTCCAGGAAACGGGTGGCGCCCCGGGCGCCCGCGGCGCCGAGCGCGTCGTGGAAGCGGACGGGGCGCACGATCTGCTCGGCCCAGTAGTGGGCGCTGGTCCAGTCGCCGTCGCCCAGCGGGGCGCCGGTGAGGGTGCTCACGGCGGCCACGGCCGGCCGGCGGTACGTCACGTCGGCGGCCACGGCGGTGAAGTCGGCCAGGACCGGCTCCATCAGCGGGGAGTGGAAGGCGTGCGAGACGCGCAGCCGGGTCACGCGGTGGCCCGCCGAGCGGGCCCGCTCCATCACCGACTCGACGGCCGCTTCGACGCCGGACACCACGACCGAGGCCGGTCCGTTGACGGCGGCGATCACCGCGCCGTCCACGAGCCACGCGGCGACCCGGTCCTCCGCCGCCTCGACCGCGGCCATCGCACCGCCCTCGGGCGACGCCTGCATCAGCCGGGCACGCGCCGCCACCAGCCGTGCCGCGTCGGGCAGGTCGAGGACACCGGCCGCGTAGGCGGCGGCGAACTCCCCCACCGAGTGCCCGAGCACCAGCTCCGGGACGGTCCCCCACGACCGCAGCAGCGCGACGAGGGCGACCTGGAGCGCGAACAGCGCCGACTGGGCGTAGCCGGTGCCGTTCTCGGCGGTGTCCCCGAACAGCACGTCCCGCACCGGCCGTTCGAGGCCGAGTTCGGCGTCCAGGAGTGCGCACACCTCGTCGAGGGCGGCCGCGAAGACGGGGAAGGCGTCGTACAACTCGCTTCCCATGCCGGGGCGCTGGCTGCCCTGCCCGGTGAACATCCACGCCGTGCGGCCCTCGGTGACGGCGCCGCTGACCACCGGGCCGGGCCGCAGCAGCACGGCCCGGTGCTCCATGACCGCTCGCGTCGTGGCCGACGACCAGCCGATGTCCAGCGGATCGCCGTCCATCGCCGCCAGTCGCTCGACCTGCGCCCGCAGCGCGTCCGCGGACCGTGCCGACACCACCCACGGCACGACCGGCAGCCCGGCCGTCGGGGTGCCCCTGTCCGTCTGCTCGGCGGCGGGCGCCTCCTCCAGGACGAGGTGCGCGTTGGTGCCGCTGATGCCGAAGGAGGACACGCCGGCGCGGCGCGGCCGTTCACCGCGCGGCCAGGGCCGTTCCTCCTGGAGCAGCCGCAGCGGGCCGTCCGCCCAGTCGATGTGCGGTGACGGCCGGTCGGCGTGGAGGGTGCGCGGCAGGCGTTCCGCCCGCAGCGCCAGCACCATCTTGATGATCCCGGCGACACCGGCGGCGGCCTGCGTGTGGCCGATGTTCGACTTCACCGAGCCGAGCCACAGCGGGGTGTCGCGGTCGGGCCCGTAGGCGGTGGCCAGGGCGTGGGCCTCGATCGGGTCGCCGAGGCGGGTGCCGGTGCCGTGGGCCTCCACGGCGTCGACGTCCGCCGGGTCGAGGCCGGCCGCGGCGAGTGCCCGCCGGATGACGCGCTGCTGCGCGGGGCCGCTGGGCGCGGTGAGGCCGTTGGAGGCGCCGTCCTGGTTGACGGCGCTGCCGCGGATCACGGCGAGGACGTCGTGGCCGAGCCGGCGGGCCTCGGAGAGCCGCATCAGGACGAGCATGCCGACGCCCTCGCTGAGCGAGAAGCCGTCGGCCTCGGCGGAGAACGCCTTGCTGCGGCCGTCCGCGGCGAGAGCGCGCTGCCGGGAGAACTCGGCGAGCATGCCGGGTCCGGCGACGACCGTGGCGCCGCCGGCGAGGGCGGCCGTGGCGGTGCCGCCGCGCAGGGCCTCGCAGGCGAGGTGGACGGCGACGAGGGAGGAGGAGCAGGCGGTGTCGACGGTGAGGGCCGGGCCCTCCAGGCCGAGGGTGTAGGAGATGCGGCCGGAGGCGACGCTGACGGCGTTGCCGGTGAGGACGTGCCCGGCGACGTCCGTGGCGGAGGTGTCGGCGGCGCGGCCGTAGTCGGCGGTCATCAGGCCGAGGTAGACGCCGGTGGCGGTGCCGCGCAGGGACGTCGGGTCGATGCCCGCGCGTTCCAGGGCCTCCCAGGAGGTCTCCAGCAGGAGCCGCTGCTGGGGGTCCATGGCCAGGGCCTCGCGCGGGCTGATGCCGAAGAAGGCGGCGTCGAAGTCGGCGGCTCCGCGCAGGAATCCGCCTTCGCGCTGGTAGAAGCTTCCGGGTGCGGTGCCGGTCGGGTCGTAGCGGCCGGCGATGTCCCAGCCGCGGTCGTCGGGGAGCGCGGTGACGGCGTCGGTGCCGTCGAGGAGCAGCCGCCACAGGGCCTCGGGCGTGTCGGCGTCACCGGCGAACCGGCAGGCCATGCCGACGACGGCGATGGGCTCGTCGCGGCGGCCGGGGCCGTCCGTGGCCGCCTGCACGGGTGCGGTGCGGCCGTGGAGCTGGTCGTGGAGGTGGTGGCCGAGGGCGGCGGGGGTCGGGTAGTCGAAGGCGACCGTCGGGGCGAGGGTCAGCCCGGTGGCGGCGCGCAGGCGGTCGCGGACGGCCACGGCGGTGGCCGACTCGACGCCCTGGTCGCGGAAGGACACGTGGGCGGGGGCGGGCGCGGGCAGGCCGAGCAGGTCGGTGACCTGGTCGCGGACGAGGTCGACGAGGGCGTCGCGCCGGTCGCGTTCGGGCAGCCCGCTCAGGCGGGCCCGCAGTGCGGCGGCCCGGGCTCCGCCGGGGTGTCCGTCCGGCTCCGGGTCCTCGGCGGCGGCGGCGTCCGCGAGGCCGGCGGGCAGCTCCGCCGGGGTGGTGTCCGGGTCGTGGAGGGCGGCCCAGTCGGGGTCGCCGCCGTTGGTCCAGTACTCGGCGACCGCGTGCAGGAAGCGGTCCGCTCCGCCGTCGTCGCGGCGCAGGGTGGCCTGGACGGTGACGTCGGCGCGGCCCGCGACGGTCTCCACGGCGGTGGTGAGCAGGGGGTGCGGGCTGATCTCGACGAAGTGGCGGTGTCCGGCGTCGAGCGTGGCGCGGATCGTGGCGACGAACTCGACGGTGTCCCGCAGGGAGGCGGCCCAGTGGCCGGCGTCGAGCGCGGCCCCGTCGAGCGGGCCGCCGGCGGAGGCCGCGTAGAGGGGGACGCGGGCGGCTCTGGGGGTGATGTCCGCGAGCTCGGTGCGGATCCGGTCGGTGATCTCGTCGATGTGGGGTGAGTGCGCGGCGACGCCGTAGTCCACGGTGCGGGCCCTGACGCCCTCGGCGGTCAGTTCGGCGAGGAGTTCGGCGGCGGCGTCCGCGTCGCCGGAGACCACGCCGTTGTCGGGCCCGTTGACGGCGCCGACGACGAGCCTGCCCCGCCAGGGTTCGAGGCGTTCCCGGAGGTGTTCGACGGGCATCAGGACGGACACCATGTCGCCGCGGCCGTGCAGGGGGCGTTGCGCGGTGCTCCAGGTGGCGGCGGCGCGTGCCGCGTCGTCGAGGGTGAGGGCGCCCGCGACGCAGGCGGCGGCGATCTCGCCGAGGCTGTGTCCGACCACGGCGGCGGGCCGCACCCCGGCCGCCTCCCACACGGCCGCCAGGGACACCATCACGGCGAACAGCGCGGGCTGGACGACGTCGGGCCCGGTGAGGTCCGTACCGTCCCGGAGGACGTCCAGGAGGTTGCGGCCCAGGTGCGGGGCGAGCGCGTCGGCGCACTCGGTCATGCGCCGGGCGAACACCGGGGAGGCGGTGAGGAGCTCGCGGGCCATGCCCGGCCACTGGGAGCCGTGGCCGGGGAAGACGAAGACGGGTCCGGACTCCCGGGCGGCGTGCCTGCCCTCGGTGACGTGGCCGGAGGCGGTTCCCTCGGCCAGGGCGTCCAGGCCCGCGGCCAGTTGCTCCGCGGTGGCGGCGGTGATCGCGGCACGGTAGGGGTGGTTCGGGTCGGCGGCCTGCAGGAGGGCCGCGGCGATCGCGTCCGGTGTGCCGTCCGGTGCGAGGGGGCGCAGCAGGCGGGCCTGCTCCCGCACGGCCCGGGTGCCCCGTCCGGTGAGGAGCCAGGGGCGTGGGATGCCCTGGCCCGGGAACGGGTGGGCGGCCGAGGTGGAGCGAGCTTGATCGGACACGTTCTCTCCCGCGGGTGACTCGTGCGCCACGTGTTCGGAACTGGGCCGGGCCGGGTGGGGGTCGTCTGGGCGCGCGGTGACCGGGGAGGTGGGGGCCGGATCCGTTCGCGCCTACGGTTTCGATTATTCGGACGGGCGACTGGGGGAATCCCTACAAGCCGGTGGATGTGCGGCGCCGGACACGGCGACGCCGACGGGCCGGTGCGGCCGCGTCGGCGTGCGGGGGGGGTGCCGGCCTGCGACGTCAGGTGAGGGCCAGGCGTTCCAGGTGCGCCACGGCCGTGTCGATGCCGGGCAGTGCGAGCATCTCGTGCTGGGCGCGGCGGACCTCGATGGCGGCCCGGTCGTCGCGGAGCAGCCGGCGGCAGGCCTCCAGCATGGGTTCGGTGCCGCGTGCGGCGATGTGTTCGCCGAGTCCGAGGTCCGTGACGCGCTGCGCGTTGTACTGCTGGTCGCCGAACATGGGCCGTACCGCCATGGGTACGCCGGCGCGTACGGCTTCGCGGATGCTGTTGTAGCCGCCGTGGGTGAGGAACAACGCGGCGTGCTCGAGCAGGAGTTGCTGCGGGAAGCGGTCGACGATGCGGACGTGGGGCGCCGCGCGGTGGGTGTCGACGGGCATGCCGAGGGTGGAGACGACGGCCGTGCAGTCCAGTTCGGACAGCGCCTCCACCACCGTGTCGAGGGGTTCCGCGGGGTCGTACACGGGGATGGGGGCGCCGAATTCGCGGGCTTTGTCGAGGAATTCGAGGACCGTGGCGGGCAGGCCGGTGCCGAGGGAGGCCAGGATCAGGGGCCGGTCGGCTCGCAGGCCGGTGAACCAGTCGGGGAGGGTTTCGCCCCGGGTGACGGCGCGGGGCTGCCGGTAGGCGACGGCGGCCGGTGCGAGGGGGCGGGCGAAGGAGTAGGAGGCGGGCATGCAGTCGAGGCGGCCGTGCCGGTACACGGCGACCGGGTCGTCCCGCTCGGGCAGGCCCAGTGAGCGGCGTCGGTCGTTGAGCAGGGGCAGGATCAGCTCGGGGTCGAGGAACTGGCCGGAGCCGGAGGGGGCGGGGACCTGCGGCACGTTCAGGGTCTCGGCGACGAGCAGCGCGGCGAACTCGTAGCCGTCGCGCAGGATCACGTCGGGACGGAAGTCGCGGGCGAGGGGCAGCAGCAGGCCGTAGGCGTCGGCGAGTTGGGGTCCGCAGGCGAGGGCGGCCCACAGGTCGTGGGCGAAGCGGCTGAACTCCTCGGGGATGGGCAGCTTGCCTTCGAACAGCAGCCGCATGCCCTGGGCGGTGATGTCCGGGTACACGCCCTCGACATGGGCCTTCTCGCCGTCCAGGATCGGCGCGAGCCGGTCGGCGGTGACCACGAGGACGTCGTGTCCGCCCTCGCCGAGCGCGCGGATCAGCGGCAGGCAGGCCCGTACGTGGGAGGGGGATCCGGTGATGCTGCACAGCACCCGCATGGGTGAACCTTTCTAGGCGTGGGTCAGGGCGGGCTCGACGGGGCCGGTGCCGGTCCCGTGCCAGGCCAGGCCCGCGGCGCTGAGCGCGTCCGGATCCAGGTGGTTGCGGGTGTCGACGACGACCGGCTGGTGCAGTGCGGCGGCGATCCGGGTCCAGTCGAGGGTCCGGTACTGCGGCCATTCGGTGCCCAGGACGAGGGCGGAGGCGCCCTTGGCGGCCTGGTGCGGGTCGTCGACGACCGTGATGCCGTCCGGCAGTCCGGCGGTCCGGGTGGTGGGGACCGCGGGGTCGTGGGCGGTGATGTCGGCGCCGCGGCGGGCGAGTTCGGCGGCGAGGGCGAGGGCGGGCGAGTCCCGCAGGTCGTCGGTGCCGGCCTTGAAGGTGAGCCCGAGCAGGCCGATCCGTACGCCGTCCAGCGGGGCCGCGCCGCCGCTGCCGCACAGCCGGGCGATCTTCGCGGCGATCCGGGCCCGCTGGTGGGTGTTGGTGTCGATGGCGGCCCGCACCAGCGGGAAGTCCACGCCGACGGCGTCGGCCGTGCTGAGCATGGCGCGGGTGTCCTTGGGGAGGCAGGAGCCTCCCCAGCCGGGCCCGGGCATCAGGAACGCGCCGCCGATGCGGTGGTCCCGGCCGAGGGCCGCGGTGACCCGGCCGATGTCGGCGCCGACCTGTTCGCACAGCTCGGCGATGGTGTTGACGTAGGAGAGCTTGACGGCGAGGAAGCAGTTCGCGGCGTACTTCACGAGTTCGGCGCTGGCCGCGTCGGTGGTCAGGACGGGCGCGTCGACGCCCGCGTACAGTTCGGCGACCTGTGCGGCGGCCCACGGGCTGTCCGAGCCGATGACCACCCGGTCGGGCCGGAGGAAGTCCCGCACGGAGGTGCCTTCGCGGAGGAACTCCGGGTTGCTGACCACGCCGACGTCGGGCCGGCCGAGGGCGGCGGTGACGCGGGCCGCGGTGCCGACGGGCACGGTCGACTTGGTGACCAGGACGCTGTCGGGTTCCAGCAGCGGCCGGATCTCCTCGACGACCGCGTCCACGGCGGTCAGATCGGCGTGGCCGTCGGCGCCGGTGGGGGTGCCCACGCACACGAACACGGTCCGGGCGCCCCGTACGGCCCCGGCGGCGCCGACGACGAAACGGAGCCGGCCGGTGTCCAGTCCCTCACGGACGAGTTCCGGCAGGCCGTCCTCGAGGATCCGCACCC
This sequence comes from Streptomyces sp. NPDC034670, assembly GCF_055574875.1. Taxonomy (NCBI): domain Bacteria; kingdom Bacillati; phylum Actinomycetota; class Actinomycetes; order Kitasatosporales; family Streptomycetaceae; genus Streptomyces; species Streptomyces sp. NPDC034670. The sequence goes on from NZ_JBVITR010000068.1 coordinate 14,124, forward strand.
GGCCGCGGTTGAGTTCCGCGACCTTCTCGGGGTCCAGGTCGGCGCAGACCACCCGGTGCCCGAGTGACGCCAGGCAGGCCCCGGCGGTGAGACCCACATAGCCGGTGCCGATGACGGCGATGTTGTGCCGGTGCACGGCGGCCACCTCGTTTCTCGGTAACTTCGCTGCGGTCAGACGCCGACGAGCCGGGCGCTGATGGACGCCGCGGCACGGACGGCCAGGGCCACGCTGAACAGCGTGGGGTTGACGGCGGTGGAGGTCGGGATGACGCCGTTGCCGCCGACGTAGAGGTTGTCGAAGCCCCACACGCGGCAGTCGGTGTCGCACACCGAGGTGCCGTCGTCGGCGGGGCCCATGCGGACGGTGCCCTGGTAGTGCTTGGAGCTGCCCGCCGGGAACAGTTCGGGGCGTTCCAGGAACTCGCCGCCGAGGGCTTCGGCGATCGTCTCCTGGTCCCGGCGGGCCTGTTCGGCGCCCGCCAGGTCGCGGTCGGTGAGGTCGTAGTGGAGGGTCATTCTCGGCATGTCGTAGGCGTCGGCCTCGCTGGTGGAGAACTCGATGCGGTCCTCGGCGCGGATCTCCTTGGCGCCGTACCAGACCATGCCGACGAACAGGGCGGGGTCGACGCCTTCCAGGGGTGAGGTGTCGATGGTCATGACCTGCCCGTGGTTGCGCCGCCCGGGATCGGCGAACGGCACCCAGAAACGGCCGGTCTCCAGATCGCGGATGTCGCCGCCGAAGTCGACCGTGCCGCGCGCCTCGGCGCCGGCCGTGGGCCCGTCCTTGACGTGCACGGAACTGACCGTCTTGGGCTGGTCGTTGAGGTAGCGGCCGAGTGCTTCGGGGCGGATGCCGGACGCCCACAGCAGCTGCGGGGTGCGCAACGCGTCGGCGGCTACCGCGACGGCGGAGGCGCGGACGGCGAACTCGGTGCCGGTCGGCAGGTGCTCGAGGAGGGCCCCGGTGACCTTGCGACCGGTGAACAGCAGTCGTCGGCACATGGTCTCGTCGGCGATGCGGAACCGCCCGTCGGCGGCGGTGGCGCCGGCGCCGGCGAGCGGCCCGAGGACGGTGTCGGGGCCCGCCCACAGGGGCCGGCGGCCGGGGCGCGGGGTGCAGGCGAGCGGCATCGGGCCGACGTGCCGGCCGGTCGGGTAGTCACCGTCGAACAGTTCGCCGAGCGTCTTGAGGACGAGGTCGCCGGCCTGGGTGGCCGGGTAGGCCTCGCGGGTGACCGACAGCAGGTGCTCGGCGACGGTCAGGGCCCCGTCGAGGTCGCCGTCGGACAGGAACGGCACGCGTTCGCTGTCGAGGGGTCGGGGCGCGGTGCACGCCCAGTGCACGCCCATGCCGCCGACGTTGCTGGACATGACGGCGGCGGGCATGCCGTTCTGTTCCGGCTCCTCCGCGCGGCGGGGCCTGAGCAGGTGGGTGCCTCGGTCGGCGTACTTCTTGACCAGGGCGCCGTCCTCGCCCGGCGCCGTCTCCGGGTCGCGCCCCTGGGAGCGCGTCTGCGCGGCGGACCGTTCCTGCGCGGGCAGGTTGCCGAGGTGGAGGCCGGCCTGCCCGGTCAGGCGCGGACCGAGGTCGACCATCAGGATGCGGGCGTGCGGCACGGCGTCGTACACCCGGCGGGCGATGGCGGACCCCACGGGGCCGCTTCCGACGACGAGCAGATCGACCGTCGGCGGAAGTTCGGGACGGCTCATGGCGGTGCGACTCTCCTTCTGTGCGGTGGGGGCCGTGCGCGGTGGGGGCGGCGTCACAGGGCGGCGCGGCTCGCGGCGTAGTACTCGCGGACCTGCTTGGCGAACTGCGGGTTCATCTGCGCCTTGGCGAGGATCTCGGCGGGCGGGGTGTACTCGTCGTCGAGGTCGTTCGCGAACCTGGTGAAGCCGGCGCGCAGCTGGGTCTCGATGACGGCCGGCCAGGCGTTGGGGATCCGCCACTCGTCCTCATAGCCGGTGGCGAGCAGGTGGGTGACGGCGGTCTCGACGACGTCGGCGCGGCTGTGGGCCTGGGTGGGCCTGCGGACGGGCTCGAACACGGACAGGTCGTGCCGGGTGTCCTCGCCGAGGATGCGGCGGGCCATCTCGTCGGCGAGCAGCGGCGACAGGTGGAGGCCGTCGCGGTAGGTGCCGGTCATCATCCACAGGCCGTCGAGGCCCGCGCTGCCGACGAGCGGGAAGCCGTCGAAGGCGACGGGCCGGTTGCCGACCTGGATCTTCTCGATGCCGGCGGTGTCGAGGTCACGGCGGAGCTGGCGCAGGGCGCAGCCGAGCAGGAAGGTGGCGTCGCGGATGGACGGCACGTCGGCGGGCTCGGGCTCGATGGCGTTGGTGGCGCCGAGGTAGACGTGGCCCTGGCCGCGGGGCACGAGGTGCAGGCCGCAGGCGAAGGCGCGGTTGGGGGTGCGCAGCACGCTGGTGGGGCCGGGCACGTCGGGGTTGACGCGGGCGACGACGGACACGCCGACGCCGGCGCACAGCCGCGGGACGGTGCCGTGGACGGCGGGCACGGTGTCGAGGAGCCGCTGGGAGGCGGCGCCCGCGGCGAGGACGACGTGCCCGGCGGTCAGGGTGTCGCCGCTGGTGAGGCGCACGCCGTCGATGCGGTCGCCGTTGCCGACGAGGCTTTCGCCGAAGCCGTCCAGGAGGGTGCCGCCGGCCTTCAGGAACGCGGTCTCCAGGCGGGCGAGCAGACGGCCGGAGTCGACGGCGTGCTCGCCGGGGATGAACATGCCCATCAGGGGGCGGGCCAGCGGGTCGGGGTCGAGCCAGGGCAGCTCGGCCGGGTCGATGTCCTCGTACGGTTCCTTGTACTCGTCGAGGGTCTTGCGGATGGCGGCGTAGTTGGCGGAGTCGATGCCGGGCACGCCCACCGAGTTGAGCAGCATCACGGTGCCGCTGGCGCAGCGCAGGTCCTCGGTCTCGCCGCTCTCCTCGGCCAGCTGGGCCAGCCAGTCGTCCCACAGGCGGGTGGCGCGGACGCCGAGGTCGAGCTTGGCGCGGCCCTGCTCGCTGGCGACGAGGGTGGAGGTGACCTCGCCGAAGGTGCCGAGCATGGCGCCGGCGGCGGTGGAGGCGGCCCAGGGCCGGTCGGTGCGGCCGAGGACGGCCACGCGGGTGCCGCGGCGGGCGAGGGTGAGGCCCAGGGACAGGCCGAGGACTCCGTTGCCGACGACGAGGACCTCGAAGGTCCGGCCGGCCGGGTTGTCGCTGGTCATCGCTTTCGTTCCCATCCTGTGAACGCCGCGCCGGGCGCGGGGGGTCGGAGTCGGTGGTGAGGGTCGGGGGCGGGCGTGGGAGCCGCGGGGGTCAGGCCGCCGGCTTCGTGCCGGTACGGGGCAGTTCGGTGAGGACCTTGGCGACGGCGGTCGCGATGTCGTCGACGTCCCGCCGGGTCCCGAGCAGGGCCTGGTGCGGGATCATCACGCCGTCGCGGCCGACGCGTTCGGCGTTGGGGCAGCGTTCGGCGAGTTCGTGCGGGTCCGCCTCGCCGGTCGGACCGGTCCAGAAGGCGTCGGTGCGGTGCAGGGGCGGGTAGCTGCCGAAGGCGGGGATGCCCTCCATCAGCAGGGCGAGGGCGACGGTGTCGCGGTCGACTCCGCCGAGCTCGTCCTGGTCGAGGACGAAGGTGGTCATGTAGTGCGGGGTGGCCGTGCAGCGCGGGTCGCGGCCCTGCAGCCGGATGCCGGGCACGGCACCGAGCGCGGCGGCCAGTTCGGCGTACCGGGTGGCGCGGCGGGCGTTCTGCGCGGCGAACCGGGTGAGCTGGGCGCGGAGCACGGCCGCGGTGAACTCGGAGATGCGGAAGTTGGAGGAGGCGGTGGCGAGGCGCAGTTCGCGGGTGCGGCCGCAGTTGTGCCGCATCCAGGCGTCCTCGTAGGAGTCGTCGTCGGGCAGCAGCAGGGCGCCGCCCTCCCCCGCGGTGAGCACCTTGGAGCTCTGGAAGGAGAACGTGGCGACCGAGCCGAGCGCGCCGAGGCCCTTGCCCTGCCAGGTCGCGCCGTGCGCCTGCGCGGCGTCCTGGATGACGCGCACGCCGCGGCGTCCGGCCCAGGCGGTGATGGCGTCCATGTCGGCGACGTGGCCGCCGATGTGGACGGGGATCACGGCGCGGGTGCGGTCCGTGGCGACGGCGTCGAGCGCGGCCGGGTCCAGGCAGAAGGTCTCCGGGTCGACGTCGACGGGCACGGGGACACCGCCGCGCCGCTGGACGGCGGTGGACGTCGCCACGAACGTGTACGCGGGGACGATGACTTCCTCGCCGGGTCCGATCCCCGCGATCTCCAGGGCGAGTTCGAGGGCGTGGGAGCCGTTGGTGACGGCGAGCGCGGCGGGCGCCTGGTGGAGTTCGGCGAACTCCCGCTCGAAGGCCCGGACCTCCTTGCCGCCGTGCCGTGACCAGTCACCCTGCTCCAGGGCGCGGATCAGGGCGAGGCTCTCCGCCTCGTCGTACTCGGGCCAGCGCGGGAAGGGCCGTTCGCGCACCTTGGGCCCGCCGTTCAGGGCCAGCATGGGCCTCTCCTTCTCGGGGTTCGCCGTGGGGCGGGGGACGGGTCAGCCGGGGTAGGTGCCGAAGGCGGTGCGGGTGCCGTACGGGTCGAGTTCCATGGGGAGTCCGCACTCGTCCTGCCAGCGCTTGGTGATCTCCACGCCCTCGGAGCGGTTCACGTCGTCGAGCATCACGGTGGCGCCGGGCGCGAGGAGGTCCTTCAGGACGGGCACGGCCGGGTAGCGGGCCATCTTGCGGCCCTGTTCCCAGCCGGGCGGGCCGTCGACGAGCAGCAGGTCGATCGGGCCGTGCTTGTCGGTGAAGGCGCCGACCTCGGCGGTGACCGTCTCCGGTTCGTACCAGTCGACGCGCTTGACGGCGGCCGGGTGTTCGGCGAGCGGGGCGTGCACGACGCGTGCGACGTCACCGAGGCCTTCACGCGTCAGCTGCCGGTCGACCCAGGTGGCCCACTTCTCGTCGTGCTCCAGGGAGAGCACGTTGCCGTGGCCGCGCTGGGCGAGGAAGCGGGCGAACACGACGGTGGAGGTGCCGCTGCCGCACTCGACGATCACCCTGCGGTCGTTGAGGGCGATGTCGTCGAGCAGCTTGACCAGGGCGCCGGGCCGCAGCGACCACGCGGAGAACGGCAGGTACTGGCCGTTCAGCAGCGGGGCGAGCCTGATCCACGAGGCCAGGTCGTAGAACGCCCGGAGGAACTGTGCTTCCATCTGCCTGCTCCTGTCTGGGTCTCGGGTCTCAGCGGCCGGCGAGGGCGACGAGGTGGTCGACGGCGGCGGTGACGGGCGGCAGGGCGAGCATGTGCCGCTGTGCGGTGCGGGCGGCGTGGGTGTAGCCGGGTTCGCTCAGCAGCCGTTCGACGGTTGCGGCCACGTCGTCGGCGCCGGCGCTCGGCACGCGCAGGCCGAGACCCAGGTCGGTGACGCGGGAGGCGTTGTGGGCCTGGTCGCTCAGTTCGGGCAGCACGGCCATGGGCACACCGGCCCGGACGGCCTCGCGGACGCTGTTGTAGCCGCCGTGCGTGAACAGCAGCTGGGCGGTCTCCAGCAGGAGCGGCTGCGGGATGGTGTCGTGGACGACGACGTTGTCGCCGATCGCGGCGGGGTCGACGGGCATGCCGCGGGTGGCGACGACGGCCGTGCAGTCCACCTGGGACAGGCCCTTGACGACGGTGGTGAGCGGGTTGGCGTCGCCGGGCATGAGCGCGTTGACGACCATCGCCGGGTCGGCCTCGACGCCGTCCATGCCCTCGAAGAGGTGCCCGGCGACCACGCCGTCGAAGAACAGGTCGAGGATGCGCGGGAAGACGGTGCTGTGCATCAGCGACGCGAACACGTTGGTGCTGGAGACCACCACGAGCGGCTTGTCGCCGGGGATGTCCCGCAGCCACTCCGGTCCGGTCTCGGTGCGCACGATGGTGGCCGGCTGCTGGTAGGCGAAGGTGCCGTCGATGTCGTGCGCGGTGAACGCGTAGTCGGGCGGCATGCAGTCGAAGCGGCCGTGGGCGTGGATCGCCCCGGCCGACTCCTGCTCGGGCAGGCCGAGTTCGGCACGGCGTACGTTCAGCTCGGCCAGGGCCAGCTTCGGGTCGAGGTACTGGCCGCCGCCGGAGGGGGCGGTCACGTGCGGGACGCCCAGGGTCTCGGCGACCAGGTAGCCGGCGAACTCGACACCGCTGCGCAGGATGATGTCCGGCTTGAACTCCTCCGCCACGTCCAGGAGTTGCCGGTAGGCGTCGGTGACGTGCGGGCCGCAGGCGGTGGCGAGCAGGGTCTGCGCGGAGAACGGGTCGGCGGGGACGAAGTCGATGCGCTTCTGCTGCAGCAGGCTGAGCACGATCTCGGCCATGTCGGTGAACAGCGGCAGGACGCGGATCTCCTCGCCCGCGAAGACGTCCGCCATCTCCGGCGGCGACACCACGGTGACCTCGTGGCCGGCCTGCGCCGCGGCGCGGGCCAGCGGCAGCAGGGCACGGGCGTTGGAGGGCGACAGCGCGAGACTGCAAAGAATGCGCACAACCATTCCTTTCCGTACGGAAGCGACGTTCGGTGGCTTCGGCGGAACGGGGCGGGGAAGTCGGGCGATACGCGCCGCCGGGCCGTCGGCCAGGCCATCATGCGCCGCCGGGCTCGGTGTTTTCCCGAGTGTTCCGGGCGGGCTTTCCACGCCGCTCGGAAAAGAACCTAGGGGATGCCCGGACGGGGACCCAGTTGGGTGTTTCCACCGACGGGTAATCGCGGGAACGGGCGAGGGTGACGCAGGTGCCGTGCGGCTTTGTCGTGTCGGTGCGGAGGACGGGATCTCGGGTGTCAGACGGTGAGCCGGGCGGCCGTCCGCTCGGTCCAGGCCTCCGCGCGGCGCCTGCGGTCCTCGCGGACCGTGCGGGGCACGAGCGAGTCGACGACCTCGCGGGTCGCCGGGTGGCGGAAGGCGTAGCGCCGGGCGCCGTTGGAGGTGGTGTGCCGGGAGCGGCGCAGGAAGTCCCGGCGCTCCAGATAGTCCAGCCACTGCGCGGCCTCGCCGCGGTCGCCGCCGCCGACCGCGGCGACGCCGTCGGCGCAGCACACGCCGCCGAGCGCGGAGGCGTTGACCAGGACGGCCTTGGCGGCGGGCGGCAGGGTGTCCAGGTGGGCGGCGACGACCTGCCGGACGTGCCGGGGCATGGGCGGCGGTCCCGCCGGGCGGCCGGACGGCCCGGCTGCGGTCAGCTCGCGGGCGTATTCCACGGCGTGGAGCGGGTTGCCGCCGACGCGGGCGAGGAGGTCGCGACGCAGTTCGGCGGGCAGGTCGCCGCCGTCGGTGGCGAGGAGCGCGTCGAGCAACGCGGCCGCGGAGGGCTCGTCGAGCGGATCGAGCGTGAGGGTGAGGGCGTCGCGCCGGCCACCGCCCCAGGCGGGCCTGCGGTCGAGCAGCTCGGGCCGCGCGGTGACGGCGACGAGCAGCGGCACGGGGCCGACGGCGCCGGCGAGATCCGTGACGACGTCCAGGACGGCGTCGGGCGCGGTGTGCAGGTCCTCCAGGACGAGCAGCAGGGGGCGTTCGGCGGCGAGTCCCGCCAGGAAGAGCCGCCAGGCGGCGGTGACGTCCGCCCAGTCGGCCGGGGCTGCGGGCGACCGGTCCGGCAGCAGCGGACGCAGCCGGTCGAGCAGCCAGGCCCCGCGGTCCCCGGTACCGAAGAGAGCGTGCACGGTGCGAGCGAGGGCACCGTCCTGGTCGGCTGCGCCTGCGGGTCGGTCGGCGCCTCCGGTTGGGACGGCGCCTCCGGGCCCGCCCGGCTCGTCGGCTCGCGTCGGGGGGCGGTGGTCGCCGTCGTGGATTCCGGCCGTCAGGGTGCGTTCCAGCAGGGCCAGGGGGCGGTCGCGGTCGCACCAGGAGCTGTGACCGGTGAGGACCGTGAACCCGCCCGGCACTCGGCGGGCCAGGCGGCCGAGTTCGTCCACCAGACGGGTCTTGCCCGCGCCGGGTTCGCCCAGCACGGTCAGGAGACACGGCCGCTGCTTGCGGACCACGTCCCCGAGCGCGCCGCGCAGTTGCTCCAGCTCGCGCTCCCGGCCCAGCAGCGGTGCCGTCCGCTGCGTGCCGGGCGGGCGGACCCCGAGCGGCTCGCAGGCGCCGTCGGGGCCGGCGGCGGGGCCGTAGGCGATGACGCGTTCACTGCCGGCGCGGGTCGTGGCGCACACCCGGATGCCACCGGGCGGCACGGTCTCCAGCAGCTCGACGCAGCTCTTGGGTACGGCGCCGTTCACGACGGGGATGGCGCCGGTGCCGTCGGCCGCGCAGGTGACGACGACGTCCCCGGTCGCGACGGCCACGCGAGGTGCCGAGCCGCCCCGGGCGGGGACCGGGCCGCCCGCGCCGTACTGCCGGAGCCTGCGCAGGATCGCGAGGCCCGCCCGCACCGCGCGGGGCGCGTCGTCCTCCCTGGTGCGGACCACGCCGAACAGCGCGAACGTGACCGGTCCGAGCACGCCGGACACCTTCCCGCCGTACCGCTCGACCTCCTCGCGGATGGCGACCGCCAGCTCCCCGGAGAGCCGGGCCGCGTCCTCCGGGTCGCCGCCGAGTCCCTTGCCGAGTGCGGTGCGCACGAGCAGCATCGACAGCTGCTTGCGCTGCTCGGTGAGCACACCGGCGGGTACGGCGGGGCGCGGGAATCCGGTGGTCGCGCCGGCCGGGTGCGGGAATCCGGTGATCCCGCCGACGGGGTGCGGGAATCCTGCGGTCACGGTCGCGGAGTGGGGGAATCCGGGGGCCGTGCTCGGAGGGCACGGGAATCCCATCGGCCCGGTCGCGGAGTGCGGGAACCCCGTGGGCGTGGTCGCGGGGACCGGTGGCCGGTCGGCGCGTGCCTCGGGGCGGGGGGCCGGAGCGGCGCCCGGCGGCACGGCCCCGCCCTCGACTCCGGCCCAGTCCATGCCCCCGGCCCCGGCCTCGCGGTGGGCACGCGTCGGCGAGGTTCCGTCGGCACGGGGGCGGACGCCTCGGCGGTCTCCTGACAGGGCCATGATGGCGAGTGCGTCGGGCTGGGCGAGGACCGGATCGTGGTCGAGGATGGCGCGTTCCATGGCGCGCAGCGTCCGGCCGGGCTCCAGGCCGAGTTCGGAGGCGAACGCGGTCCGTGTGCGCCGGTAGGTCTCCAGCGCGTCGACCTGTCTGCCGCAACGGTACAGGGCCAGCATCAGCTGGGCGGAGAGCCGTTCGCGCACCGGGTCGTGCTCGACGAGCGTCTCCAGCTCGCCGAGCACGTCGTGGTGGCGTCCGCAGGCGAGTTCGGCCTCGAAGAGGTCCTCCTGGGTGGCCGAGCGGGCGCGGGCGAGCGTGCCGAGTTCGGGCCAGTCGGCGCCGGTCTCCGCGAGGTCGGCGAGAGCGGGCCCGCGCCACAGGTCGAGGGCGGCGCGCAGGGTCCGCGCGGCGGACGCCCACGCGCCGGCGGCGAGGTCGCCGCGTCCCCGGTCGGCGAGGGCACGGTAGGTGGTGAGGTCGAGGTCGTCGTCGTCCACGCGGAGCAGGTAGCCGGGGGCGTGGGTGAGCAGGACGGGCCCGGTGGCGGTGTCGGCCCCGGTGAGCACGCCGCGCAGGGCGGAGACCGCGTTCTGGAGCATCTTGCGGGCGGTCGGCGGCGGTTCACCGGCCCAGAGGGCACGCAGCAGGGAGCTGGTCGCGACGACCTCGTTGGCGTGCAGCAGGAGATGGCCGAGGGTGGCGCGCTGTTTGCCCCCGCCCAGTGTGACCGGCCCGTGCTCGCCGTGGACCGCCAGCGGGCCCAGCACCCGGAATTTCATGCCGGTGTCGCTCCCGTTCCTCCCGACCGGAAAAAACCGAAAGGGAGCGGCCTTGTCTCCGGCATTCCCGAATGCGTCACACCGCGCCCGTCGTCGCTTTCCGAGTGATTCCTCAGGTGATTTCCGGGTGCTTTCCCCGGTGTTTCCCCGAGTGTCCATGCGACCGTTCACAGGTCTCGCACCAGGCCCTGTGAACGGCCGACGGACATTCTTCCTCCGGATCCGACAAGGAGGGTATCGGGAGTTCTCGGCGCGGTCACTGGGGAAAACACCGGACTCCCGGCCGGGCGCCGGCGGCTTCGGTCAGGGGGCCCGCCAGCGCAACGCCCGGTCGGCGATCCACAGGGAGCCCACCGACGCCACGGCCAGTACGGCGATGTCGAGCGCGAAGCCGCCGTCGATGTCGCCGGTGACGCTGTGCCGGATCGCGTCGGCGCCGTAGCTGGTCGGCATCAGGTAGCTGATGGCGCGCAGCACCGGCGGCAGGGACTCCAGCGGGATGAGCAGCGGAGCACCCAGCAGGAGGAGGAAGTTGAGCATGTACGTCACGATGGAGATCAGCTCGATCTTGTCGATCACGCTGCCGATGACCAGCCCGAGCGCGGCCAGCGGCAGCGCGGTCAGGGGGTACACGAACAGCAGCGTCGGCGACAGCGTGAGCCGGATGTCGTAGAGGACTTCCACCGCGAGCAGTGACGTGAGGAGTCCGGGGGCGATGAGCAGCAGCCGGGCCGCGACGAACGCGGTCACGAAGGCGATCTTGCTGATGGGCAGCGAGGCGTAGTACATCATCGAGCCCTCGGCCTTGATGGCGCCGATGCGCTGGGCGATGGCCGTGGTGCCGAGGGCGGCGATGGAGAACACGCCCGAGCCGCTGGCGATGTACAGCAGGCTCGTCTCGTCGGTGAGCCCGCTGCCGATCCGGGAGAAGCCGAACACCATGGTCAGGGGCATGAAGATGCCGAAGACCATGTGGACGTGCCAGGACGTGCGCACGATCAGCATGTGTTCGAACCAGAGGTACTTGAAGGAGGTGCCGAAGGTGGCGGAGCGTGCGCGCAGGCCGCGCCGCGGAGCCTTGGCCGGGGTGGGAGCGGGCGCCGGCCGCGAGGGGGGCGCGGCGGGGAGCGGTGCCGACTGGGCGGCGACCTCCGGGGCCGGTTGCGTCGCGTCGTCGGGAGCGTCGTTCGCGGGGTCGTCCGGGGCGCCGACCGGCACGAGCTCCTGCACCGCCGCCGGCCGGATGTCACCGTCCCCGGCCGGCCGCCGGGCCTCGGGTTCCCGGCCCGTCCGCCGCTCCGGGGCCGTGTCCGTCTCCGGCTGTCCGGCCGGGTCGCCCGGTTTCAGGCTGAGGTACACGTCCTCCAGGGTCGGCCGGGCGAAGCGGAAGTCGTCGACGCGGGTCACGCCGACGTCCGTGACCAGGACCTCCAGCAGCGGCTGGATCCGGTCGGGCGGGGCGGTCACCAGGTAGCTGCCGCTGCGGTCGCCGGGGCTGACGACACCGATCCGGCCGAGCCGTGCGGCCTCCTCGTCGGTGAGGCTGCCGCCGTCCCGGACGAACAGTTCCAGCCGGGCCTGCGCGCCGGTCTGCTCCTTCAGTTCCCCGGGGGTGCCCATCGCGGTGATGCGCCCGCCGTGCATGACGGCGACCCGGTGGACGGCCTTCTCGGCCTCCAGGACGTTGTGCGTGACGAGCACGACGGTGGTGCCGTCGTCGGCGGCGCGACGCTGGACGATGTCCCAGATCAACCGCCTGTTGTGCGGGTCGAGTTCGTTGGTCGGCTCGTCGAGGACGATGAGTTCGGGCCGGCCCATGAGCGTCATACCGAAGTTGACGAGCTTCATCAGGCCGCCGCTCAGCCGTTCCACCTGCCGGTCGGCGTAGGGGCCGAGGCCGAGTTCGTCGATCAGTTCGTCGGTCTGGCGGCGCGCGTCCGCCTCGCTCTGGCCGCGCAGCCGGCCCGTGTAGTGCAGCGCGCGGCGCGTCTCGATCAGCCGCATCGACAGGCCGCGCTGCGGCAGGAACCCGACGGTGGACTTGACCGTCTCCGGGTGCCGCACGACGTCGATGCCGTTGACGGCGATCGTGCCCGACGTGGGCCGCACCAGGCCCAGCAGTTGCAGCACGAGCGTCGTCTTGCCCGCGCCGTTGGCGCCGAACAGGCCGAAGACCTGCCCGCGCGGCACGTCGAAGGTCAGCCCGTCATTCGCCTTGATCAGCTCTCCGTTGCGCCCGCGATAGGAACGCACGAGATCGCGCACCTCGATCGCCGGGCCGTCGTCCGCCCTGACCATGCCCACGTGTCATCGCCTCTTCGGCTCAGGGATCCGGCAAGCCGCCGGTGATCCGCCGTTCATGTACCGGTCCGCCGTCACGCGCGCCACGGCACTCGGGTGCCGGGGCCGACGCGGAGGGGTTCGCCCCGGCCGCACGGCCACGCTAGGCCGGGCCGGGGCGTGGCCGTCAGTGGAAGCTCTCCACCCCCCGGTCACCCGTTGCCGAGTTCGTCGTCGAGGAGGGCGAACATCTCGTCGTCGGACAGCTCGTCCACGTCGAGGTCCGCGCCGTTCCCGCCGTCCGCCGGGGAGTTCCGCTGCGGTGCCGCGGTCCCGGACGCCGGTGGGGCCGCGGCCGTGGCCCAGCGGGTCTTGAGGACGTCCAGCCGGCCCGCGATCCGCCGGTGTTCCGGCCCGTCCGCGGGCTGCGGCAGTGCGGCGATCAGCTCCTCGACGCGAGCGAGCGCAGCGAGCAGCCGGCCGGAACCGGTCTCCTCCTGGTCCGGCACCAGCAGCGTGCACAGCCGCCGTGCGACCGCGTCCGGTGTCGGGTGGTCGAGGGCGAGCGTGGCGGGCAGCCGGACGCCGGTGGCGGCGCTGAGGCCGTTGCGCAGTTCCACGGACATCAGCGAGTCGAAGCCGAGGTCGCGGAAGGCGCGGCCGGGATCGACGGGGGCCGCCTCGCCGGGCCGGTGGCCGAGCACGGTGGCGACCTGCCCCCGCACGAGTTCCAGCAGCGTCGACCGCCGCTCGTCCTCGTCCATGGCGGCCAGCCGTTCCGCGAGCCCGGTGTCGGTGGCCTGCGCGGCCGTCCGACGCACCCGCACCAGACCGTGCAGCAGCGGCGGTACGTCGTCCCGGGCGCGCAGCGCCGCCGGGTCGAGCCGAACGGGCAGCAGTACCGGGCCGGGATCGGCGTCCGGGTCCGGCGCGGTGGCCAGGTCGAAGAGGGCCAGGCCCTCGTCGGCGCGCAGCGGCGGGAACCCGGCACGCCGCATCCGGTCCAGGTCCCGGGCCGTCAGCCCGCCGGCCATGCCGTCCGGCTGCTGCCAGGGCCCCCAGGCCAGGGACCGGCCCGGCAGGCCGAGCCGGTGCCGGTGGCGGACGAGGGCGTCGAGGAAGGCGTTGGCCGCGGCGTAGGCGCCCTGACCGGCGTTGCCGAAGGTGCCGGCAGCGGACGAGAACACCACGAACGACTCGACGTCCGGGAGGAGTTCGTGCAGGTGCCAGGCGGCGTCGGCCTTGGGCCTCAGCACGGCGGCGACCCGCTCGGGCGTCAGGTCACCGGTCACCCCGTCGTCCAGCACACCGGCCGCGTGCACGACGGAGGTGATGCGCCGCCCGCCGGACTGCTGCTCGGCGAGGGCCCGTTCGAGGGCGGCCCGGTCCGCGACGTCGCAGGCCACCGCCTCGGCGCGGGCACCGGCGCCGGTCAGCTCCGCGAGGAGTTCCGGGGCTCCCGGGGCGTCCGGACCGCTGCGGGAGACGAGCAGCAGGTCGCGCACGCCGTGCGATGCGACGAGGTGACGGGCGAGGAGGGCACCGAGGCCGCCCGTGCCGCCCGTGACCAGCACGGCCCCCCGCGGGGCGGGGTCGGCGCCCGGCTCGACGGTGACGCGTTCGAGCCGGGGGACGAGCACGTTCCCGTCCACGACGGCCACTTCGGGCTCGTCCAGTGCCAACGCTCCCGCGACTCCCGCCGGTCGGCCGGGTACGTCGAGCAGGGTGATCCGGCCGGGGTGCTCGCTCTGCGCGGACCGGAGCAGCCCCCAGGCGGCAGCGGCGGCCGGGTCGGCGCCGGTGGTGGCGCCGCGCAGGGCCACCACGAGGCGCGCGTCCGCGAACCGCTCGTCGCGCAGCCACTGCTGCACCAGCGACAGCGCCGAGGACGCGTAGGCGTGGGCGCCGGACGCCATGTCGTCGGCGCTGACCGCCAGCGGAGCCAGCACCGAGCGGTGCCGGGCGTCGACGGCGGACACCTCCGGGTACGGCGCGACCTTGACGCCGGCACCGCCCAGCGCCTCGGCGAGGTCGTCCGGGAGGTCACCGACCACGGCGATCTCGTCGGGCGTCTTCGTGTCCGAGCCGCCGGGGCGGATCCACACCGTCCGCAGCAACGCGTCCGGTGCCGCGGGGGCGGAAGCCGCACCGGCGAGGTCGTCGTCGACGACGGGCCGCACGGTCAACGCGCCGGCACACAGGACGGCTTGCCCGTCGGCATCGGTGACGGCGACGGCGACGGTCCGCTCCCCCGTCCGGGTCAGCCGCGCCCGTACGGACCTGGCGCCGGAGGCGTGGAGCACCACGTCCTCCCAGGCGAACGGCAGCGACGTACCGTCGTCACCGCCCGCTCCGGTGAAGCCGGCCGCGTGCAGCACGGCGTCCAGCACCGCCGGGTGGATGCCGTAGCCGTCGGTCGCCGTCCCTGCCGGCAGGGACACCTCGGCGAAGACGTCGTCGCCCCGCCGCCAGGCCCGCCGCAGCGCCCGGAACGACGGCCCGTACGCGAAACCGGCGTCCGCCAACGCGGCATAGTGCCCGTCGAGCCCGATGGCCTCGGCACCTTCCGGCGGCCACGTGTCCGCGCCGAGGGGTGACGGCTCGGCGGCGGCGTCGGTGAGGACTCCGGTGGCGTACGCGGTCCAGGCGGCGTCCGGGCCTTCCCGCTCCGGGCGTCCGTGGATCGTCAAGGCGCGCCGTCCGTCCTCGTCGGGGCCGCCGACCCGTACCTGCAACCGCATCGCCGCACCCGGGTCCGACAGCACCAGCGGGGCGAGCGTCGTCAGCTCCTCGACCCGTCCGGCGCCGAGTTCGTCACCGGCCCGGATCGCCAGTTCCACCAGCGCCGCGCCCGGCAGCAGGGTCCTCCCCAGGACGACGTGGTCGCCGAGCCACGGCTGGGACCGCGTCGACACGGTGCCGGTGAACACGGCACCGTCCCCGCCCGCCAGCAGCATCGCCGCTCCGAGCACCGGGTGCTCGGCGGGCACCAGACCGGCCGTGCGGACATCGCCCGCCCCGGCCGTGAGCGGATCCGGCCAGTAGTGCTGCCGCTGGAAGGGGTAGGTGGGCACGTCGACCGGGCGGGCCCCGGTGCCGGCGAACAGGGCCGGCCAGTCCACCTCGGCGCCGTGCACGAACAGCCGGCCCAACGCGGTGAGCACCGACGCCTCCTCGGGACGGTCCTTGCGCAGTACCGGCACCGCGAGGGCGGCCCGGGGTGCGGACTGCGCGATGAGGGCGGTGAGGGCGGCACCGGGCCCCAGCTCCAGGAAACGGGCCACACCCCGGCCGGTGAGGGTGCGCACACCATCGGCGAACCGGACCGTCTCACGGACGTGGCGCACCCAGTACCCGGCGGTGCGCAGATCGTCCCCGGCGGCCAGGGCGCCGGTGAGACCGCAGACCACCGGGATGCGGGGCGCGCGGAACTCCAGACCCGCCAGCGCGGCCCGGAAGCCGTCGAGCACCGGCTCCATCAGCGGCGAGTGGAAGGCGTGCGAGACCCGCAGCCGGGCGGTGCGGCGCCCGGGCAGGGCGGCGGCCACCGCGAGCACGGCCTCCTCGAC
>NZ_JBVITR010000069.1:0-29617 GCF_055574875.1 Streptomyces sp. NPDC034670
CTCGAGCAGCAGCTCCTCGACCTCCCGGAACGACAGCGGGAAGCGGTGGTAGAGCCACACACAGTGGGAGATGATCTCCACCGGGTACCGATGCCTCTTGTACGACGGTGGCGCGCTGTCCATGGACGATCCCTCCCCGGCATGACCAACCAGAAGATCATCCCACCTGGTCAGTCAACGTGACAGTGCCCGTATACGGCCGCCAGGAGCCGGGGCGGCCCGGACGGGGTCAGGCCGGTCTCTTCCCGGCACTCGCGCACGGCCGTCTCCCAGGGCCGCTCACCTGCATCCATCGTTCCGCCCACCAGTTGCCAGGGATGAGCGGGGGAGTAAACGGAGTGCAGCTGGAGCGGCCGGTCGTCCTCGTCAGTGAAGTACAGGCACGCGAAACAGGTGGCCTTCGGCACCGTCTCGGCGTACTGCTCGGCCGGCATCCAGGTCGAGCTGCTCGCCGGTGTGCTCACAGCAGCGGGTTCTTCCAGACGCGTCATCCGCATCAGGGCCGGACTGCCCGCAAAGCCCAGCTCACGGTAGAGCGGGGCTGCCTCCACGCTGGCATGCAGCTCGAACAGCGTGACCCGCTCCACGTCGGCGAGGTAGTCGAGCAGCGCGGAGAGCACGGCCCGGGCGTAACCGCGACGCCGGAGGTCCGGGTGCGTGGCGACCACGTGCACACGTGCGGCCAGTCCCCGCGGGTAGGCCGGTGCCGGGAGCACGGGATGGATCAGGCCAAGGGCGCAGGCAGCCATCGAGCCGTCCGGTGCGTCGATGACGAAGGCCCGTGCGTCTCCCGCCGGAGTCAGCCGCGGTGCCAGCTCGTCCGTGCACCGCCGGATCCACTCCTCATTCAAGGGCACGGACAGGACGTGCTCGGAGCGCATCCGGATGATGCCCTCGACGTCAGCGGGCGTGGCCGCGCGGACCGGCGGTCGCCCAGTGGTGTCCTGCGGTTCGGCTGGGGCGGCGGGTGCGGTGTCGGGGCTCACGGGGCTTCTCCTGTCGCTGAATGCAGACTGCTGTGTTCAGCGCGCAGCCAGGCCAGGGTCCGCCGGCCGCGCTCGACCAGTTCGGGATCACCGTGGGCGGTGCCGTAGGAGATGCCGGAGACGGCATCCAGGACGGACAAGATCGTGAGCTGGGCTTCTTCCGCTGCGGTGAAGGGGCGGCCGTAACCGTCCATCACGGCCCTCAGGAGGTCGGGGCGGCCGTGCCAGGCATCGGACAGCCGTACGAAGTCCCGTACTGCCGGGCCTTCTTCCGATCGCTCGAAATCGATCACGTACAGGGCGTCGGCGGCTTCGTCCCAGCGCAGGTTGCGCGGTTGGAAGTCACCGTGCGTGGGCACCGCCTCCAGGGTGGGCAGGGCGGAGGCTCTCTCTGCCGTGGCGCGGACGAACTTCTCATCGCCGGGTGCGAGGTGGGGCCGGGCTCCGTCCAGGTGCCGCTCCAGCTTCCCCAAGGGCAGCGTGCCATCGGTCGGCCGGGGCGGGGTGCTGCTGTGGATGGCCACCGCGAGCTGCCCGATGCGGTGGAAGATCCGGCGCTGCTGCTCGGGCGGGTGGACGGCACCATGCAGGGTCCGGCCTCCTACCGCGGTGAGCACCACGGTCCGCAGAGACTTGTCAGCGGCCACCAGCCGGGGCGCGGCCGCGCCGAGGCGGGGGACCCAGCTACGGAGTGCCCGGACTTCACGCTGGTGGAAGCGGTCGTTCTGGTGGATCTTGACGTACCAGGTGCCGCCCTCGGCGCTGTGTGCCCGCCATACGCGGCTTTCTGCGCGTGTCCATGAGACGTCCGTCCAGCCGGTGATCCGGCCTACCGCCTGCTCAGCGAAGGCGCGCACCGCGGCTCCCGGAACGGCGCTGCGGCTGCCGGATTCGGGGACCAGGACCAGCCGGTCGGCGGCCGGGGCGTAGGCGATCGGGTCGCCGGGCTGCTGGAAATGCACGGCCATCCGCGCTCCGGCCCGGTAGGCGTCCAGTCCGGCCCGGCAGTACGCGACCATCGACTGCGGTAGCTCGTCGAGCGTGAACCAGCCCATGGCGTCGCACACCTGGGGTTCCATGACCTGCGGGGTGCCGTGCCAGCGCCGGACCTCGAAGAAGACTCCGACGCGTGCTTTGCCGGCGGGGGAGCGGTGGTGCACGGTGACGGCCGCGCGGACATCGGCCGGGTCGACCACCATGCTGGTCTCCTCCTGCGTCTCGCGCACCAGCGCCTTGACCATGTCCTCCCACGGGCCGTCCAGATGTCCGGAGGGAAGGTGCCAGCAGCCTGCCGCGTAGACGTCACCGGCCCTCCGGGAGAGCAGTACCTCGGGCCCCGTCGTGCCGTCGCGCAGTGCGATCAGGTGGACGTCGAGCGGTTCGGTGTGCCGCTGGTTGCCGGTCATGCGTCACCGCCGGGGCGGTGTGCGAGCAGCACGGTGAAGACCGCGTCCTCGTTCGGGGCTCCGCCGCGGGTGTGCGTCTGGAGCAGCCGGAGCGCCTCGGCCTCGGATTCCTGGTGACGGTCGGTGCAGAGGGCGGGGCGGGCGAAGCTGATGGTGCGCAGATCACCGAAGGTGCTCTCAGGGGCCCGGGCGCGGGCGATGGGGAAGGGGTGCTCGGCCATGTCGCTGAACACCGAGTCGGCACGGTCGCCCTCAAAGGAGTGGGGCAGTCCGGCATGCAGGCTCACGTCGTTCACCAGCCCATCTCCGAGTAGGTGCGGCCTTCGGTGATGCTGGCGATGGCTGCCCTGGCGTAGGGGACGATCCGTTTGGGAAGCTCGTGCGGCGGCCACCACTGCCAGGCGAGGCACTTGTCGGGCTCGCGTACCTCGGGGGCGCCCTTCCAGCGGCGGGCCCGGAAGATCAACTGCAGCAGCGGCTGCCCGCCCGGCGTGTCCGCAATGTGCACGACGTGCACCAGCACCACGTCCGCAGGGTCGATGACCAGCCCCGCCTCCTCCCAGGCCTCCCGTACCAGGCACGCCACGGCGGACTCCTGCTCGCAGCGCCCGGCCAGGTAGTGCCAGGTATCGCCCGCGTACCGGGAGCCGGGGTGGCGCAGCCCGAGGAGCACTCGGCCCTGGTCGTCCTCCAGGTGGAGGTGGACGCCGATGCCGTTCAGCACGGTCCGCCTGCCCTCGTCCCACGCCGGCGGCGCCTTGGCCGGCTGCGCTTGTGGGGCGTGCTCGGCCGCGTGCCGGCGGATCAGGTCACCGAGTCCAGGGCTCAGGCGCAGCCGGTCCAGCTGGTCGGGGGTGAACCAGCGCAGTAGTACCCCCTCTCGTAGTCGGAGACGGTCAGGGTTCCCGCGCCAGCAACCGGAGAAGACCTGGACAGGCACGCACAGCCCGTCGACGCTGGTGTCCTCCTCCGTGACGTATGGCTCCAGTCCCCCCAGGCGGAGCCCGGGGACTTCCTCGGACAGCTCACGGAGCAGCGTGTCCTCGATGTTCTGGTCGTCCTGCTTGCGGCCGCCGCCGAGGAGGGCGAAGGCCCCTGGCTGCCAGATGCCGGGCGTGTGGTCACGCAGGTGAAGCAGGTAGCGGCCCGTCCCGTCATGGATCAGCGCGGACGCGTTCACCGGCTCTGGCCGGCCGTCGAGCTGCGCATCAAGGAGTTTCGCGCGCAGTGTCGGTGACGTGACCTCCGGCAGTGGGAGCCACTGGGCGGCGGACACCTCCTGCTCCTGCAAGGTCATCGCCGGCGGCTGCTCGTCGGCGAGGTAGAACACGTAGCGGAAGTCGTAGTGCTGGTGCGCCGGCTCGCCCTTGGAGGGGTTGGCGTCGATGCCGTGGACGTCGATGTCGATCGGAGTACCGAGAGCCTGCGGGGCCAGGCACAGCTTCCCCGGCGAGATCCCGGCCTCCTCCGACACTTCGCGCAGCGCCGCGGCGAGCAGGGTGCGGTCCTCGGGTTCGACATGGCCGCCCGGGACGAGCATGAGGCCGGTGGCCCGGTGCCGGATGTGCAGGACCCGGCGTTCGCGGTCGATGACGACGGCACTGCAGGTGACGTGCCCGGGAAGCGTCGTCCGGACGGTTGCATCGCCGGGGCGGCCCAGGGCGGCGAGCAGCCCGGCCAGAGCGTGGCGCTCGTCAGGGTGGCGGTTGAGGTACGCATCGACGGTCTTGCGGATGGAGGAGTGGCTGGGTGACATGAGCCTCGTCTCGCCTTCAGGGGGAGGGCTGTACTCCAGGGGCGGGGTTTGTGGAGGTCGTATTGGATGTGTCAGTGCGCTGTCTCGTGGTCGGACGGCGGTGTGCTGCGTGGACCGGGAAACGTGTCGGCCGTCGGTGCGAGCCCGTACTGGGCGGCCTGGGCGGTGAACATGCCCCGGTACAGGCCGCCCTCGTGGACCATGAGCTCGTCATGGGTGCCGTCCTCGACGACGCGCCCTTGGTCGAGGACGTAGATGTGGTCGGCGTTCATGGTGGCGGCGAGCCGGTGGGTGACGAGGACGACCGCATGTCCCTCCCGTGCCAGCGACCACAGTCCCTGGAAGGCGGTGATCTCCGCGTGCGGATCGAGTGCCGAGGTCGGCTCGTCGACCAGGAGAACCGGTGCGCCCCGGTACCGGGCGCGGGCGGAACCCAGCTTCTGCCACTGTCCGCCGGAGAGCTGGACGCCGCGCTCGTAGCCTTTGAACACGATCGAGTCCCAGCCGTGCGGCAGGCTCTCGATCAACTCGAGCACGTCCGCGGCCTGGGCCGCATGGCGGACACCGCCCATGTCCCGGGGGCGGTCGCCGGCGCCGATGGCCACGTTCGCCGCGGCGGTCATCTCCCAGCGCGGGAAGTCCTGCGCCAGCACCCCGACCGCGGCGAACACCTGGGTGCGGTCCGCCTCGCGTAGTTCGACCCGCTCGCCCGACTCGCCTTCCCACCACACGTTTCCCTCGGTGGGCAGCAGCAGTCCGGCGAGGATCTTGGTCAAGGTGGTCTTCCCCGAGCCGTTCACACCGACCAGCGCCGTCACCTCACCCCGGCGGACCCGTACGCTCACCCCCCGCAAGGACGGGGAACCAGCACCGGGATAAGTGAACGACACCTCCTCCACCCGCACCTCCCGCACAGGTGAGGGCAGCGGCGTACCGGTGCGGGGGATCGCGTGCGCGCCGGCGACCTCGATGGCGTTCTCGGTGTCGGTGAGGTACAGCAGCCCCTCATACAGCCGGTTGACCTGCTGCACCAGGGAGGTGAGCCGCGCCGTCGAGGTGCGGATGGCGATCACCGCGGTCCCGCCGACGGCCAGCGGCAGCCCACCACTGGCCAGCAGCCACCACAGCACCCCATAGCAGGCTAGTGACGCCAGACCGGCGAAGCCGCCCGCGACCAGATCCGTCGAGGCCTGCGCCCGGGCGAGGCGCCGCTGCTCCGCCTCCGTCTGCTTCGACATCTCCTCGTAGCTGGACAGCAGCTTGCTGCCGGCCGCGTGCACGCGGATTTCCCCGGCGGCATGCGGGCGGGTCAGGTAGGCCAGCAGGGAAGCGGTCGCCCGCCGGTGGTCGACCCAGTTCAGGCGGGAGAGGTAGTCGCGGCGCGCGGAGCGGACCGCTCCCCACCCCTTGGGCAGGGCGATGGCCAGCAGCATCGGCAGCAGCGCCCAGTGCAGCGAAGCCAGCACGACGGCGGCCGCCATCATGCCGATGAGCACGTTTCCCACGCCGACTGACAGGCGGAGCATGCTGCGGGCGGAGTCGGTGCCGAACTTTCCCGCCTCCAGAACTCGCTGGATCTCGGGTCGTTCGGTGGCCTCCACCTCGACGTGGGTGACAGCCGCGTAGTACCGGGCAGAGACCGCTCGCTCCACCTGTGGCTCCAGCCGGCCGGACATGGCCGTCGACCACGCCGACAGCAAGGCCGTCGCCACCGCCGAGGCGGCCAGCACGGACAGTGACGGCAGGGCGTCGCGGAGTTTGTCCGCGGTCGGGCCGTCGGCGAACAGCTCGGTGAGGATGCTGTTGACTGCCACCAGTCCCCACCCGGCCGTTACGCCCTGCCCGAGCTGGGTCGCTACGACTCCGGTGAGGGCTCGGCGGTCCGTCTGCCAGCCGGTGCGCAGCACCAGGCCTGCCATACGCGGCAGTGCGGCCGCCATGTGCCCGAACCCGAGCCGGGTCAGCGGGCCTTCGTGACGTACGTAGGACTGGTCGTAGCGGAGCCGCCCGCCGTACAGCTCGCGTTCCGCATCAGAGATTGTGTCTGTGGCCGCTGTCTTCTGGCCCTTTGAGTTTTCGTCGCTGCGTGGTCCGGCTGATGTCAACGTGCCCCCCTCTTCCTGGAAACTCGAGGCGGTGTCGCCGGGTTCAACGACACCGCCCGTGTTTCGAACACGTGTCTTTCGGTCGGTTTGTGTGGCCGGGGATTGAGCGGTTCGTTGAAGGTGTGCAGTGCACCGGCCCTTGCCGTGCAAGAAGACGGCACGGAGCCGGGTTGGCCGAAACGCTGATGTCCGCTCGGCGGCAAGACCGCCCTGGGGAACTTCTGCCCGATCGGCTCGGACAGCTCTACCCCTGTCTCCAGCAGCACGAGCTGTTCGATGAACAGACCGCGTTTCCTTCCACTCCCGCCAAAGCTCTAGAGGCGGCGTGACCAGGCTGCACGGCATGAATAGGCTTCCGCGCATGGCCAATCAGTCTCTTCCCTGCGACCGGTTCCTTGGTGAGTTTCAGGAACTGGCACATGGCCGCCCTGACGGCCCTGCACTTCGCGACTCGGTCCGCGACCACGCCGTCGCAGACGAGGAGAAGTTGGTGTATTATCTCCGTTCAGGATCTGCCCTTGCCGTCACCGGATCACCAGTCCATGACGCGCTGAGCAACGAACTCATCGGCGCGCTGGAGCTGCACACTGACGGCGAGTGGTTCTGGTACTCAGACCTCGCTCACTACGTCGAGCGCTACCACGTCCCGCTGGACGAGACCCTCATCGACCACGCACGCGCACACCACTGGACTCCACCCAAGCTCTCTGCGGAAGACCTCATCCGGATCGGAGACACTCTGGACGCTCTCGATGCTGAAAACACTTGAGAGACGGACGGCTTGACGAGTTACAGATCATCTCATTCGGCGAGTCGGCGGTAGCGGATGAGGGTGCAGGCGATGCCGGCGAAGGCGAGGAAGTAGCTGACTGTGCGTTCGTAGCGTCGGTGGAGTCGGCGGCAGCTGGCGAGCCAGGCGAAGGTCCGCTCGATTCTCCAGCGGTGCAGGACCAGCCGCTCGGAGGAGTCGACGCCCTTGCGGGCGATGCGAGGGGTGATGCCGCGGCTTCGGAGCCATCGCCGCAGGTGATCGTAGTCGTAGCCCTTGTCGCCGTGCAGCCTGGCGGGCCTGCGGTGCCGTCGGCCACGGCGGGAGCGGATCGGCGGAATGCCCTTCACCAGCGGGGCGAGGGCCTGGCTGTCGTGGGTGTCGGCCCCAGAGATCCCGACCGACAGGGGCAGACCGGACCGGTCGGTGATCAGATGGATCTTCGAACCGTACTTGCCCCGATCGACAGGATTCGGGCCGGTCAGCTCCCCCTTTCGGTCGCCCGCATGTTCACCGAGTCGATCGCGCAGCGGATTCAGTCCAGCTTGCCGCGGGCGCCGAGTCCCTCCAGGACCAAGCGGTGGAGTTTGGTCCGCACCCGGGCCCGGGTCCACTCGGCGAACCGCCGGTGGGCCGTGGCCCCGGACGGGCCGAAGGACGCCGCCGGCAATTGCTGCCAGGTGCAGCCGGAGGTGGCCACGAAGATGATCGCGTCCAGGACCTCGCGGTCGCCGTGCCGCCGGCGGCCACCGCCCTGGGGCCGGGTCGGGGCGGGCGGTACCACCCGCTGGAACAGCTCCCACAGCTCATCCGGCACCAGTCGCTCCACGATCGTCACACCCGCGGACTACCGACCACACCAAATGAGATGACCTGTTAGACCGTGTCCTACGTGGTGAGGCGTCGTTGGTCCGTTCATGGGGCGGGGTACGTGGAGTTGGATTGTTCCGGACGGGTTGTGGGAGATCGCGAAGCCGCTGATCCCGCCGTCGAAGGTGCGGCCGCAGGGCGGCGGAACGCAAGACACGCCTGATGAGACGCTGTTCGCCGCGATCATCTACGTCCTGGTGTCCGGCTGCGCCTGGCGTGCGTTGCCGCCCTGCTTCGGGATATCGAAGTCGATCGCCCATCGGCGGTTCCTCATCTGGTCGAGAGCCGGCCTCTGGGGGCGGCTGCACGAGGCCGTGCTGCATCGGCTCGACGACGCCGGCCTCCTCGACGTCACCCGCGTCGTCCTCGACACCGCCCACGTGAGGGCGAAAAAAGGGGCGAACACACAGGTCCGAGCCCCGTGGACCGGGGCAAGCCGGGTTCCAAGATGCACATCCTGTCGGACACGAACGGACTGCCCCTCCTCGTCGGCGTCTCGGCCGGCAACGCCCACGACAGCGAAGGTCTGAAGCCGATGGTGGAGGGTCACCAAACGAGACACGACCTCCACCCCGGCCGGTACTTCAAGCCCCAGCGCCTGCACGCCGACAAAGCCTACGACCGGGCTGACCTGCGCAGATGGCTGCGAGGGAAGCGGATCGGCGTGCGCATCGCCCGCAAGGGAATCGAGTCCAGCGAGCGATTGGGGCGGCACCGCTGGGTGATCGAGCGCACCATGTCGTGGCTGTCCGGCTACCGCCGCTTGAGCCCTCGTTACGAACGCGATCCTCGCAACTACCTGGCCTTTCTCGGCCTCGCCGCCGCCCTGTGCTGCTACAAGCGACTCATCCGCCTCACCACGTAGGACACGGTCTAAAGCAACGGCATTGGAACGGATGACCCGGGGGGTGGTGTCACCGGGTCCGAGAGGCGCCGTCGGAGACGCTGATGAGAGGTCCGACCGCCGCCCGGCCGAGCGCAATGCCCGGCCGCTCGCGGGCGGCAGGTCTGCATAACGTGGATGCGCGCATACGACGCCGAAACCCCGGCCAGCACCGCACGAACCCCGTTCGGGAGGATGGGTTGGACGACATCGACAACGTGGGCGTCTTCCTCGGTCTGGACGTTGGCAAGAGTGCCCACCACGGCCACGGACCGACCCCGGCCGGCAAGAAGGTCTTCGACAAACAGCTGCCCAACAGCGAGCCCAGGCTGCGGGCCGTCTTCGACAAGCTGGCCGCCAAGGTCGGCACCGTGCTGGTGATCGTGGACCAGCCCGCCTCGATCGGCGCCCTCCCGCTGACGGTCGCCCGGGGCGCCGGCTGCCAGGTCGCCTACCTGCCCGGCCTGTCCATGCGGCGGATCGCCGATCTCTATCCGGGCGAGGCGAAGACCGACGCGAAGGACGCCGCGGTGATCGCGGACGCCGCCCGCACCATGCCGCACACCCTGCGCTCGCTGGAGCTGACCGACGAGATCACCGCCGAGCTGACCGTGCTGGTCGGCTTCGACCAGGACCTGGCGGCCGAGGCCACCCGCACCTCCAACCGGATACGCGGCCTGCTCACCCAGTTCCACCCCAGCCTGGAGCGCGTCCTCGGTCCGCGTTTGGACCACCAGGCCGTGACCTGGCTGCTGGAGCGCTACGGCTCCCCGGCCGCCCTGCGAAAGGCCGGTCGTCGCAGGCTTGTCGAGGTGATCCGGCCCAAAGCCCCGCGCATGGCCCAGCGGCTGATCGACGAGGTCTTCGACGCGCTCGACGAACAGACCGTCGTCGTTCCCGGCACCGGCACCCTCGACATCGTGATCCCGTCCCTGGCCGCGTCCCTGGCCGCCGTCCACACCCAGCGCCGGACCATGGAAGCCCAGATCGACACCCTGCTGGAGGCTCACCCTCTTTCCAAGGTTCTGACGTCGCTGCCCGGCGTCGGCGTCAGGACCGCCGCCGTCCTGCTGGTCACCGTCGGCGACGGCACCAGCTTCCCCACCACCGCCCACCTCGCCTTCTACGCCGGCCTCGCCCCGACGACGAAGTCTTCGGGCACCTCGCTCCACGGCGAGCACGCGCCCAGAGGCGGCAACCGGCAACTCAAACGGGCGATGTTCCTGTCCGCGTTCGCCGCCCTGCACGGTCCCGCCTCCCGCGCCTCCTACGACCGCTGCCGGGCCCGCGGCAAGACCCACACCCAGGCCCTGCTTCGCCTGGCCCGCCACCGCATCAGCGTGCTGTTCGCGATGCTCCGCGACGGCACCTTCTACGAGCCCAGAACCCCGCGCCTCGCTTGACGAAAGACATAGAGGCACCCGGCCGACTGACCCCTGTGATCCCAGCAGCCTCACACGCCCTCAGCCGGCAAGGATGAACCATCAACCAACGGAGGGTTTGCAGGCGCACACAAGGAGGGTCCTGGTGGGCTCTGAAGGGGAGAAAGATCAGGTTGTCGCCGCTCGAGTGACTTCGCGCGGCAAAGTTGCGAGATCTACATCACATAGCCCCAGTTCACCGGGCCGCCTCGTGCAATTGCGCGAAGACCGAGGCGGTCGAATTGAATACCGAAGGTGAAAGCACCTGATCGAATTTGACCGCTTCTCAGGACGGCGTCCATGGCGCGAGCGGGCGCGGGTTCGGAATTTGTCTTCGCGCACTGTGTGGTGTTTGCGCAATGAAGCGAACCAAATGGCGACCAGGAGCGATAGCGGGGTAGCGTTCCGTAACGCGAGTGGGGCCCCAGGCGGGCGTCCAACCAACGAAGGGCCCCCTCGTGTGACTGGATCAAGCACGCCCTCGACATGAAAGCTGAGGACCTAACCTTGCTCGACCGAATCATTGCTGCGGGACGTCTCCGTCCTGCAGCTCACCACGACGCTAACATTCCTCCCCGCGTCGTCGGCGAAACCCGATGCGTAAGTGTCTGGGATGTCACTCTCCACGCCGGACTGTTCGTGAGTCTCGTGATCCTGCCGCTGATCCTGATCACCGGGGCCTGGGAGGCGCTGGCGAGCGCCGCCATCGTGTGGATCGCCGTCCGTGCCGCGCGCCGTTCCTTCGTCCGCTACCAGCGTCTTCGCCACTCCTGACGCCACTGTGGCCTGCCGACCCGCCCTTTGGCGGTGGGCCGGCAGGCCCGAGGGGTGCTGGGCGGATCGTAGAGGCCGGAGCGCCCAATTGCTCTTCGTGCGAGGGGAAGCGGGCGCTGCGGTGCGGAAGAAAAGACCGCGCTAGGCGGGGGTGAGACGAAGTGAATGAAACAAGTGGTGAGTTCGGATTGTGTCGTGAGTGTGCGGGGCAGTTTCCGCAGAACGGGGGGCGGGGGCGGCGCAAGGACTACTGCAGTGTTGCCTGCCGGCGTCGTGCGCAGCGGCAACGTGATGGGCAGCGGCGGCGGCCGCCGCAGAGTGCGCTGCCTGTGGGGCGTCTGATCGCTGAGGAGCTGTACAGTCTCGCGTTCGACCTGCTGGAGGCGGAGTACGGGAGCGCTGACCTCGCAGAGTTGCTGGGCAGGGCTCGTGCGTTGGCCAAGGAGACGGATTACTACGTCAGCGCCGCGGTGCGTGACGCGCGGCAGAGCGGCGTGAGCTGGGAGGAGGTGGCGAAGGCCGCCTCGCTGAGCGCGGCGACGGCGAGGGCCCGCTGGGGTGAGATGCAGGTGATGCGCCGCATGCAGAGGCGGTCGGTGGAGCGGACGGTGGCCCGCCAAGCCCCTGCCGCGGTACCGGGTGCCCCTGCAAAGGAGAGCCGGGAGGCCGTGGGCCGGGCCTCCCGGCAGCTGGCGGCTGCGCTGTCGCAGTTGCACCAGGACTCGGGGCTGATGATCCGGGAGGTCGCCGCGAGCACTGAGCTGTCGCCGTCCTACGTGTCGCGGATCTTGTCCGTGGACCGCACGCCCAGTTGGCCGGTGGTCCGGCAGTTGGTGGAGACGTTCGGCGGCGACCCCCTGGAGCTGCGCGTGCTGTGGGAGATAGCACAGGGCGTTCCTCCGGCCCCGCAGGACTTCATCGACGCGGCGACGCGTCTCAACGGCGTGTTGCGAGGGCTGTATCTGGCGGCTGGCTGTCCCAGCGTGAAGACGGTGTGCGAACAGAGCAATGGAGCACTCGACGAGGTCGCGGTGGAGGAGCTCCTCGAGGGAACCGAGGTACCCACCTGGGAGGACACGGGCCGCTTCGTCACGGCGGTCGGTGGACACCCGGCCGACATCCGCCCGCAGTGGGAAGCGGCCTACAGTCTGCTGCTCGGAGCGTGCGACCCCACGCCGAAGGTGACGGAGACGGGCCTGTCGCCGCAGGACGAGGGTCCGCAGCAGGCCGAGGGACGGTGAGGTGGTGACCCGTCCGGCACACCGGGGGCGTGGCCTTGCCCGGGGAGCGGAGGGCCCGCTGTTGCTGGGGTACAAGGCCTTCTGCCTGCGCAACGAAAACCGGTACATCCAGTACGCCCGGGCCAGGTCTCTGGAGCCGGGTCGGGCCCGGGCGGTGGTGGAGTCGGTTCTTCAGATGCTGGTGATGCAGTGGCCGCAGATCATTAGCAGTGATCGTCCGGCCTTCGAGGCGTGGGAGATGCTCGTCTGCCGGGTCGCGGCGGCGGCCCGGGAAACCCGCCGCGCCTGTAACGGGCGAGGACGCGACACGGTGCACCAGGCGCTGCCCGGGCAGGAGGCGGACGTCGTACTGCTGCGCTACAGGCTGTCGTTGAGTCCGGCGGAGACAGCCGACCTGATGGGGCTGGAGGTGCCTGAGGTGACGGTGTCACTCAAGAAGGGGATTTCGGCGTTGCTCAACCCCGAGTGAGGAACCCGGCGTGCGCCGGGGCTTGCGAAACCGGCCCCGGCGCACACCAGTTCCGTCTGTCATATGCACTTGCCACAGGATGCCAGCAGCCGCACCAACTTCGTGTGAACGGTGTCGCAGTCTTGCTGCAATCCTGGTGACCGGCGTGGGATGCTCGCTGATGACGGGGCCGGCAACGGGGAATACGTGGGTGAGTGCGCAATGGGACTCGGGCCGAGACCGCTGGCCAGGACTGTCGATGTCACGGTGGCGAGTGTGGCCCGGATGTACGACTTTCTCATGCGCGGCAAGGACAGCTATCCGGCCGACCGGGCCGCGTGCGAGGCGCTTGTCGAGGTGATGCCCAATGCCGTGGCCGTGGTCGAGGCACAGAGGGCTTTCTCCCTCGCAGCGGTGGACTACCTTTCCTCACGTCACAAGGTTCGGCAGTTCGTTGATTTCGGCTGCGGCTTGCCCGCGTGGGTGAACATCCATCAGGTAGCTCGCTCAAGTCGCGTCGTCTACATCGATAAGGATCCCATGGTCGTCGCCCATGGCAGGGCTCTGCTGGATGAAGGGGTCCGCACCGCGGTCGTGCAGGGTGATCTGCTCGAAGGAGCCGACCTGTTCACCCGAACGCAGGTAGCCGACCTCATCGACTTCGGACAACCCGTCGCGGTCATGATGACCTCGGTCCTTCATTGCATCGCCGATGACGAGCGACCGGCTGCTGCGCTGCGCAACCTGCTGAAGGCGCTCCCAGCGGGAAGCTTCCTCGTGCTCAGCCAGTGGGTGAGCGAGGACCCCGGCATCCGCGACCGAGTCGGGCAGGTCATGCACCGTTCAACAGCGGGCACCTGGGGTCAGGTGCGCACCCGTGCTGCGGTCGATGACTTCTTCGGCGACCTCAAGCTGGAGGAGCCAGGCCTGGGGGACGTGTCGGCGTGGGCACGAGCCGAACGCGTTGTCGCTTCGCCGACGGGCGTGGTTGAGTACGGCGGCGTCGGCCGGATTCAGCGGTAGCGCTCCGCAGCGGCGGTGAGCATGCTGCGGGTCTGCTCGGGGCCGTACGCCGTCGTCGCCAGTGGGTCCAGCAGAGCACGGAAGTGTTCCGTCTCCTTGGGGCGGTCCAGGTAGCTTGCGCCCAGGGAGTTCTCCAGGTAGACGATATCGGGCAGATCAAGCGGGAAACGGATCAGCGTGACCGGCGTGCCGACGGTGATGAAGTCCTCGGGCACGATCTGCAGCGTGATCCGTGGATGGTCCATCAGGTCGATCAGGTGCATGATCTGCCGGTGCATGACCTGCGCAGAGCCGAACTGGCGATCCAGGATCCTGCTGTCGATCAGAGCCCACAGGCGTGGGCCGTTATCCCGACTAAGGATCTCCTGCCTTTCGATCCGCAGGTCGACGCGTGCTTCGATGTCGACGCGGTCATGCAGCGGGAAACCCTTCTTCGTGACGGCAAACGCGTACTCGGCGGTCTGCAGCAGCCCCGGGACCAGTTGCAGCTCGTAGGTCCAGATGACCGACGCGCCTTCCTGCAGGCCGATCAGCTTGTCGAACCAGTCTGGGACCACGCTGCTGTACCTCTCCCACCAGCCAGACCTGTTCGACAGCTCCACCAGCTCCGCGGCTGCGGCTCTCTCCGTAGGGTCCGCGCCGTACAACTCGAGCAGGTCCAGGACGTCGCGTTCCTTCAGAGGGACCTTCGCGCACTCGAGCCGGCTGATCTTGGACTCGGTGCAGTGGATGTGCCGAGCCGCCTCCGCAGGGGACAAGCCGGCCGCCTCGCGTAGCTTTCGCAGCCTGGCGGCCGTCGCGATGCGCAGCACCGTGGGACTCGAACCGGGGTCGGAGAGCATCCGGTCAAGGGACGGAAGACCAGGGCTCTGGAATTCGGACATGGGGACTCCTGCAAAAGGACATGTGGAGCTGAATTGTCCCATGCAAGAGCCCCTGCAACGCGAAGAAGGCGTTATGTCCCGATAATCGTCAGATGGTGAACGAGGTGAACTCGCCATCTCTGGCTCCGGAAATAAACGCGGCGATCTCCCCGCGCGTATAGATCAACGCCGGCCCTTGAGGATCGCGCGAGTTCCGCAGGGCGACGGCGCCGTCCGAAAGCGCCGCCAGTTCTACACAGTTGCCCTGATGATCACTGTGCCGACTCTTCACCCAAGTGACACCTTCGAGTGAATCGGCGGGGATTCCATTGCGGTACGCACCCATTATCCTGTACCCCTTCGCCCTTATGTCTCACGCGCAACGCCTCGCGATCGTCACGCTCCGTTCAACTCCCGCCGCTCCTCCTTTCATCATGCAATTTCTCGATGCAATTGCACGAGCGGGAAGTTGGCCTGGATACTAGCTACGCGGCCCAACAGTGGCTCGGGAGAATCGATCATCTCTCTGGGGGGCGGATGGTACGGACACCAGGTGTGATTACTGACAGCTACGAGCCAGGCGGAGGGAAACTCGCCGACCTGGCCGGATTGGTCCCACTCGAAATCGGTAACCTCGCACTCTCAAATCCCCCGGACTGGGGTCTTGCCCTGGGGGTGAGCGCCGCAGGCTTCGCCGCGAAGAGCCTGCGGGCTGAGGAAGGTTCCGGTGTGCGCGTGCGGGGGTTCGCCCGAGCGGTGATGGACCAGTGGGGTGTGGCCACCAGCGAGGAGAGGATTGTGGCCGTGGCCTGGGAGCTTGCTGCCAACGCCATTCAGCACGCGCTGCGCGCAGATGTGCGGTCCGGTCTGCCAAGCCGCGCATGGCTTGGCCTGGTGCGCAGGGACGAGGCGGTTGTCTGCGCTGTGACCGACTGCTGCCCCACGCCGCCGTCGCTGCGGGAACCTGACCTGATGAACAGCCACGGCAGAGGGCTGTATCTGGTGGACTACCTCAGTTCGCATTGGGGGTGGTCGCGCTCCCCGAGCGGCACCAAAACCGTCTGGGCGAGGGTGCCGACGACGTGGTGACCTGCTCGGAGGCTGCGGTTGCCTGGTTGTGCGTCAGCTCCGACTGTCACCCGATCACGCAGCAGTCCCCTCCGTCCGCCTGATCGAGAGCAACGACAACGGAGAAGGCGGACGACGCCTCAACTCGATGTATACCCTCAACCGGATGCTTGACGGCGAACCGTTCTACGTGAAGATCACCCGCTGAGAGAAAGGACCGTTCATGGGGCTCCTGACCGAGTACAGCGTTGACGCCGTTCCAGGCCGCCGTTTCATCGAAATCTACGACGCCGACGCCTACCTCGACGACGCAGCCGCCATGGACGCCGCACGGCAACAGGTGGTAGTCGGCAACGGCTACCACCTGTACCTGCACAGCCTGCAACCTGACATCCCTGCCCGGATCGAGATCCGCATCTGGGACATCCCACCCTCCGTGCCGACCGATGTCGAAGGTCGCACCAGCATTACCCTCGAATCCGAAACCGGCATACTGGTGATCAATCAGTTCACCTACGGCCCCGCCGGCGACATGTGCCTGCCCCGTCCCGGCGTGTACGAAGGCCATGCCTGGTGGACCGGCCGCCAAGCCGTTCGCGATTACCACGACACGGTTCTGCGCGAGCTGGCCGCCTCCGGGCAAGACACCCGCCTGCCGGACAATCGGCGAGACAGCCCGCACACCGAACGCTACGTTCTCGACCTGGTATGGACCCGCGACTCCTCCCCGCTCGACGACGACTGATCAGAAGGAATGCCGCCCTGCTGCGCGGCTGGCCCACTGCTGCCTGACCGGTGCCTTCCCAGGGCTGGAACGGGGCCGAACCTGTCCGGGGAGGGGAGCGGCTTGCCGTGTCGCTGCCTCTCCGACGAGAGCGTGGACAGGCTTCGTCCGGACATGGGTGCGCTTCCGCCCGGCACCGCTGGATGGTCGGCTGCACCGCTGCAGAGGCACGACCCTAGAGGCCCCTTCGGGTGGCGGGTCGGCGTCGGCCGGGGCGGCTGGTGTCCGGTGCCGCCGCGAGGCCGTGGTTACGGACTGTGATCGTGGGGCGTGCTCGGGGCGGGTGTTCCTGTGGGGGCGTGACGACGGAGGCTCCCGCGAGCGGGGCTTGAAAAGGTTATCTGATCTTGATCACTGCGGGTAAACGTATTGATCGTCACACCCGCTTCCTGATCTTGGTCAGGTGATGCCCGTTTTCTGGCCGTTGACCTTCCGCTTGCCCGTGGGCCTTAGTTGCGGGAAGTAACTGTGAGAGAGCTGTGGGCGGGGTGTGACGGGGATGTGGGCCCGGTTGCGGGGCGAGGGTAGGGCCGTCGGGGCACTACTGGGTGTGACATTGGCGGTGGGAGCGGTCCCGGCCCTGGGAGAGGAGGCCGTGGCCGCCGTGCCGGCCGCATCGCGCAGTGCCGAAGCCCCCGCGGCCGCGGGTGGTGTGTCGGAGGCGGATGCGCTGGCCGAGGCCAGGCGCACCGGTGAGCCGGTGGAGGTCTCCGCCCAGCGGGGGGAGAGCCGTGAGGTGTTCGCCATGCCGCAGGGCCATCTGGAGGCGCGGGAGTACCTGCGCCCGGTGTGGGCCCGCGGCCGGGGCGGCTGGGAGCGCGTGGACACCAGCCTGGCGGCGACCGGTGAGGGAATGGTCGCGCCCCGGGCCGTGACGGTGGACGTGGAGTTCTCCGGCGGCGGCACGACGGCGCCGTTGGTGCGGATGCGGCGTGCCGGGCGCGAGCTGAGCCTGGCGTGGCCGGGCAGGCTGCCGAAGCCACGGCTGGAGGGAGCGGCGGCGACCTATCCGTCGGTGCTGCCGGATGTGGACCTGCGGATGACCGCACGGGAGGACGGCTTCACCCAGCTGCTGGTGGTGAAGACGGTCGAGGCCGCGGCGAGCGAGGAACTGGCCGAACTGCGGCTGAGGCTCTCGGCGTCGGGGCTGGAGGTGCGCAAGACCGACGAGGGCGGGCTGGAGGCTCTCGACAAGGGTGCCGCCGGTGCGGTCTTCGAGGCGCCGGAGCCGATGATGTGGGACTCCAGCACGGGTGAGCAGCCCGCCGGCCCCGAGGCGTCACGCGCTGCCGCACCCGGCGCGCAGGCCGCGCCGCAGACGGTGCAGGATGATGAGGGCAGGGAGCCGGGCGCGGGGGAGTCGGGCAAGCTCGCGCCGGTGGGCGTGGAGGTGAGTGCGGGGCAGGACGAGCTGGTGCTGACCCCGGACGCCGGTGTGCTCAAGGGCGCCGACACCACCTACCCCGTCTACATCGACCCGCAGTGGTACACCCCGAAGGCGGCGGCGTGGACGATGGCGTCGAAGTACTGGGCGTCCTCCCCGCAGTGGAAGTTCAACGGGGAGTCGGACGCCGGTCTGGGCTACTGCAACTGGTCGTACTGCAAACCGCACGACACCAAGCGGCTGTTCTACCGGATCCCGACCTCGACGTTCGCGGGCAAGTCGATCCTGTCGGCGCAGTTCGTGGTCCGCAACACCTGGTCGGCGTCCTGCTCGGCACGGTCGGTGGAGCTGTGGCAGACCAAGGACATCTCCTCGTCGACGACGTGGAACTCCCAGAACGCCACCGGTTTCTGGATCAAGGAACTGGCGTCGCAGTCGTTCGCCTACGGCTACTCCGGCTGCGCGGCCAAGGACGCGGAGTTCAACGTGAAGTCGGCGGTGCAGGCGGCCGCCAACAGCAAAAACGCGACAATGACGTTCGGGCTGCGGGCGGCCAGCGAGTCGGACGGGTACGGCTGGAAGCGGTTCTCGGACAAGGCGTACCTGCGGGTGCAGTACAACCGGCCGCCGCCGCAAGTCAAGATGTCACAGCTGGCGATGGAGTACGGCGGCACCTGCAAGAAGCCGGCCGATGCGGCGCGGGTGCGCACCCTGGGCAAGATCTACGCCAACAACATCACCGACCCGGACGGCGACAACGTCGCGGTGCAGTTCGAGGCGACGTGGGACGCCGGCGACGGCAAGGGCCTGATCGCACGCTGGAAGCCGGCCCTGACCTCGTACAAGAAGTCCGGCTCCAGCTTCTCGATCGGCCTGCCGACCAGCGTGCCGCAGAACAAGCAGATCCACTGGCACGTGCGCAGCTACGACGGGGCCCAGTACTCGCCGTGGTCGTACGCGGGCGATCCGGCCTCCTGCTACTTCTCCTACGACACCAGCGTCCCCAAGGCGCCGTCGATCGCCTCGGGCCAGTACCCGGCCTCCAACCCGGAGAACCCGGACGACCCCTGGTACGACGGAGTCGGCCAGTACGGCAGCTTCGAACTCAAGGCCGCCAACAGCGACGTGACCACCTACCGGTACGGCATCAACAGCGACCCCGCCTCGAAGAACGCGATCACGACATCCGGGGGCGCCGCGAGAAGCATCCGCATGCTGCCGGCCACGCCGGGCCTGAACTTCGTCACCGCCCAGGCGTTCGACCAGGCAGGCAACGGATCCGAGGTGCGGACCTACCAGTTCCGGGTCAAGGCCGGGCAGCCGGAGCGGGCCATGTGGCAACTGGACGAGGCCGCCGGTGCCACCGCCGCCACCTCTACCACCACACCGCGGACCGTGCGGCTGCACGGCGGCGCCGCTCTGGGTGCCGAAGGCAAGAAGGGCACCGCTCTGCGCTTCGACGGCACCTCCGGATACGCCGCCTCCGACCTCACCGTGGTGGACACCTCGGACAGCTTCTCCGTCGCGGCCTGGGTACGGCTGGACCGGATGCCGACGACAGCGGCGATCATCGCCGCCCAGCCGGGCAACCACTCTCCGGGCTTCGAGCTGTACTACTCCCAGGGCTACGACCGCTGGGTGTTCAACCAGTACACCTCCGACACGGCCGGCGCTCCCATCGCCCGGGCCATGGCCGCCGCGCCCGGAGACGCCAGGGCCGGTGAGTGGACCCACCTGGTGGGCGTCTATGACGGCAAGGCCAGACAACTGCGGCTCCACGTGAACGGCAAGCAGGTCGGCGCCACCGCGTACACCACCGCCTGGGAGGCCCGCCGCGGGCTTCAGCTGGGCGCCGGCACCTACAACGGGACCCGGATGGCCTTCTTCCCCGGCACCGTCGACGACCTGCAGATCTTCGACCGGGCGGTCAGCACGGCCGAAGCCGGGCGGCTGCACCAGGACCAGGAGCTCACGACCGGCCGGCCGGCCCGGTCCGTCTTCCCCCTGGACGAGGAGGAGGCCGCCCGGGAGGCGACCGGAACGGCCGCCGGGCAACCGCTGACCCTGCACGGCGGCGCCACCCTGGGCGAGAGCGGGGTCGCGGGCAACGCCCTGAAGCTGGACGGAAGCAGCGGCTACGCGGCCACGAACCTGCCGGTGCTCAACACGGCCCGCTCCTACGCCGTTTCCACCTGGGCGAAACTCCCCGAGGAAGCCACCAGCGGCAACCGCACCGTGCTCAGCCAGAGCGGCACCTACTACAGCCCGTTCTACCTCTCCTACGAGGCGGGGGTGAATACCTGGTCCCTGCGCACCTCACTGGAGGACATCGAGGCGGGCAACATCCGCGACCAGGTGGTGCGGGCCACCCAGCCCGCGCGGCCCGGCGAGTGGACCCACCTGATGGCCGTCCACGACGCCGACGCCCAGCAGATCCGCCTGTACGTCAACGGACAACCGCAGGGCAGCGCCGCGGCGCCCAGGACCTGGGAGGCCCAGGGGCCCCTGCAGTTCGGCCGCGCCATCTGGACGGGCAAATACGTCGACCACTTTCCCGGGAGCATCGACGACGTCCGGCTCTTCGACCGGCCGGTCGCCGACGACGAGGCCCGCCAGATCTTCCAGCAGCGTCCGCTGGTCAAGAGCCGGTGGATGTTCGAGGAGACCACCGGGAGCGGACCGCTGACCACCCCGAACGCGGTGCCCGCGGGCGGCGCGCTCACCCTGCACGGCGGTGCGAAGAAGTCGGACTTCTCCTTCATCGACTTCGGCGGCCTGGAACTGGACGGTGTCGGCGGCTACGCGGCCACGACGTCCGTACCGGTCGACACCAGTGCCAGCTACACCGTCACCGCCTGGGCACAGGCCGCCGCACTGCCGCAGAACGGCGTCGCGCTGGTCAGCGCCGAGGGCTCCGCCCAGAACGCCTTCACCGTCCGCTTCGTACCGGACACCGCGAACCCGGAAGGCCTAGGCCGCTGGGAGCTGGCGGTAGCGGACAAGGACGGCGCGGACGCGACGGTCGTACGCGTGTCCAACAGCGAGTTCCACGATGCGCGGACCTGGAACCACCTGGCCGTGGTCTACGACGGCTTCGCCAAGCAGGTCCGCCTGTACGTCAACGGAACGCTCCAGGAGATTTTCTGCGACAGCGAGGACGCCGGCGAGGACTGCGAGGGCAGGGCCTCCTGGTCCGAGAACACGCTCGCCTTCAAGGCGGCCACGTCCTTCCAGGTCGGCCGTGCCAAGACCGACGGAGCCTGGGGCGAGTACTTCCCCGGCCTGGTCGACGACGTGTGGGCCTTCCAGGGCACGCTGAGCGACGAGCAGGTCGGGAAGCTGGCCGCCAGCTGGTTCGACGTACCGACCGAGGTGCCCGGCATCGGCTGACCTCTGACGGCGGGACGGCACGCCACGAAGTGCCGAAGTCACCGCGCAGACAGATCGACCGGCTTTGGCGGCCTGACACGGCCACCGGCCTTCCGGGCGACTGCTGAGACACAAGCGGCGCCCGGAAGGCCCGGGCGCCGCAAGACCTACGCGATATGGCATTCAACTTCTGCTCCGGCCGGCTCTGCGGCGCGCGGACCGGCTTGTGGTGAAGGACAAAGGACGGAATGAACGACAGATCGGGTAAGCGGTTCAAAACGCTGCGGCGATGTATCGCGCTGACCTCGACCACGCTCATGGTCGGCACCCTCTTGCACGGGGTGACCCAGCCGGCCGCCGTGGCGGATGACGGGAAGGAGCGCCCCGCTCTTTCCCGGTCCGAGAAGCCGGTACCCGGCTCGACGGCCAAGAGCAAGCCGCGCACCCTGATGAAGGGCCCGCGCACTCCACAGACGCCTCCGGACGCAGGATGGCCGAAGGCAGCCAAGGCGGTCGTCGAGCTGCCGGCCCCCGCTGCGAAAGACGCCACACGCACGACTGTCCGGGCCAAGGGACTGCCGCTGACGCTGGACACGGAAGGCATCACCAGCACGCAGTCGGCGAGCGGCGCGGTCGAGGCACACGTCCTCGACCGCGAAGCAGCACAGAAGACGGATGTCGACGGACTGCTGTTCACGCTGCGTTCGAAGGACGAAGGCAAGAACGGAGAAGCAGGTCGAGCCGGCCAGGTGCGGGCCAAGCTGGACTACTCCGGCTTCGCGGAAGCCTACGGCGGTGACTACGCTTCCCGCCTGACCCTGGTGGAACTGCCCGCATGCGCACTGACCACTCCGGAGCAGGCCCGGTGCCGCACCGGCAAGCCAGTGGAGACGGTCAACGACCTCGAAAAGCAGACCCTGACCGCACAGAACGTGACCCTCAGCACCGGTGCTCCCACCGTACTCGCCGCGGTCGCGGAGGCACAGGGCGCAAACGGGGACTACACGGCCACGTCGCTTTCGCCTTCGGCCACCTGGAGCACCAGTCTGAACACGGGTGACTTCACGTGGTCGTACGAGATGCCGGTGCCGGACGTACCCGGGAGCCTGACTCCGAACGTCGGGCTGTCGTACTCCTCGGGGGCCATCGACGGCCGGACCGGCAGCACCAACAACCAGGCAACGTGGGTGGGTGACGGCTTCAGCCTGTGGCCCGGTTTCATCGAGCGCCGTTACAAGCCGTGCGCCGACGACGGTGTGAAGAACGCGGACGGCAACAAGCCGGGCGACCTGTGCTGGGCCTACGACAACGCCTTCATCACCTTCAACGGCAAGGGCGGCGAACTGGTCCCCAACGGGACCAACTCGTGGAAGCTGAAGGACGACGACGGCACCAAAATCGACCGCCTGACCTCCAGCGACCGCGGCAACGGCGACAACGACGGTGAGTACTGGAGGCTGACCGACCCGGACGGCACCCGCTATTACTTCGGCCACAACCGGCTGCCGGGCTGGACGGACGGAAAGCCGACCACGAACTCCACCTGGACCGTGCCTGTCTTCGGCAACAACTCCGGCGAGCCCTGCCACGCCTCGGCGTTCGCCGACTCGTGGTGCCAGCAGGCCTGGCGGTGGAACCTGGACTACGCCGTGGACGCACACGGCAACGCCATCGCGTACTACTACAACCAGGAGACCAATTCCTACGGCCGCAACCTGAAGGCCAAGGACAACACCCGCTACGTGCGCGGCGGCACCCTGGACCGGATCGAGTACGGACTGAAGTCCTCGTCGGTGTACGGCACCACGGCGCTGGCCAAGGTCGACTTCACCGATGCCGAACGCTGTCTGCCCGACTCCTCCACCACCTGCACGGACATCGGCAAGGACGCCGCCTACTGGTACGACACACCCTGGGACCTGAACTGCGACGAAGGCAAGGACTGCGACAAGGGCCGCCTCTCCCCGGTGTTCTTCACCCGCAAGCGGCTCACCGAGGTGAAGACCCAGGTCTACGACGGCAGCACCTACCAGAACGTCGACTCCTGGAAGCTGATCCACCGCTGGGGCATGGCCGACACCGACTACCAGCTGCTGCTCGACTCCGTCCAGCGCACCGGCCACACGGCAACCCCTGCAATCACCCTGCCGAAGACGACCTTCGCCTACACCCAGAAGGTCAACCGCCTCGACAAGACCGGTGACGGCTACCCGCCGTTCGTCAAGGCTCGTCTGACCACGGTCGCCGACGAATCCGGCGGTCAGATCGACGCCGACTACTCGGCACCGGCCTGCGACTGGGGCGCTCTGCCCACCCCGCAGACCAACACCACCCGCTGCTTCCCGCAGTACATCGGCGGCAGCGCATCGGACGACCCCGAGCGGCAGTGGTTCAACAAGTACGTGGTCACCTCCGTCACCGCCACCGACCGCACCGGCGGGGCACCGGACCAGGTCACCACCTACCAGTACCTGGGCGGTGCGGCCTGGCACTACGACGATGACGAGGGCCTGACCAAGGACAAGTTCAAGACCTGGTCGCAGTGGCGCGGCTACGGGCAGGTCCGCGTGCAGACCGGCGGCCAGGGCGGCGCCTCGGCGATGAAGTCGCAGGAGGACACCTACTTCCTGCGGGGCATGGACGGCGACCGCAAGGACACCAGTGGCGGCACGAAGTCCGTGAGCGTCACCCTGGGGGAAGGCGAGGGCGACCCGATCACTGACCACGAGTCCGCGGCCGGTTTCGTCTACAAGACCGTCAGCTACTCCGGCCCCGGCGGCAGGGCCCTGGCCAAGACGGTCAACCGGCCCTGGCACCACCAGACGGCGAAGAAGACCCGCAGCTGGGGCACCGTCACCGCCAACTTCACCGGCACCAAGAGCAGCCGGTCGTGGACGTCCCTGGACCACGGGGCGGGCGCAAAGTGGCGTACCACCGAGACCAGCAGCGAGTTCGACACGGTGGCCGGGCGCGTCACTCAGACCGACGACCGGGGCGACACCAGCACCGCCGCCGACGACACCTGCACACGCACCACCTACGCCACCAACACGACCGACAACCTCCTGACCCTCCCCTCGCGAGTGGAGACGGTGTCCAAGGCCTGCGGCGCGAGTGCCAGCCGCCCCGAGGACGTGATGTCCGACGTACGCACCGCCTACGACGGCGGCGCATACGACGCGACCCCCACCAAGGGGGACGCGACGGCCAGCGCGGTGCTAAAGCAGTACAACGGCACCACCGCCGTCTACCTGGAATCCGGAACCACCTACGACGCCTACGGCCGGGAGCTGACCAGCACTGACCTGACCGCGGATGTGACCGTCACCGGCACCGGCGTCCTCACACGCACCGTGCGCGGCGACGGCCGCACCACCACAACCGAGTACGCCCCCGCGACCGGTTTTGCCGCCACCGTGAAGGTGACCACACCCCCGGCCAAGACGGGCAGCACGGCCACCGCCCAGACGTCGACCACCACCCAGGACATCTTCCGCGGCCTGCCCCAGAAGCAGACCGACACCAATAGCAGGGTCACCGACTTCGCCTACGACGCCCTGGGCCGCTCGACCAAGGTATGGCTGACCGACCGCTCCACCAGCCAGACCCCGACCTACCAGTTCACCTATACCGTCACCGACGGCCAACCGGTCGCGGTCGGCACCAAGACGCTGGGCATCAACGCCGCCCAGCGCACCTCCTACACCCTCTACGACGGCTTCCTGCGCCCCCGCCAGACCCAGGCCCCCGGCCCCGACGGCGGACGCCTGCTGACCGACACCTTCTATGACGAGCGCGGCCTGATAGCCAAGGAGTTCGCCACCTACCACACCACCGGCGCACCCTCCACCAGGCTGTTCCAGCCCGAAGACGCCCTGGAGGTGGAGACACAGAACCACTACACCTATGACGGTCTGGGCCGCCAGACCGAGGCAAAGCAAATCGCCGGCAACGGCGACGGCGGAGCCGTACTGGCAACGACGAGGACGATCTACGGTGGCGACCGGACCACGGTGATCCCGCCAGCTGGCGGCACCGCCACCACCACGCTCGTCGACGCTCGCGACCGGACCACCGAACTGCGCCAGCACCACGTCCGTGTTCCGGAGGCGTCCTACGACACCACCAAGTACGCCTACACACCGCGCGGAGAACTGTCGGAGGTCACCGACCCGGCGGGCAACACTTGGTCGTACACCTACGACCTGCTGGGCCACCGACTGACGTCCGACGACCCGGACAAGGGCACCACCATCAACACCTACGACGACCGCGGCCAACTGGTCACCGTCAAGGACGCCCGGCCCGACACTCCGGCCCTGTGGCACGGCTACGACAACCTCGGCCGCAAAACCGAACTGCGAGAGAACTCGGCCACCGGCAAACTGCGCGCCACCTGGACCTACGACACCGTCCTCAATGCCAAGGGCCAGCTGGCGGAGTCCACCCGCTACGTCGACGACGCCGCGTACACCACCAAGATCACCCAGTACGACAGCCGCTACCGGCCAATGAGGACCGCCGTAGTCGTCCCCAAGCAGGAGGGTGCCCTGCAGGGCATCTACCAGGCCGGCACCTCCTACCTGCCCTCCGGGCTGGTCGGCGGCATGAGCTACTCCGCAGCCGGCTCGCTCCCGGGCGGCAGCCACTCGTACACCTACGATCCGGCCACGCTGCGGCAGACCTCTCTGCTGGGCGACGGCTTCAAGGCGGAGACCAGCTACTTCAAGACCGGCAAGCCGAGCGAGTACAAGATGTACAGCACGGCCGCCAGCGCCAAGCAGGTCCAGGTCAACAACACCTATGAATGGGGCACCCAGCGCCTGGCCAACTCCAGGGTCGAACGCCAAGACATCGCCGGAGTCGACCGGAGCAGCACCTACCGCTATGACGAAGAGGGCAACGTTTTGTCCCTCTCGGACGTCTCCCGCTCCGGCACCGATACCCAGTGCTTCACCTACGACTACCTGCGCCGCCTGACCGAAGCCTGGACCCAGGACACCACCGACTGCGTCACCACACCCAGCGGCAACGTCCTGGGCGGCCCGGCCCCGTACTGGCACTCCTACATCTACGACCAGGTCGGCAACCGCACCACGGAAACACTCCACGACCCCACGGGAAATGCGGCACAGGACATCACGCGCGTCTACTCCTACCCCGAAGAGGGCAAGGCCCAGCCGCACACGCTGACCTCCGTGACCACCACCGGTCCCACGGGAACGGCAAAGGACTCCTTCGGGTACGACGAGACCGGCAACACCACCACCCGCACCATAAGCGGCACCACGCAGTCCCTCGAGTGGGATGCGGAGGGCCACCTGGCGAAGGTGACCGAGCCCGTCGAAGGCGGCCCCAGCAAGGTCACCGAGTACCTCTACGACACCGAGGGCAACCGCCTGATCGGCCGCACCCCCACCGAGACCACCCTCTACCTCGGCATCACCGAGATCACCCTGGCCAAGGACTCCACCACGCCCAAGGCCACCCGTTACATCTCCCTCGGCGACGGCCACCAGGCCGTCAAGACCGACGACGGCAGCATCTCCTTCACCCTCGCCGACCACCACGGCACCGGACAACTCGCCGTCGAGGCCGGCACCCAGAAGCTCACCCAACGCCGCAGCCTGCCCTTCGGCGGCACCCGCGGCACCGAGCCGGACTCCTGGCCCGGCACCAAGGGCTTCGTCGGCGGCACCGACGACACGGCCGCCACTGGTCTGACCCACCTGGGCGCCCGCGAATACGACCCGAGCACCGGCCGCTTCATATCCGTCGACCCGATCATGGACCTGGCCGACCCCCAGCAGATACACGGCTACACCTACGCCAACAACAACCCCGCCACCCTGTCCGATCCCACCGGCCTCCGGCCGGACGGAATCTGCGGCGGCAACAGCAGCACATGCGTGCCGAGCTATTCAAAGTCCGGGGCCCCCGTCACCTACAAGGAATCCTGGACCAAGAAGAAGGATGGCTGGCATTGGAAGAAATACGACGAAAATAAAAAGGGGAAGCGCTACTACATACACGGATGCCTTGGCTGCAAAAAGTGGGTCGATTTCACTCCCAAGAGACAGCGCTGGACTGAACACGTCGATGCGATAGGGACGGCAATTCCCCCGCTGGGGCCCGTCGCAGATGTGGCTATCGGGCTTAATGCCGCCTATCACAGTAATTGGAATGAAGCAGCCTGGAGGTCGGCCAGCATTGTTCCGCTGGTCGGCGAAGCGCGTGTGGCGAAAGGCCTCCTGGATCTAAAAAAGAAGTGTGAAAAAAATAGCTTTACTCCGGGAACCAAGGTGCTGATGGCGGATGGCAGCACCAAGCCGATCGAAGACGTTGAGATCGGCGACAAGGTTCTGGCCACCGACCCTGGGACCGGTGAGACGGCCGTGGAGACCGTCACCGCCGAAATCAAGGGTGAAGGCACCAAGCGCCTGGTCGAGGTCACTCTTGGCATCGACGGCGACCAAGGCATCGAAACGGCCACCGTCACCGCCACCGACGGTCACCCCTTCTGGGTGCCCGAGCTCAGTGAATGGATCGACGCCGCCGACCTCAAAACCGGCCAGTGGCTCAGGACCAGCGCCGGCACCCATGTACAGATCACTGCGATCAAACGCTGGACAGCCCAGCACGCCACGGTCCACAACCTCACCGTCAACAACCTCCACACGTACTATGTGCTGGCGGGAGCTACGCCGGTCCTGGTGCACAATTCGAATGGCCTGTGTGGAACCGCGGCGCTGGAAAACGGCGACTGGCAGCACATCGTGGACCGTCACCGGCCTGGAGGTGCACTGGTGGACGATGCCGCTGGGATCTTCACCGGTAAGGCAAAGCACGTTCGCCAGCGAATAGCCGACACTATCAACCGGGGAACGCCGAAGCCCAATACGCCGGACCCTGTTACAGGCGAGGCGCGGCCTGGTCAAATCTACGAGTGGGATTTCGGAATCCCTGTCGGGAGGGCGGGCCCGGCGAATGGTGGAGGCGAGCTAACCGGTGTCCGCGTAATCGTTAACGACGGAAAAGTCGTGACGGCGTTTCCGTACTAAATGAGTAGCAAGTGAGGAAAAGTGTGATTCAACTCTCCTTCTACCTCCCGGAGCCGGGTTCAGCCTGGACCAAGACCTGGGACGCTGCCAAGCAGGGCGATCCGGCCGCGATCAGCGAAATGGACCTCCGCTACAAGTGCTTCGGGGTGAATTTCGAACTGATGGTTGGCGACGTTGAGATCGTCTCAAAGAAGAGATTTGTGACTCTCGTCGATCTGGCCTTGTCTCTCTCTGGTGCGGTGAAGCGCATCTCGTCAGGTGAAGATGCCGCATTCGGTTTCACTGAAAGCGAAGAGGTGATTCATCTGCGTCAACATGGCGATCTGGTTGCGGTGAGTTCATCGAAGCATCCAATGCGCGGAGCCGTGGGACGTGAAGAGCTCGTGGGTGAAGTTCTTCGATTCCTTCGGGAAGCGTATTCGCGGTTGATCGCAGAGATTCCTGGATTGTCGGCAAACCCAGTTATCCAGCGAATCTCGTCGGAGTAGGTAACCTGCCTTCGAAGGCGATAGAGATTAAAATGTAGAGGCCCCGCTGGAGTTTTCCAGCGGGGCCTCTACGGGCGTTTGACGGCAACGGTGACGGCAACGTCAGCGGACGACGGGTGGGAAGTCGGGGTCGTCGCTGCCAGGGCTGAGAGCGTCGCCGAGGCTGTCGATGGCTTGGCGCTGGAGGCGGAGTCGGACGTGGGCGTAGACGCCGGCCGTCACGCCGATGTGGGCGTGGTCGAGCAGCTCCTTGATCACGACGAGGTCGATGCCCTGCTCCAGGAGGAGGGTGGCGGTCGAGTGCCGGAGGTCATGGAAGCGGATCACTCGAAGTCCGGTG
This sequence comes from Streptomyces sp. NPDC034670, assembly GCF_055574875.1. Classification (NCBI taxonomy): domain Bacteria; kingdom Bacillati; phylum Actinomycetota; class Actinomycetes; order Kitasatosporales; family Streptomycetaceae; genus Streptomyces; species Streptomyces sp. NPDC034670. The sequence continues at coordinate 29,040 of NZ_JBVITR010000069.1, forward strand.
CGTTCGAGGAGGTGGCGGAAGCGGCGTGTGAGGTTGGTGGGATCGAAGGGCCTGCCGACCGGGGTGGTGAAGACGAGACCGTTGTCCGCCCATCGTGATCCCGCAGCCTGACGATCTTCCTGCTGCCGTTCCTGGTGGATCTTGAGAGAGTTGATGCATTCGGTGGGCAGCGCGATACGGCGTTCAGAGGCGCGGGTCTTGGTGTGCAGGATGGTCAGGCCGCCGGTGTGAGTGCGTTGGAGGGAGCGGTGGATGGCGGCGGTTCCCGCGTCGAGGTCAAGGCGGCCCGCTGACGCGGGCCGCGCGCGCTCCGGCCCTGCGGGGCCGCCGCCCGCTCCTAATGGCGCGGTAAGACGCTGGACCGTTTCTCATGGGCCGGTGTCCCGGGCGGGTCGGCATGTGGTGATCCGTAGCCGCTCCCGAGGCCTGACCTCTCAAGACAGAGCCGGCCCCACGTGCCTGCCCGCCCCGTGCAGCATCCCCGGGGGTGGGGGGGGGGGGGGGGGGGGGGGGGGGGGGGGGGGGGGGGGGGGGGGGGGGGGGGGGGGGGGGGGGGGGGGGGGGGGGGGGGGGGGGGG
>NZ_JBVITR010000070.1:0-26857 GCF_055574875.1 Streptomyces sp. NPDC034670
GTCCTCGACGCGCTCGCGCAGCGCCGCCGCGCCGAGGGCCTGCCCGCCACCTCCGTCGCCTGGGGCGCCTGGGACGGCGGCGGCATGGCCGCCGGGCTCCAGGACGGCACCCGGCAGTCCGGGACGTCGCTCCTCGAACCGGCACTCGCGCTCACCGCGCTCGCCGAGCTGGTCGCCGAGGAACACCCCACCGCGGTGGTCGCCGACCTGCAGCACCCGCCGTTCCTCCAGGCGCTGTTCAGCCTCCGCCCGTCCGCCGCGCTCGCCGGACTCCCCGCCGCCCGCGAGGCACTGCGCACGGCGAACACCGGCCGTTCGGCCGGAACGGAGGCCCGGCGCGCCCTGCGCGAGCGGCTCCGCGCCGCCGCCCCGGCCGAACGGCTGCCGCTCCTGCTCGACCTCGTGCGCACCCACGCCGCCGCCGTCCTCGCCCACCCCGACCCGACCGCCGTACGGCCCGACAAGTCCTTCCAAGACCTCGGCTTCGACTCACTCACCGCGATGGAACTGCGCACCCGGCTGGCCCGCGTCACCGGCCTGTCCCTCCCCGCGGGTCTGCTGTTCGACCACCCGCGGCCCCGGACCCTCGCCGAACACATCCTGGGCGTCCTGCTGGACGAACCCGACGCCGCCGCCCGCGCGCCGCAGCCGGTCACGGCGGCGCGCACGGACGAACCGCTCGCCATCGTCGGCATGGCCTGCCGCTTCCCCGGCGGCGTGCGCTCCCCGGAAGACCTGTGGGAACTGCTCGCCGAGGGCCGCGACGCCATCGCCCCGTTCCCGACCGACCGCGGCTGGGACCTGGACGTGCTGGCCGGCTCCGGACGCGGGCACAGCGCCACCACCGAGGGCGGTTTCCTCGACGACGCCGCCGGGTTCGACCCGGAGTTCTTCGGCATCAGCCCGCGCGAGGCGCTCGCCATGGACCCGCAGCAGCGGGTCCTGCTGGAGACCTCCTGGGAGGCGTTCGAACGCGCCGGGATCGACCCGCACACCCTGCGCGGCAGCCGCACCGGCGTCTTCGTCGGCACCAACGGCCAGGACTACGCCGAACTGGTCGCCCGGTCCGCCGACGACGTGGAGACCCACCTCGGCACCGGCCTCGCGGCCAGCGTGATGTCCGGCCGCATCGCCTACGTGTTCGGCCTGGAGGGCCCCGCCGCCACGATCGACACCGCCTGCTCCTCCTCCCTCGTCTCACTGCACCTGGCCGCCCAGGCGCTGCGCAACGGCGAGTGCGAACTGGCCCTGGCGGGCGGTGTCACCGTCATGACCAGCTCGTCCAGCTTCTCCGGCTTCACCGCCATGGGCGGCCTCGCCGCCGACGGCCGCTGCAAGGCCTTCTCCGACGCGGCCGACGGCACCGGCTGGTCCGAGGGCGCCGGCGTCCTCGTCGTCGAGCGGCTGTCCGACGCCCGCCGCAACGGACACCGCGTCCTCGCCCTCGTACGGGGCTCCGCGGTCAACCAGGACGGCGCGTCCAACGGACTCAGCGCCCCCAACGGGCCCGCCCAGCAGCGGGTCATCCGGCAGGCGCTCGCGTCGGCCGGGCTGCGTCCGGCGGACGTCGACGCGGTGGAGGCGCACGGCACCGGCACCATCCTCGGCGACCCCATCGAGGCCGAGGCCCTGATGGCGGTCTTCGGCGCCGAGGAACGCGACCGGCCCCTGCTGCTGGGCGCCGTGAAGTCCAACATCGGCCACACGCAGGCCGCCGCCGGTGTCGCCGGAGTCATCAAGACCGTGCTGGCGCTGCGCCACGGCACCCTGCCGCGCACCCTGCATGTCGACCGGCCGTCCTCCCACGTCGACTGGTCGGCGGGCCCCGTCGTCCTCCTGGACCGCGACACGCCCTGGCCGAGCACCGGGCGGCCGCGCCGGGCCGGTGTCTCCTCGTTCGGCATCAGCGGCACCAACGCGCACGTGGTGCTGGAACAGGGCGACACCGGCGTCGACGCCGGCACCGGCGCCGACATCAGCACCCGCGAGGGCGTCGGCGCCGCGCCGGACGGGCGGGCCCGGGCCGCCGCGGGGCCGCTGCCCTGGGTGCTGTCCGCGCGCACCCCGGCCGCGCTGCGCGGGCAGGCCGCCGCGCTCGCCGCCCGGCTGGCCGCCGAACCGGCCCCGGACCCGGCCGACGTCGCGTTCTCCCTCGCGACCACGCGGGCCGCCTTCGAACACCGCGCCGTCGTCGTCGGCACCGGGCGCGACGCCCTCCTCGCCGGTCTCGGCACCCTGGCCGCCGGCGACGCCGTGGCCCGTTCCGTCGTACGCGGCACCGCCGACACCGACGGCCGGACCGTCCTGGTCTTCCCCGGCCAGGGCGCCCAGTGGGCCGGCATGGGAGCCCGACTGCTGGACGAGTCACCGGTGTTCGCGGAACGCGTCGCCGAATGCGCGGCGGCGCTCGCCGAGTTCACCGACTGGTCACTCCTCGACGTGCTGCGCGGCGCCGACGGCGCTCCCGGCCTGGACCGTGTCGACGTCGTACAGCCCGCCACCTGGGCCGTCATGGTCGCGCTCGCCGCCGTGTGGGAGGCCCACGGCGTCACCCCGGACGCGGTCGTCGGCCACTCCCAGGGCGAGATCGCCGCCGCCGTCGTCGCCGGGGCGTTGTCCCTGCCGGACGGGGCGCGTGCGGTCGCCCTGCGCAGCCGGGCCATCGCCCGCCGGCTCGCCGGACGCGGCGGCATGATCGCCGTGCCATTGCCCGCCGCCGACGTCGAGGCCCGCCTCGCCGCCCGCGGCGACGACCGGGTGTTCCTCGCCGCGGTCAACGCCCCGGACGCCGTCGTCATCAGCGGCGACGCCGCGGCCCTCGACGAACTGCACGAGCAGTTGACGGCGGAGGACGTACGGGTCCGGAAGATCGCCGTCGACTACGCCTCCCACTCCGCCCACGTCACCGACCTGAAGGACGAACTCCTCACCGCGCTGGCGCCGCTGACGCCCCGCACCGCCCGCGTACCGCTGCTCTCGACGGTCACCGGTGAACGGCTCGACACCACCGCCGCGGACGCCGGGTACTGGTACCGCAACCTGCGGCAGCCGGTGCGGTTCGCGGACGCCGTACGGGCCCTGTTCGACCAGGGCTTCACGACGTTCATCGAGGCGAGTCCGCATCCCGTGCTCACCGGTGCCGTCCAGTCCTGCGCCGAGCAGGCCGGGGTACGGGCCGTCACCGTCGGCACGCTGCGGCGCGGCGAGGACGGCACCGACCGGGTGCTCACCTCCCTGGCGGAGGCCCACGTGCGCGGTGTCGCCGTCGACTGGGCCCGGCCGGGCACCTTCGGCGCGGCCCGGGTCGTCGACCTGCCGACCTACGCCTTCCAGCGCCGCCGGTACTGGCCCACCCCGGCCGGCACCGCGACCGACGTGTCGGGCGCCGGACTCGACCCGACCGGACACCCGCTGCTCGGCGCCGCGGTGACCGTCGCCGACTCCGGCGACCTGGTCCTCACCGGCACCCTGTCGCTGTCCGCGCAGCCCTGGCTCGGCCAGCACCGGGTGTCCGGCGCGGTGTTCTTCCCCGGCACCGGATTCCTGGAACTCGCCGTCCGGGCGGGTGACGCCGCCGGGTGCGGGCGCGTCGACGAACTCACCGTCGCCGCCCCGCTGGTGCTGCCCGAACAGGGCGCCGTCCAGGTGCAGGTGCGCGTGACGGCACCCGACGAGGAAGGCCGCCGGCCCGTCCGCCTCCACTCCCGGCCCGCCCGCGGCGGCACCGCCTGGCAGCTGCACGCCACCGGCTTCCTCTCCCGTGAACCGCAGCCGCCGACACCCCTCGACACGACGGTGTGGCCGCCCGCCGGCGCCACCGGGATCGACGTCTCCGACATCTACCGCCGCTACGCCCGCGCCGGGCTCGACTACGGGCCCGCCTTCCAGGGCCTGCGCGGCGTGTGGCGGCTCGGCGAGGACGCGTACGCCGAGGTCGTCCTGCCCGGGGCGGCCCGCGCCGCCGACGGTTTCGGACTCCACCCCGCCCTGCTGGACGCCGTGCTGCACGCCGGCGTCCACGCCGGCGAGGAGAACGAACAGCGGATGCTGCCGTTCAGCTGGCAGGGCGCCACCCTGCACGCCTCCGGCGCGACCGTGCTGCGCGCCCGCATCGTCCGCACCGGGCCCGACACCATCGCCCTCGCCGCGACCGACGTCGAGGGCGACCCCGTGGTGAGCGTCGACGCGCTCACCCTGCGCGCCGGCGGCGACAGCCCCGCCCCCGCACCGGCCGACGATCCGCGCGACGCCCTGCTGCGCGTCGAATGGGTGCCCGCCCCGGACGGCCTCGCCGCACCGGCCGGCGCCCGCTGGGCCGTCGTCGGGGACGACGCCCACGGCCTCGGCCAGGCCATGGCCCTCGCCGGGGAGAACGTCGTCGCCTACACCGAGACGTTCGCGGGAGCCGTCGGCGAGGGCGGCGACAGCGGCCCCGTACCGCACGGCTTCCTCGTGTCCGTGGCCGGCGGCCGGGAGCCGGGCGACGTGCACGACACCGTGCACCGGGTGCTCGCCCTGCTCCAGGAGTGGCTCGCCGACGAACGCCTCGACCGTTCCCGGCTGCTGCTCGTCACGCGCGGCGCGATGGCCGCCGACGGCGAACACGTCACCGACCCGGCGGCCGCCGCCGTCTGGGGCCTGGTGCGGTCCGCGCAGTCGGAGAACCCCGGCCGCTTCGTGCTGGCCGACCTGGACGACACCGACGTGTCGGCCGTGGCCCTGCCCGCGCTGCTCGTCGCGGACGAGGACCAGTGGGTGATCCGCGAGGGGACGGCACGCGTCGCCAGGCTGGCCCGGGTCCCCGGGGACCACACCCGCGACGTCGCGTCCTGGAACCCCGACGGCACCGTGCTGATCACCGGCGGCACCGGCGGCCTCGGCGGTGAACTCGCCCGCCACCTGGTGACCCGGCACGGCGTACGGCACCTGCTGCTGGTCTCCCGCAGCGGCGAGGCCGCCCCCGGCGCCGCGGACCTGCGGGCCGAACTCACCGAGGCCGGCGCCTCCGTGACCGTCACCGCCTGCGACGTGTCCGACGGCGACGCCGTCGGCGCGCTGGTGGCCGGCGTGCCCGCCGAGCACCCGCTGACCGCCGTCGTGCACACCGCCGGCGCCCTGGACGACGGCGTACTGCCCTCCCTCACCCCCGACCGGGTCTCCGCAGTGCTGCGCCCCAAGGCGGACGGCGCCTGGCACCTGCACCGCGCCACCCGCGACACGGACCTCGCCGCCTTCGTCCTGTACTCCTCCGTCTCCGGCGTCCTCGGCAGCCAGGCCCAGGCGAGCTACGCCGCGGCCAACGCCTACCTCGACGCCCTCGCCGCCCACCGGCACGGGCAGGGGCTGCCCGCCACCTCGCTGTCCTGGGGCTTCTGGGCCCGCCGCACCGGCCTGACCGCCGACCTCACCGGCACCGACCTCCAGCGCATGGAACGCTCCGGGACACCGCCGCTCGGCCTCGAACTGGGCCTCGCCCTGTTCGACGCCGCGCTGGAGCGGAGCGAGGCGCACCTCGTGCCGCTGCGCGTCGACAGGTCCCGGCCCGGCGGGGACGTCCCGGCGATGCTGCGCGGCCTGGTCGGCGGCGCGCGCCGTACGGCCGCCACCGCGACCCGGTCGTTCGCCACCCTGCGGGACCGGCTCGGCCGCCTGGACACCGCCGCGCGGGAGCAGGCACTGACCGACCTGATCGTGGAGACCGCCGCCGTCCTGCTCGGCCGGCCCGAGGAGGGGGCGGTGGAACCGCACCGCGAATTCCTCACCATGGGCTTCGACTCACTCATCGCCCTGGAACTGCGCAACCAGCTCGGTGAGGCGCTCGGCATCCGTGTGCCGACGTCCGCCGTGTTCGACCACCGCACGCCCGCCCGGCTCGCCCGGTGGCTCCAGGGCCAGCTCGCCGCGCTCGGCGGCCGGACGGCCGGCGGCCCGGGCACACTGACCGCCGCCACGCGGGACAGCGCCCCCGACTCGGTCGTCAACCTGTTCTTCGACACCGTCAAGAACGGCAGGACGCTGGAGGCGATGCGGCTGCTGACGGCGGTGGCGGCGACCCGGCCGCAGGTCGAACTGACCGCCGAGGTGCCGGAGTTGCCGCAGCCGGTCACGCTGGCCGAAGGACCCGCCCTGCCGCGTCTGATCTGCGTCAGCGCGCCCGGCGCCACGGGCGGCGTGCACCAGTACGCCCGCATGGCGGCCCCGTTCCGCGGCAACCGGCACGTCAGCGCCCTGCCCCTGCTCGGCTTCACCGAGGGCGAGGCGCTGCCCGCCACCAGCGAGGCCGCGGTCCGGCTCATCGCCGAGAGCGCCCTGCTGGCCAGTGAGGGCGAACCCTTCGTCCTCGTCGGCTACTCCATGGGCGGCACCTTCGCCTATCGCGCGGCCGGAGTGCTGGAGGAGACCTGGGGGATCCGCCCGGAGGGCGTCATCATGCTCGACACGCTGAGCCTGGAGTACAAGGCGGGCGAGGGCGTCGACTGGGACCTCTTCCACGAGAACTACCTGGCCGACATCGACACCCCGTCCGTGAAGCTCGACAGCGCGCGGCTGTCCGCGATGGCGCAGTGGTTCCTGCGGATGACGACCGGTGGCGCCGAACGCTACAAGACGGGCGTGCCGAGCCTGCTGATCCGCTGCACGGAGTCCCTGCCCGGCGTCGGCCGCGGTGACGCGGCACCACCGGTGCCCGCGCACGTCACGCAGATGATCGAGGCGAGCCACCGGACCCTCATCGCCGACAGGGCCCACGAGACGGCCCGGCTGATGGAGGAGTGGCTGCGGACGCTGGAGGCGGACGGGCGGTGACCGGGCCACGGGCGGGTCTAGGGAAAACCGGGCCCGCCCGGACCTACGCTCCCGTCCAGTCTCGCTGAGTTCCCGATCCTCCGGAGGCGGTGCGGCGTCATGACGATCCTGTCCGGACTGGAGTTCCTGGAGTTCCACGACCCGGTCGCCGCTGAACCGGTGGCGGTCGTCGCGATGGCCTGCCGACTGCCCGGCGGGGTCACCGACCCGGAGGGCCTGTGGGAGCTGCTGCTGGCCCGCCGGGACGCCACCGGCCCGCTGCCCACCGACCGCGGCTGGGACCTGGACGGCCTTCACGGCCCCGCCGTCCCCCGGCGCGGCGGCTTCCTCGACGGCGTCGCCGACTTCGACGCCGGCTTCTTCGGACTGTCGCCCCGCGAGGCCGTCGCCACCGACCCCCAGCAGCGGCTGCTGCTGGAGACCGCCTGGGAGGCCGTCGAACGGGCCGGCATCGACCCGCTGTCCCTGCGCGACACCCGCACCGGGGTCTACGTCGGCGTCAGCGGCGAGGACTACGCGCTCCTCACCGCCCGGGCCGCCGAGGACGCCACGCGGCACTCGGTCACCGGCACCGCGCCCGGCGTCGCCTCCGGCCGCCTGGCCCACCTCCTCGGGCTGCGCGGCCCGGCCATCACCCTCGACACCGCGTCGTCGTCCTCGCTCACCGCACTGCACTGCGCCGTCCGGGCCCTGCGCGCGGGGGAGTGCACCCTGGCGCTGGCGGGCGGCGCGACCGTGATGTCCACGCCGCGCGGCCTGATCGGCTACGCCCTCCGGGGCGGTCTCGCCCCCGACGGGCGCTGCAGGCCGTTCTCGGACGACGCGGACGGCACCGCGTGGGCCGAGGGCGCCGGCGTCCTCGTGCTGGAGAGACTCACCGACGCCCGCCGCAACGGACACCCCGTACTCGCCCTCGTCCGCGGCACCGCCGTCAACTCCGACGGCGCCACCGACGGCCTGACCACCCCCAGCGGCGCCGCCCAGCGGGAGGTCGTCGCCCAGGCACTCGAAGACGCCGGCCTCGGCCCGGCCGACGTGGACGCCGTGGAGGCGCACGGCACCGGCACCCGCGTCGGTGACCCCGTCGAGGGCCGCGCACTGCTCGCCGCGTACGGCCGGGACCGGGAACGCCCGCTGCTCGTCGGGTCGCTGAAGTCCAACATCGGTCACACCCAGGCCGCCGCCGGGGTCGCCGGTGTCGTCAAGGCCGTACTGGCGCTGCGGCACGGCGTCCTGCCCGCGACCCTGCACGTCACCAGGCCCACCGCGGCCGTCGACTGGTCCGCCGGGTCGGCGGAGCTGGTGCGCGACACCACCGAGTGGCCCGCGACGGGCCGCCCGCTCCGCATGGCGGTGTCGTCGTTCGGCATTGGCGGCACCAACGCGCACGTGATCCTGGAGCAGGCCCCGGCCCCGGAGGCCGCCCCCGCCCCGGAAGCGGCTCGCGTCCCGGAGGGGGCGTCGGAACCCGCCGCGGAGGGCGTCACTCCGCGCACCGTGCCGTGGGTGGTGTCCGCGCACACCGCGAACGCCCTCGACGCGGCGGTGGCCCGGCTGCGCCGACTGCCCGCCCCGGACGACGGGGCCCGCGCGGACATCGCCTACTCGCTGGCCACCGGCCGCGCCGCCACGCTGCCGCACCGCACGGTGCTGCTCGCCTCCGCCGACGGCACCGCCCAGGCCGCGCGCTGCGTCGCCGAACCGGGCCCGGTCGCCGTGCTGTTCCCCGGGCACGCCGGTTCCGCCCGGCCGACGTGGGGCGGCGAACTGGCCGACCGGTTCCCCGTGTTCGCCCGCGCCTTGGACGCCGTGCTCGCCGCCTTCGGCGACCTGCCGGCCGCTGCCGAGCGCGACGATCCGGCCGGCGAACCCCTACTGTTCGCCCATGAAGTGGCCCTGTACCGGCTGCTGGAGTCCTTCGGCGTGAGCCCCGCCTACGTCACCGGGCACGGGCTCGGGGAGGTGACCGCCGCACATGTGGCCGGTGCGCTGTCGCTGCCGGACGCCTGCCGCCTCGTGGCCGCCCGGGCCCGGGTGCCGCGGGAGACCGCGGCGGGCGAGGCGGTGGCCGTCCACGCCACCGAGGCCGAGGTGCTGCCGCTGCTCACCGACGGCGTGACGCTCGCCGCGGTCGACGGCCCCGACAGGATCGTCCTGGCGGGGACGGCGGGGGAGGTGCGGCGCATCGCCGGCGCCTTCGCCGCCGAGGGCCGCGCCGTCACCCCTGTGGGGCCCCTGCGCCCGGCCCCCGCGGACGCGTCCGCCCTGGACGCGTTCCGCCGCGAAGTGGCCGGCCTGGAGCCACGTCCGTCCCGCATCCCGGTCGTCTCGGCCGTCACCGGCACCCTGGCCACCGACCCGCAGTTGGCGTCCGTCGACCACTGGGTGCGGCTCCTGCGCGACACCGTGCGGTTCGGCGACGCCGTGACGGCGCTGCGGGAGGCGGGCGTCCGCACGTTCCTCGAAGCCGGACCCGACGCCGTACTGACCGCGCGCACCGCCGAACGCTTCGCCGGGACCGGGACGGTGACCGTCGCCGCCCAACGCGCGGACCGGTCCGCCGAAGAGGCGCTGCTGTCCGCGCTGGCCCGGCTGCACGTCACCGGCACCGACATACGCTGGCCCGCCCTGTTCGCGGGCACCGGCGCACGCCGCACCGACCTTCCCACCTACCCGTTCCAGCGCGAGCGCCACTGGCCCGCCCTGGAGTCCCGGTCAGCCGCGGAGCGGCCCGGCCGGCCGGCCACCGACGCGGCGGAGCTGCGCGCGCTCACCGGCCCACGCCGCGTACGCGCCCTGCTCGCCCTCATCCGCACCGAGGCCGCCGCCGCGCTCGGGCACGCCGACCCCGAGCGCATCGACCCCCGCCTCGCCCTGCGCGCCTCGGGCCTCGACTCCTACGCCGAGACCGAGTTGCGCGCCCGCCTCGCCCGGGCCACCGGCCTGCACCTGCCCGGCACCCTCTTCTACGACCGGCCGACCCCGGCCGCGCTCGCCGCCCGCCTGGCCGAGCAACTCGACGAGCAGCCCCAGGCGGCCGAACCGCCCGCCTGGCCCGAGGACTTCGAACGCGCCCTGCGCGCCCTGCCCGAGGACCACCCGGACCGGCATGCCGCACTGAGCAGGCTCGAAGGGCTCCTCGAGGAGCTGCGCCCGGAGGGCCGGCGACCCACGGCGCGGACCCGCCGCACGAACCGTGCCGCGGACGACGACGACCTCGCCGCCGTGCCCGTCGACCGGCTCCTGGACCTCATCGACAAGGAGTTCCCGGTCCGCTGACCGGCGCCCTCCGACCTCCGCAGACCACGCACGCACGCGTCATCGCGATGGGACATCTCCCGTGCAGGAAGAGCAGCAGGACACAGTCGTCGACTACCTCCGCCGGGTCACGGCGGAGCTGCGCCGCGCCCACCGGCGCATCGGGGAACTGGAGTCCGCCCAGCCGGCCGAGCCCGCCCAGCCGGCCGAGCCCGCCCAGCCGGCCGAGCCCGTCCGGCCGGCCGAGGCCGCCGGGCCGGGTGCGCCCGGCGGGCGCGGGGCCGAGCCCGTCGCCGTCGTCGGCATGGGATGCCGGCTGCCCGGCGGTGTCTCCTCGCCCGACGACCTGTGGAACCTGGTCGACTCCGGCGGTGACGCCGTCACCGGCTTCCCCGCCGACCGGGGCTGGGACCTGCCCGCCCTGCTGACCGGGAGCACCGCTCGCGGCGGCGGGTTCCTCGCCGGCGCCGACGAGTTCGACGCCGAGTTCTTCGGCATCGCGCCGCGCGAGGCCGCCGCGATGGACCCGCAGCAGCGGCTGTTCCTGGAGGTGGCCTGGGAGGCGCTGGAACGGGCCGGCATCGACCCGCTCTCTCTGCGCGGCAGCCGCACCGGCGTCTACGCCGGCACCTACCAGTGGGACTCCGGGCGTCCCGGCCCCGGCGTGGACGACGACGCGGGCCACGTCATGACCGGCACCGCGTCCAGCGTCCTGTCCGGCCGCCTCGCCTACGTCCTCGGTCTCGAGGGCCCGGCGCTGACCGTCGACACCGCCTGCTCGTCCTCCCTGGTCGCCCTGCACACCGCCGTCCAGGCGCTACGCGCCGGCGAGGCCGAACTGGCCGTCGTCGGCGGGGTCACCGTGCTGTCCGACCCGGCGGTCTTCACCGAGTTCAGCAGGCAGGGCGGGCTCGCGCCCGACGGACGCTGCAAGGCGTTCGCCGAGGGGGCCGACGGCACCGGCTGGTCCGAGGGCGTCGGTGTGCTCGTCGTGGAGCGGCTGTCCGACGCGCGCCGCCGCGGTCATCCGGTCCTGGCCCTGGTGCGCGGCAGCGCCGTCAACTCCGACGGCGCCTCCAACGGCCTCACCGCCCCCAGCGGCCGGGCCCAGCAGCAGGTCGTCCGGCAGGCACTGGCCGCGGCCGGCCTCGGCCCCGCCGACGTGGACGCCGTCGAAGCACACGGCACGGGCACGCGGCTCGGCGACCCCGTCGAGGCGCAGGCCCTTCTCGCCACCTACGGGCAGCACCGAGAACGGCCGCTGCTGCTCGGCTCGTTGAAGTCCAACATCGGACACACGCAGGCCGCGGCCGGGATCGCCGGCGTCATCAAGATGATCCTGGCGATGCGGCACGGCCGGTTGCCGCGCACCCTGCACGCCGACACGCCCACCACCGCCGTCGACTGGAAGTCGGGCCGGGTCGAGCTGCTGCGTGAGCCCACCGACTGGCCCGGCACCGGCCGGGAACGCCGGGCCGCCGTGTCGTCGTTCGGGATCAGCGGCACCAACGCGCACGTGGTGCTGGAGGAGGCGCCCGCACCTGCCCCGGCCGAGGAGCCCGACGCCGAGCCCGCGGCCGCCCCCCGGGCGGTGCCCTGGCCGGTCTCCGGCCGCAGCGCCGCCGCCCTCGCGGACCAGACGGCGCGCATCAGGGCGGCGGCCTCCGACCACGCCCCGCTGGACGTCGGGTACTCGCTCGCCGCCGGACGGTCGGTGTTCGAGCACCGGGCCGTGCTGCTGGGTTCCGCCGAGGGCGCCCCCGTGCTCGCCGAGGGCGTCGCCGTCGAGGAACCGCCGCTCGCGGTGCTGTTCTCCGGACAGGGCAGCCAGCGCCTCGGGACGGGCCGCGCACTCGCCGAGCGCCGTCCGGTGTTCGCGGACGCCCTGGACGAGACCCTCGGCCTGCTCGATCCACGGGTGCGGGCCGTGATGTGGGGCGGCGACGAACCGGCCCTGCACCGCACCGAGTTCGCACAGCCCGCCCTGTTCGCCGTCGAGGTCGCCCTGTACCGGCTCGTCGAGTCCTGGGGCGTGCGCCCCGAATACCTGATCGGCCACTCCGTCGGGGAGATCGCCGCCGCCCACGTGGCCGGCGTGCTGTCCCTGCCCGACGCCTGCCGCCTGGTGACCGCGCGGGCCCGCCTGATGCAGGGGCTGCCCGCCGGGGGAGCGATGATCGCCGTCGCCGCAAGCGAGGACGACGTGCGCCCGCTGCTGGACGAGGGCGAGGGCGTGGCGCTCGCCGCCGTCAACGGGCCCCGGTCCGTGGTGGTCTCGGGCCCGGAGGAGGCCGCCGAGGCCGTCGCCGCCCGCCTGGCCGCAGCCGGGCACCGCACCGCCCGGCTGCGGGTCTCGCACGCCTTCCACTCGCCGCTGATGGACCCCGTCCTGGACTCCTTCCGCGCCGCCGTGGCGGGCCTGACCCTCGCCGAACCGGCGATCCCCGTGATCTCCGACGTGACCGGCCGCCTCGCCGACCCGGGCCAACTCACCGACCCCGACTACTGGGTACGCCACCTGCGGCAGACCGTGCGCTTCGCCGACGGTGTGCGGACGCTGGCCGGCCAGGGCGTCGGCGCCTGGCTGGAGATCGGCCCCGGCGGCGTCCTCGCGGCGCTCACGCAGGAGTCCCTGCCGCCGGGCGCCGTCGTCGTGCCCCTGCTGCGCGACGACCAGGACGAGGAGCAGTCCGCCGTGACCGCCCTCGCCCGGCTCCACGTGCACGGCGTCGGCGTCGACTGGACGGCGCTGTTCGCCGGCACCGGCGCCCGCCGGGTCGACCTGCCGACGTACCCCTTCCGACGGCAGCGGTTCGCACCCCGCCGCCACCCCGGTGGAGGGACGGCCGCGGACGCGGACTTCCTGGCGGCCGTCGGGCGCACGGACGCCGCCCGGCTGGCGGAGCGGCTCGGCGTGGCCGAGTCGGCGGTCCGTGCCGTCATACCCGCGCTGCTGTCCTGGCGGGCCCGGCACCGCGACCGGGCGGCCGTGGACGGCCTGCGGCACCGGGAGACGTGGCTGCCGCGCGCGTACCCGCCGGCCGAGGTCGCCGGCACCTGGCTGCTGCTGCACCCGGACGCCGAGGATCCCTGGGCACGGGCGGCGGCGGACGCGCTGGGACCGGGCGCGGTGCGGGTGCCGTGCCCGGCCGGTGCCGACCGCGGCGAACTCACCGCGCTGCTCACGGACGCGGTCCGGGACACGTCCGTGACCGGTGTGCTGTGCCTCACCGCGCCCGGTCTGCCCGGGCTCCTCTCGGCGGCGGCCGTGGTCCAGGCCACGGGCGACGCCGGTGTCCGGGCACCCCTGTGGTGCGTGACCCGCGACGCGGTGGCCGCCACGGACGGCGACCGGGTGAGCGGCCTCGACCAGGCCGCCGTATGGGGTCTTGGACGGGTCGCCGCACGCGAGTTCCCGGACCGCTGGGGCGGCCTGATCGACCTGCCCGCGACCGGTCCGGACCCGGCGGCGGTCGGCACCCTGCTGGCCGTCGTCGCGGCGGGCGACGGCGAGGACGAGGTCGCGATCCGCGCCACGGGGGCCTACGTACGGCGCCTCGTACCGGCTCCCCGCCGGGAATCCGAGCCGCCGGCCGACCCACGCCCCGACGCCACCGCCCCCGTCGCCGGCGGCACCCGCCCCGGCACCGGCGGCACCACCCTCGTCACCGGAGGCACCGGCGGTCTCGGTGCCCAGGTCGCCCGGTGGCTGGCCCGCGAGGGCGCGCGGCGGCTGCTGCTGGTCTCCCGGCGCGGACCGGACGCACCCGGCGCGGCCGAACTGCGCGCCGAACTGACCGCGTCCGGCTGCGAGGTGGACATCGCCGCCTGCGACGTCACCGACCGGGCCCGGCTCGCGGACCTGCTCGCGGCCGTCCCCGCCGACCGGCCGCTCACCGCCGTCGTGCACGCCGCCGGGGTACTGGACGACGGTGTCCTGGACCGGCTGACACCCGAACGGTTCACCGAGGTGTACCGCACCAAGGCCACCGGCGCGCTGCTGCTCGACGAACTGACCCGCGGCCACGACCTGTCCGCGTTCGTGCTGTTCTCGTCGGTGTCGGGCGCCGTCGGCAACCCCGGCCAGGCCAACTACGCGGCCGCCAACGCCGTACTGGACGCCCTCGCCCGGCGCAGACACGCCGAGGGCCTGCCCGCGCTCGCCGTCGCCTGGGGCGCCTGGCGCGGCGCCGGCATGGCCGCAGGCCTCGCGGACGGGCGGGCCGACCGGGCCGGGCTCGGCGGCCTCGACCCCGACCTCGCCCTCACCGCCCTGCTGGAGGCGACCACCGAACCCCACCCGGCCCTCGTCGTCGCCGAGGCGGCCCCGCTCGCCGCCGCGCTGCGCACCGGCCTGCGCCGCAGCCCGCTGTTCGACGCGCACCCCGCCGCCGGCGGCCCCCGCACGGCGGGGCGGCCCGCGCCCCCGCTGGCCGACCGGCTGCGCACCAGCCCCGCCGCCGAGCACCCGGCGCTCGTCCTCGACACGGTGCGCGCCCAGGCCGCCGCCGCCCTCGGCCACACCCGCGCCGGCGCGATCCCGGCCGACCGCGCCTTCCGCGCCTCCGGCTTCGACTCGCTCACCGCCGTCGACCTGCGCAACCGCCTCGCCGCCGCCACGGGCCTGCCCCTCACCGCGGGCGTCGTCTTCGACCACCCCACCCCGCGCCGGCTCGCCGAACACCTGCTGGCGTCCCTGACCGGCACCCTCGACGACACCGCCCCGGCCGACGCACCGGCCCCCGGCCACGACCCGGACGACCCCGTGGTGATCGTCGGCATGGCCTGCCGCCTGCCGGGCGGCGCCGACTCGCCGCACCGCCTGTGGGAGCTGCTCACCGACGAGCGCGACGTCGTCGGCCCCTTCCCGGCCGACCGCGACTGGGACCTCGGCGAGTTCGACGGCGGCCCCGGCAGCCGCTTCGAGGGCGGATTCCTGCACGACGCCGCCGACTTCGACGCGGCCTTCTTCGGCATCTCGCCGCGCGAGGCCGTCACCATGGACCCGCAGCAGCGGCTGCTGCTGGAGACCGCGTGGGAGGCCTTCGAGCGGTCCGGCATCGACCCGCTCACCCTGCGCTCCACCCGCACCGGCGTGTTCGTCGGCAGCAACGGCCAGGACTACGCCCACGTCGTCAGCGGAGCCGAGGAACGCACCGAGAGCCACGCCGCCACCGGCCTGGCCGCCAGCGCCATGTCCGGCCGGATCTCCTACGTCCTGGGCCTGGAGGGCCCCGCGCTCACCGTCGACACCGCCTGCTCGTCCTCCCTGGTCGCCCTGCACCAGGCGGTGACCGCGCTGCGCGCCGGGGAGTGCTCCCTCGCCCTCGCGGGCGGGGTCACCGTGATGACCGACCCGGCGAGCTTCGCGCGCATCCAGCGGCTCGGTGCCATCGCCGGCGACGGCCGCTCCAAGGCCTTCTCCGACGACGCCGACGGCACCGGCTACTCGGAGGGCGTCGCCCTGCTCGTCGTCGAGCGGCTGTCCGACGCGCGCCGCAACGGCCACCGCGTCCGTGCCGTCGTCCGGGGGTCCGCCGTGAACCAGGACGGCGCGTCCAACGGCCTGACCGCCCCGAACGGGCCCGCCCAGCAGCGCGTCATCCGGCAGGCGCTCGCCGACGCCGGGCTCGGCCCGGCCGACGTGGACGCCGTGGAGGCGCACGGCACCGGCACCCGGCTCGGCGACCCCATCGAGGCGGGCGCGCTCCTCGCGACGTACGGCAAGGACCGCGAGGACCCGGTGTGGCTGGGCTCGGTGAAGTCCAACATCGGGCACACGCAGGCGGCGGCGGGCGCGGCCGGCGTCATCAAGGCGGTGCTGGCCATGGAGCACGGCGTCCTGCCGCGCACCCTGCACGCCGACGCGCCCTCCACCCGAGTCGACTGGAACTCGGGTGCCGTACGGCTGCTGCGGTCGGCGCGGCAGTGGCCGCGCGCGGAGCGTCCGCGCCGGGCGGCCGTCTCGGCGTTCGGCATCAGCGGCACCAACGCCCACGTCGTCCTGGAGGAGGCACCCGCGGCACCCTCCCCGTCACCCCCCGCGCCGACCCCGGACCCGGCCGAGGGCTTCGACGTCCCGCTCCCGCTGGCCGCCCGGTCCGCGCCCGCGCTCGCCGAACAGGCCGCCCGGCTCGCCCGGTTCCTGCGGGCCGACCCCGCGACCCCGCCCACGGCGACCGGCTGGGCCCTCGCCACCACCCGCTCGGCCTTCACCCACCGTGCCGTCGTCCTGGGCGCCGACCGCGACGAACTCCTCGGATCCCTGGACGCCCTGGCGGCCGGCGGTGCGGCCCCGGCGCTGGTGCGGGGGGCCACCGTCGGCAGTGACGCCGGGCCCGTGTTCGTCTTCCCCGGGCAGGGTTCCCAGTGGTGGGGCATGGGCCGCGAACTCCTCGGCACCTCACCGGTGTTCCGTACGGCGGTCCGTGACTGCGCCGACGCCCTCGCCCCGTACGTCGACTGGTCGCTGACCGACGTGCTCGCCGGTGAGGGCGACGACCCGGAGATGCTGCACCGGGCCGACGTCGTACAGCCCGCGCTGTTCTCGATGATGGTCGCGCTGACCGCGCTGTGGCGCTCCCACGGTGTGGAACCGGGCGCCGTCGTCGGCCACTCGCAGGGCGAGATCGCCGCCGCGCACGTGGCGGGAGCGTATGCGCTGGAGGAGGCGGCCCGGCTCGTCGCGCTGCGCGGCCGGACCATGCTGAAACTGGCCGGGCTCGGCGGCCTGATGTCCGTCTTCGCGCCCGCCGACCGCGTCGCCCCGCTCCTCGAGGCCTGGCCCGGACGGCTCTCCCTGGCCGTCCTCAACGGACCCGCCTCCGTCGTCGTGTCCGGGGAACGCCGAGCCCTCGACGAACTGAGCGCCCGCTGCGCGGAAGAGGGCCTGCGCACCAGGCACGTCCAGTCCGACATCGCGGGGCACGGCCCGCAGACCGAGGCAGTGCGCGACGAACTGCTCGCAGTGCTGGGAGAACTGAGCCCGAGGCCCGGTCGGATCCCGTTCTTCTCCACCGTCACCGGCGGACGGGTCGACACCACCGAACTGACCGCCGACTACTGGTACCGGAACCTGCGGCACACCGTGCGCATGGAGCAGACCACGCGGTCCCTGCTGGACGCCGGGCACCGGGTGTTCGTCGAGAGCAGCCCGCACCCGGTGCTGACCGGCGCGATCGGCGAGACCAGCGAGGCGGCCGGCGTCGAGGACGCCGTGGCCCTCGGTACGATCCGCCGCTCCGCCGGCGGCACCCGCACCTTCCTGCTCGCGGCGGCCACCGCCTGGTCCGCCGGGGTGCCCGTGGACTGGCGGCCCTGCTACCCCGACGCGGTCCGCTCCGCGCCGCCCGTCGAACTGCCCACCTACCCCTTCCAGCGACGCCGGTACTGGCCCACGCCCCGGCCGGCGGCAGCAGCCGCCGATGACGGCGACACCGCGTTCTGGGAACTCGTCGACAGCGGCGACACGGCCCGGCTCGCCGCCGAGACAGGCCTCGGCAAGGAGGAGTTGGCCGCCGTGCTGCCCGCCCTGGCCGACCGGCGCCGACGGGCCCGGCAGCGCGCGCTCGCCGCCTCCTGGTGCTACCGGGACGACTGGCAGCCGGTGCCGGAGCCCGCCGGGGACCGCAGCGTCCGACGGCTGGTCGTCGTGCCGAGCGGGTACGCCGACGACCCCTGGGTCCGCGCCGTGGTCGCCGCCCTGGGACCCGACACCACCCGCGCCGACGTCGACCCGGCCACCGCCGACCGCGCCTCCCTCACCGGATTGCTCACCCGGCCCCCGTCCAGCACCGCACCGCGTGACGCGGCCACCACCGGGCCGGCCCCCGAAGGCACCGCGGGACCCGCCACCGACGGCACGCCCCACGACGCGTCGCGCTCCGGGCCGCCCTCCGTCGTCGTCTCCCTGCTCGGCCTCGCCGAGGAGCCCGGCGACGCCCGCCGTCCGGCCGTCCCCGCCGGACTCGCCGCCACCGTCGCCCTGATCCAGGCGCTCGCCGACACCGCCACCGGCGCGAGGCTGTGGTGCCTGACCCGTGAGGCCGTCGCCGCCGTACCCGGCGACCCGGTACGGCACCCGACGCAGGGCGCGCTGTGGGGCCTCGGACGCGTCGTCGCCCTCGAACAGCCCGGCCTGTGGGGCGGACTGGCCGACCTGCCCGGCACCCTCGACACCCGCACCGGCGCGCTCCTCGCCGGCCTGCTGACGCCGGACGCCACGGAGGACCAGGCCGCCCTGCGCCCCTCCGGCATCCACGGGCGGCGTCTCCTGCCCGCCGGGGAGCCCGCGCCGGCCGACGCCTGGCGCACCAGCGGTACCGCCCTGATCACCGGAGGCACCGGCGCGCTCGGCGTCCGCCTCGCCCGCTGGGTCGTCGCCCGGGGCGCCGAACACGTCGTCCTCCTCAGCCGCGGCGGCCCCGACGCCCCCGGCGCCGACGCCATCCGGCAGCAGCTCACGGACAGCGGCGCCCGGATCACCATCGCGGCCTGCGACACCGCCGACCGCGATGCCCTCGCCGCCCGACTCGCCGCCGTACCGGACGAGTTCCCGCTCACCACCGTCCTCCACGCCGCCGGCGTCTGCGACGGCGACAGCGCGGCGACCGCCCTCACCCCGGACACGCTCGACGCGCTGCTGCGCGCCAAGCTGCTCGGCGCACGCCACCTGCACGAACTCACCGCGGACCGTGACCTCGACGCGTTCGTGCTGTTCTCCTCGGGCGCCGCGTCCTGGGGCAGCGCAGGCCAGCCCGCCTACGCCGCCGCCAACGCCTACCTCGACGCGCTCGCCCAGCACCGCCGTGCCGCGGGCCTGCCCGCCACCTCCGTCGCCTGGGGCGCCTGGGGCGGGACAGGCATGGCCACCGCACCCGGCCTGGCCGCCGAACTCGCGCGGCGCGGCGTCGAACCCATGGAGCCCGGCACCGCGCTCACCGCCCTGCAACGCGCCCTCGACGAGAACCGCACCGGCATGACCGTCTCCGCGATGGACTGGGCGAAGTTCCTCCCGGCGTTCACCGCCGCCCGGCCGAGCCCCCTGCTCTCCGCGCTCCCCGAGGCACGCGAACCGCAGCCCACGCCCGACGCCCTCCCGGACGGCGACGGCACCGCTCCCGGCCTGCGCGAGCGGCTCGCCGACCTGCCCGACACGGAACGCGCCCGGCTGCTCCTCGACGTCGTCCGCACCGAGGCCGCCGCCACCCTCGGACACGCCGGCGCCGACGCCGTACCCGCCGGACGCGCCCTGCGCGACCTCGGCTTCGACTCCGTCAGCGCCGTCGACCTGCGCAACCGCCTCAAGAAGGCGACCGGCCTGCCGCTGCCCGCCTCCCTCGTCTTCGACCACCCCGACGCCACCGCCATCGCCGCCCACCTCAAGGCCGAGCTGTTCCCCACCGCCGACACCGCCGACGACCCCGACGCGGCCGTCCGCGCCGCGCTCGCCACGATCCCGCCCGCCCGGCTCCGCAGGGCCGGACTGCTCGACCTCGTCCTGCAACTCGCCGACGCCGACCCGGCCGACGGCCCGTCCGCCCACGCGTACGGCGACCCGGACGACGGACCACGGTCCGACGGCCCCGGCGACCCGCACGACCTGGACGCGCTCGACGGCGAGAGCCTGCTGCGGCTCGCGGCCGAGACCGCCACGGACCGACGCGCCCGCCCGACCCGAGAGAGCCCGCATTGAACACACCGAACCCCTACGTCGAGGCGCTGCGGACCTCCCTGAAGGAGAACGAGCGGCTGCGCCGGCAGAACCAGCAGCTCATCTCGGCGGCCGTGGAACCGATCGCCGTCGTCGGCATGGGCTGCCGTTTCCCCGGCGGCGTCACCTCCCCGGAGGACCTGTGGCGGCTCGTCGTCGAAGGGCGCGACGCCATCGGCGGCTTCCCCACCGACCGCGGCTGGGACCTCGCCCGCCTGGCCGGCGACGGACCCGGCCGCAGCCGGACCCACGAGGGCGGCTTCCTCGACGGGATGACCGAGTTCGACCCGGCGTTCTTCGGGATCTCCCCGCGCGAGGCCGTCGCCATGGACCCGCAGCAGCGGCTCCTCCTGGAGACCGCGTGGGAGGCCCTGGAACGCGCCGGCATCGCTCCCACCGCGCTGCGCGGCAGCCGCACCGGCGTCTTCGCGGGCACCACCATCCAGGACTACGCCAAGGTCGTCGCCGACGCCCGCGAGGACATGCGGATCTACGCCACCACCGGCCACGCCGCCGGTGTGCTCTCCGGCCGCATCTCCTACGTCCTCGGCCTCGAAGGACCCGCCGTCACCGTCGACACCGGCTGCTCCTCCTCCCTGGTCGCCCTGCACTGGGCCGTGCAGTCCCTGCGCACCGGCGAGTCCAGCCTCGCCCTGGCGTGCGGCGCGACCGTGATGTGCACGCCGGGGACGTTCGTCTCCTTCACGGCGCAGGGCGGGCTGGCCGCCGACGGGCGCTGCAAACCGTTCTCGGCCGCCGCCGACGGCGTCGGCTGGAGCGAGGGCGCCGGCGTCCTCGTCCTCGAACGGCTCGCCGACGCCCGCCGCAACGGCCACCCCGTCCTCGCGGTCGTCCGCGGCACCGCCCTCAACCAGGACGGCGCCTCCAACGGCATCAGCGCCCCCAACGGCCCCGCGCAGCAACGTGTCATCCGCGCCGCCCTCGACAACGCCGGTCTCACCCCCGACCAGATCGACGCCGTCGAGGCCCACGGCACCGGCACCACCCTCGGCGATCCCATCGAGGCCCAGGCCCTCATCGCCGCCTACGGCCGGAACCGCGAGCGCCCCCTGCTGATCGGATCGTTGAAGTCCAACATCGGCCACACCCAGGGCGCCGCCGGAGTCGCCGGCGTCATCAAGACGGTGCTGGCCCTGCGCCACGGGCTGCTGCCGCGCAGCCTGCACGCCGAACACCCCACCCCCGACGTCGACTGGACGGCGGGTTCGGTCCGGCTGCTCAGCGAGAACACGCCGTGGCCGAGCAGCGGGGCACCGCGCCGGGCCGGCGTGTCCTCCTTCGGCATCAGCGGAACGAACGCGCACGTCATCCTGGAACAGGCGCCTCCCGCCGAGGACCCCGCGCCGACCACCGCGGCCGCCCCGACGCTCACCCCGTGGCCGGTGTCCACCCGCACGGCCACCGCCCTGACCACCCAGCTGGACCGCCTCACCGAGGCCGCGTCCGGCCTCGACCCCCTCCACGTCGGCCACTCCCTCGCCACCGGCCGCGCGCACCTCGAACACCGCGCCGTCCTGCTGCCGGTCGAGGGCGGCGCGCCGCGCGAGCTGGCCCGCGGCATGGCCACCGAGGGCGGCCTCGCCGTCCTGTTCACCGGTCAGGGCAGCCAGCGCCTCGGCATGGGAAGGGAGTTGTACGACCGTTTCCCCGTCTTCGCCGGGACACTGGACGAGCTGTTCACCCACCTCGATCCCGCCCTGCGGGACGTGATGTGGGGCGACGACGAGGAACGGCTGAACCGTACCGAGTACGCCCAGCCCGCCCTGTTCGCCGTCGGGACCGCCCTCTACCGGCTGGCGGAGTCGCTCGGGGTGCGGCCCGGCTTCCTCGCCGGGCACTCCGTCGGCGAGATCACCGCCGCCCACGTCGCCGGGGTGCTGGCCGCCGAGGACGCCTGCGCGCTCGTCACCGCGCGGGGCCGGCTCATGCAGGCACTCCCCGAGGGCGGCGCCATGGTCGCCGTCGAGGCCACCGAGGCGGACGTACGCCCGCTGCTGACCGACGACGTGGCCCTGGCCGCCGTCAACGGTCCCACCGCCGTCGTCCTGTCCGGCGCCGAGGACGCCGTGCTCGCCGTCGCCGACCGGCTCGGCGCGGCCGGGCACCGCACCCACCGGCTGGCGGTCTCGCACGCCTTCCACTCACCGCTGATGACGCCCGTGCTCGGAGCCTTCCGCGAGGCCGTCGCCGGGCTCACGTTCCACGAGCCGCACCTGCCCGTCGTCTCCACCGTCACCGGCCGCACCGCCACGACCCGTGAACTGCGCGATCCCGACCACTGGGTGCGGCACGCCGTCGCCACCGTGCGCTTCGCCGACGCCGTACGGACCCTGACCGCCCGGGGAGTGCGCGCCCACCTGGAACTGGGCCCCGACGCAGTGCTGTCCGCGCTCGTCACCGGCCTCGACCCCGGTTCCGGCGCCGACGCCACCGACGCGTCCCGCACCGTCGCCGTACCGCTCCTGCGCGCCGGACGACCGGAAGAGCTGTCCCTCCTGACCGGCCTGGCCCGGCTGCACACCGCGAGCACCGCAGGGACCGTCGACTGGGCCGCCCTCTACCGGGACACCGGCGCCCGCCGCGTCGACCTGCCGACCACCGTCTTCGAACGACAGCGCTACTGGCCCACCCCGAACGGCCGGGTGCGCGACGCCGCCGGTCTCGGCCTCGGCCCGACCGGCCACCCCCTCCTCGGGGCTGCCGTGGACCTCGCCGACGGCCAGGGCGCCGTCCTCACCGGCCGACTGGCACCGGCGAACCAGCCGTGGCTCGCCCAGCACGTCGTCCACGGCCGTGTCCTCGTCCCCGGCACGGCCTTCCTGGACGTCGTCCTGCGGGCCGGCGAGGAGGTCGGCTGCGACCACGTCCACGACCTCACCCTCACCGCCCCGCTCGAGCTCCCCGCACGGGAGGCCGTGCACGTCCAGGTGCGCGTCGGCCCGCAGGCCGCCGACGGCCGCCACCCCGTCACGGTCCACTCCCGCCGCGAGGCGGCCACCCCCGACGAGCCGTGGACCGACCACGCCACCGGCCACCTCGGCACCGCCCCGAGCACCGCCGGGGCGACACCCTCCGAGGACGCCTTCGACGCCACCGCATGGCCGCCCCCCGGCGCCGAACCCGTCGACCTCTCCGACTGCTACGACCACCTGGAACACCTCGGCTTCAGCTACGGCCCCGTCTTCCGCGGCCTGCGCGCCGCCTGGCGCCGGGGAAGCGAACTGTTCACCGAGGCCGTCCTGCCGCGCGAGGCCCACACCGACGCCGCGGCCTTCGCGCTCCACCCGGCCCTGTCCGACGCCGCTCAGCACGCCGCCGCCCACGGCGACCTCGGAGCGCTCAGCGAGGGCGGCCTGCCGTTCTCCTGGGAGGGCGTGACCCTCCACGCCACCGGCGCCACGACCGTACGGACCCGGCTGGCCCGCCTCGACCACGACACCGTCAGCCTGCACGCCGCCGACCCGGCCGGCCGCCCCGTACTGTCCGTCGCGGCCTTCGCCACCCGGCCGCCCGTCCGGGCCACCGCTACGCCCGGGGCCGTCCCCGACGCGCTGTACGCCGTGGACTGGATCCCGGTCGACGGTTCGGGCGTCATGGGCCCGGAGACGGTCGCGGTGGTGGGCCCGGACACGGACGACCTGGCCGCGGCCCTGCGCTCGGCGGGGGCAACCGTCACGACGTGGCCCCGCCTGTCGGACCTGACGGCGCCGGACGAGACGCCGCCGCCCGTCGTCCTGGTCCGTCTCGCGTCCGGCGGGGACCCGGTGCCCACCGCGCTGCACCGCACCGCCGAACAGGCGCTCCGCCTGGCGCAGGAGTGGCTGTCCGAGCCCCGCTTCGCCGCCGCGCGCCTGGTCGTGGCCACGGCCGGCGCCGGCGACCTGGCGGCAGCCGCGGCACGCGGACTGCTGCGCACGGCCCGGACCGAGAATCCCGGCCGCTTCACCGTCCTCCACCTCGACGGCCCGCCGGGCGGATCGCAGGACGATGCGCACGACGGCCCGCTCGACGGGCGCTTGCTGCGCCGAGCCCTGACCGCGCCCGAGCCCGAGATCCGCCTCTCCGCGGCCGGTCTGCTCGCCCCCAGACTGCGCAGGGCACCCCGCACCACGCCACCACCCGTCTGGGACGTCTCCGGCACCGTGCTGGTCACCGGCGGCACCGGAGGCCTGGGCGCGCTCCTCGCCCGCCATCTGGTGACCCGGCACGGAGCCCGCGACCTCCTCCTGGTCTCCCGCCGGGGTCCCGACGCCCCCGGCGCCGACCGACTCGCCGCCCACCTCACCGAACTCGGTGCCCGTGTCAGGATCGTCGCCTGTGACGTCGGAGACCGCGACGCCCTGGCCCGTGTCCTCGTCGGGGAGCGCCTGTCCGCCGTCGTCCACACGGCCGGAACCGTCGACGACGGCGTCGTGGAAGCCCTCACCCCCGCACGCCTCGCCACCGTCCTGCGGCCCAAGTCCGACGCCGCCTGGCACCTGCACGAACTCGCCCCCGACGTCGGCACGTTCGTCACCTTCTCCTCGGCGGCGGGCACCCTGGGCAGCGCGGGCCAGGCCAACTACGCCGCCGCCAACGCCTTCCTCGACGCCCTCGCGGAACACCGCCACGCACACGGCCTGCCCGCCCTCTCCCTGGCCTGGGGACCCTGGGACGTCGCGAGCAGCGCGATGACCGGCGAGCTCACCGACGTGGACCGGGCTCGCCTGGCCCGCTCCGGCTTCCCGTTCCTCACCCCCGACCAGGGACTCGCCCTCTTCGACGCCGCCCCGGCCACGGGGCGCCCCGCCGTCCTCCCCATCGGGATCGACCCGACCGCACTGCGCGCCCGCGACGACGTCCCCGCGCTCCTGCGTGACCTCGTCGGCCCGCGCACACGACGTACGGCGGCGGCCACGGCTGCGGCTCCGCTCCCGGACCGGGCGGCAGGCGGCACACCCGTGGCCGACCTCGGACAACGGCTCACCCCGCTCGACCACGCGGAACGGCGAGCCGCGCTGCTCCACCTGGTCCGCGAGAACGTGGCCGCGGTCCTCGGCCATCAGGACACCGAGGGCGTGGCGGCCGACCGTCCCTTCCGCGACCTGGGCTTCGACTCCCTGACGGCCGTGGAACTGCGCAACGCGCTGAACACCGCGACGGGACTGCGACTGCCCGCCACGCTCGTCTTCGACCACCCGACACCCCACGCGCTGGCCGAGCGTCTGCTCGCCGACCTCTTCCCGGACGACACGTCCGAGCCGCCCGCCGCGCAGGCGGCGTTGCCCGCCTCCGGAGCCACCGACGATCCGGTGGTGATCGTGGGGATGGCGTGCCGGTTCCCGGGCGGGGTGGCCTCGCCGGAGGAGCTGTGGCGGCTGGTGTCGGAGGGGGTGGACGCGGTGGGGGAGTTCCCGGCGGACCGCGGCTGGGACCTGGAGCGGCTGTATCACCCCGATCCGCGGCATCCCGGCACCTCGTCCGCCAGGGAAGGGGGGTTCCTCGCGGGCGTGGGCGGGTTCGATGCGGAGTTCTTCGGGATGAGTCCGCGGGAGGCGCTGGCGACGGACGCGCAGCAGCGGCTGCTGCTGGAGGCGTCGTGGGAGGCGGTCGAGCGGGCCGGTATCGATCCGGTGTCGCTGCGCGGCAGCCGCACGGGTGTGTTCGCGGGCGTCATGTACAACGACTACCGGGATCTGCTGACCGGTCCCGAGCACGAGGCGTTCCGCGGCAACGGCAGTGCGCCGAGCATCGCGTCGGGCCGGGTCGCGTATGCCCTGGGTCTGGAGGGGCCGGCGGTGTCGGTGGACACGGCGTGTTCGTCGTCGTTGGTGGCGGTGCATCTGGCGGCGCAGGCGCTCAGGGCGGGGGAGTGCGCGCTGGCGCTCGCCGGCGGGGTGACGGTGATGTCGACGCCGGCGGCGTTCGTGGAGTTCTCCCGGCAGGGCGGGCTGGCGCCGGACGGGCGGTGCAAGGCGTTTTCGGACGCGGCCGACGGGGTGGGCTGGGCCGAGGGCGTCGGGGTGCTGGTGCTGGAGCGGTGGTCCGAGGCCCGCCGCCGTGGGCACCGGGTCCTGGCGGTGGTGCGGGGCAGTGCGGTGAACCAGGACGGGGCGTCCAACGGGCTGACGGCGCCGAACGGGCCGTCGCAGCAGCGGGTGATCCGCCAGGCGCTGGCGGCCGCGGGGCTGGCTCCGGCGGATGTGGATGTGGTGGAGGCCCATGGCACGGGCACGAGGCTGGGTGATCCGATCGAGGCGCAGGCGCTGCTGGCCACCTACGGGCGGGAGCGGGAGCGGGAGCGGCCGCTGTGGCTGGGGTCGGTGAAGTCGAATCTGGGGCATACGCAGGCCGCCGCCGGGGTGGCGGGTGTGATCAAGATGGTGCTGGCGATGCGGCACGGGGTGGTGCCGCCCACCCTGCACGCGGACGTGCCGTCCTCGCAGGTGGACTGGTCGGCCGGGGCGGTGGAGCTGGTGCGCGCGCAGACCGTGTGGCCGGACACCGGGCGGCCGCGGCGGGCCGGTGTCTCCTCCTTCGGCGTGAGCGGCACCAACGCGCACCTGATCCTGGAACATGTCCCCGGACGGCCGGAACCCGACGACACGGCGGATCCGGCGGTGGACGTGTTCCCGTGGATCGTCTCGGCGAGGACCGCCGACGCGCTGGACGTACAGCTGGATCGTCTCGGCACGCATGCGCACGGCACCGCCCACGACATCGGACACCTGCTGGCGACCGGCCGTGCGCGGTTCGCGCACCGGGCCGTGCTGCTGGCCGGACCCGACGGTGTGGTCGAGGCCGCGCGCGGTGTGGCCACGGGAGCGGCCCCGCTGGCGTTCGTGTTCTCCGGGCAGGGCTCCCAGCGGCCGGGGGCGGGCCGGGAGCTGTATGAGCGGTTCCCGGTGTTCGCCGAGGCGCTGGATGCCGTGCTGGCCGGGTTCGATCCGTGCCTGCGGGAGGTCATGTGGGGCGGGGAGGCCGAGGTGCTGGAGCGGACGCAGTACGCCCAGCCGGCGCTGTTCGCGGTGCAGGTGGCGCTGTTCCGGCTGGTGGAGTCCCTCGGGGTCACGCCGGACTACC
>NZ_JBVITR010000071.1:0-6227 GCF_055574875.1 Streptomyces sp. NPDC034670
GTGGTCGGCCTGGAGAAGACACCGCCAGGCCGTCGCCCGCCGCTGCCACTACCGAAAACACAGCTCAGAACACGATCCGCTGCTGGAGTACTAGGGGTTGCCGCTCGCGCACGGCAAGAGGCACCGGGGGAGCCGGACGCCGCCGGGCGGGACGCCCCGGGAACCGCCGGACGCCGGGTGCGCGAGCTGCGGGCGGAGCGCGGACCGCCCCGCCCCGCGGCGTCTCCCGGACCGGACCGGAGCCGCCTCGGGAAGCCGCCCCGGGTGAACCGGCGACCGGGGTGCGGGCGCACGGCTCCCGTCCGCGGGCCGGACGCCGGGCGGCCGTCCCCGGTCAGGACCCGGCGAAGGGCCGAGGGGACGGCGCGGACCGTGTTTCGGCGCGGGCGGAAAGGGTAGCCGGGGCTCCGTCCGGCCGGTGACGTGCGAGGGAGGCGATGCCGTGCGCCCCGGGGACGACCCTGGCGGCGACCCGGACCAGGGCCGCTCGTGGGGTTCTGGTGACCACGGCCACGAGCGGGCGGCCGAGGCGATCGCCGCCCGGGTGCGTGGCGCCGAGCCCGGGGAGGTGCCGGGCCGGCTGTGCGCGATGGCCGTCGAGCTGCTGCCGGTGGACGGCGCGAGCGTGTCGCTGCGCAGCGACGGCATGCCCGTGCAGCTCGGCGCGAGCAGTACGCACGCCTCCTACCTCGCGCAGCTCCAGGCCACCCTGGGGGACGGCCCCTGCCGGTGGGCGCTCCAGACGCGTGCGCCCGTCCTCGTCCGCGACCTCACGGCCGCGTCCTCGGCCCACCGCTGGCCCGTCTTCGCCCAGCAGGCCCTCGTCGCCGGCGTACGGGCGGTGTACGCGATCCCGCTGGGCAGCGACTCCGTGTGCGTCGGCACGCTCGACCTCTACCGCGCGACCCCGGGCGGGCTCACCGACGACCAGTTGCACGTGGCGCGGCTCGTGGCCGGTGTCATGACGGTGGCGCTGATGGCGCTGCCGCACGGCGAGGAGTACGGGCTGCAGGGCGGCGAGCCCTGGCTGAGCGGGCTGGCCGCCGACCAGGACACGATCTACCAGGCCGTCGGCATGATCATGGCCCAGCTGGGAGTCGGCGCCGACGAGGCCCTGGCCCGCCTGCGCGGCGACGCCTTCGCCCGCGGCCGCACCGCCCTCGACGTGGCCCGGGACGTGGTGGCGCACCGCAGGCGGTTCGACGCCCCTTGAGCAGGGGACCGGCCGACTCGCGTTCCGGCACGTAGGGTTCCCGGTCATGGACGTGATGATGCTGTTCCTCGTCTGCCTGGTGGTCCTGAGCGGTGTCTCGATCAGGAGCCGTATCGCCGAGGCGGACCGCCGGACGGCCCGTGTCGAGCGCAAACTCGACCTGGTGCTGGAGCACTTGGGACTGGAGGAGGAGGTGCCGCGGAGGGACGAGATCGTCGCGCTCGTGCGGGAGGGGAGGACGGTCCAGGCGGTCAAGGCGTACCGGGAGGCCACGGGCGCCGGCCTGGCCGAGGCCAAGCGGGCCGTGGACCGTCTGGCCTGAACCGCCGTCGGTGGCGGGCCGCCCGTGCCGTCAGACCCGGGTCCCGGCCTGCCGGCCGATCTCCGACAGCCGCTCCGCCCCGAGCTGCGCCACCCCCCGCGTGACCTCGGACCGCACCGCGCCGGGGCCCGCGTGGGTGAGGGTGACGGCGTGCTCGCCGACCCGGACCGCCGCGACGTCCACGGTGAGACGCGCCGGCTCGCCGTCGGCGTCCTCACCGGCCAGCGTGACCCGCAGGGCGGCCCGCGCGTCGCCGGCCTCCGGCAGCGGCACCTCCTCCACCCGGACGTCCTGCGCACCGGCCCGCGTGGTCGTCGCCGTGAACCGTCCGCACGTCTTCGGCAGCGTGCCGAGCCGCTCCAGGACGCGGTCCACGTCGGCGGACCGGTGCGCGGCGACCTGGTGGCGCAGCTGGGCGCCGTCGGAGGTCTCGTCCAGCGCCACCACGGCGTGCGGTCCGGCCGGCGCGCCGAACAGCTCCTCCGTGTAGAGGACTTCGAGCAGCCACCGGCAGTCGGCGTTCTCCGCGTCCGCCTTGAGCACGGTGTCCCGCCAGGTCGCCGCGCCCCGGGTCGGCACCCACGGCTCCCCCAGGTCCTTCTGGGCGACCAGCGCCGCCCGGACCTGCTCCTCGTCCAGCGCGAGCGGCGCCGGCACGGGCGCGGGCCGCTCGACGGCCGGAGCGGTGGCGGGGGAGGACGCCCGGGCGGGGGCGGACGGGGCGGGGGCCGACCGGGCCGTCCCCCGCTCCTCGGCGGAGCAGGCCGCCGCGGTCAGCAGGGCGGTCACCGACAGCGCGGAGAGGAGGAGGGCACGGACGGTGGCCGGGGCACGGGTCATCGGGGCGCCTCCTGGTGGAGCCGGGCTGCTCACGAGCGGATCTGTGTCCCTACGGCACCACCGGTCCTGCCGCCCCACCAGTGCGGCGGGCCGTCCGGGTGAGACGGCCCCCGCCGGGCCGGCCGCCGGCCCGGATCTCCCGCTCCCGCCCGCCGGGAGCCGCGGCGGGGGGCCACCGGGCGGGCGGCCCACGCGGCGCCGGCCGCCGGGACGCCGCGTAGGGTCACGGGCAGGCCGCGCGGCACAGGCGCGGCGGAAGGAGTCCCCGCCGTGCCGAACGGTCAGCCCATTCCGGTGGTCATCGACTGCGACACCGGTGTCGACGACGCCCTGGCCCTGCTGTTCGCGGTGCGCCACCCCGGGATCGACCTGCGCGCGGTGACCTGCGTGGCCGGGAACACGGACGTGGACGGCGTCGTCCGCAACACCCTGACGGTGCTGGAGCAGGCGGGCGCGGGCGACGTTCCGGTGGCCCGGGGTGCCGAACGCCCGCTGATCGAGGCGCCGCGCTCCGCGCGCCACGTCCACGGCCGCGACGGCATGGGCGACCTCGGCCTGCCCGCCCCGCGCCGCACCCCGGCCGGGGTGGACGCGGTGACCCTGCTGCGGCACGAGATCCTCGCCTCCCCGCACCCGGTGACCCTGGTGCCCACCGCGCCCCTGACGAACATCGCCCTGCTGCTGCGGACCCATCCCGAGGTCACCCGCAACATCGAGCGGATCGTCTTCATGGGCGGCGCGGCGGGCGCCGGCAACGCCACACCGGTCGCCGAGTTCAACGTCTGGCACGATCCGGAGGCCGCCGCGATCCTGCTCACCGCCGGGGTGCCGGTCACGATGTACGGGCTGGACGTGTTCACCCGGGTCGTCGTCCCGGGCGCGGACGTCCGCCGGCTGCGCGCGAGCGCCGAGCCGGGCGCCCGGCTGGCCGGCGAGCTGCTGGCCCACCGTCCGGCCACTCCGGGCAGCCGCCCCGACGACCCGGAGGAGGACGCCGGCGGCCTCGGCGACGCGGGCGCGCTGTGCGCGGTCGTCGACCCGGAGGGGCTGACCACCCACCGCCTCCCCGTCGAGGTCTGCCTGGCCCCCGGCCCGGCCCGCGGCCAGACGGTCGTCGACCGCCGTCCCCGCGCCGGCGAGTCCGAGATCCACGGGGGCACGCGCGAGCAGCCGCTGGTGGACGTCGGACTGGACGTGGACGTGGAGCGGTACGTGAAGCTCTACCTGGCGACGGTCGGGGGAGCGGGGGACGCCGCCGGGTGACGGCCGCCGGGCCGGAGGGCGGCCCGCGCCGGGGACGGGGCGGGCCACTGCTCCGGGAGGGGCCCCGGTCACAGCACGAGGGGCCCCGGCCACAGCACTAGTCGTAGGGGGGCGGCTGGGCCTGGATGACGAAGGTGGTCGGTCCGGCGTCCCGGAACCGCAGGGTGATCTCGGTGGCGTCGCCCCCCATGATCACCTCGCGCACGTCCCGCAGCATCAGGCGGTCCCTGCCGGGCTCCAGTTCGACCAGGTCGTTCCGGGGCAGTTCCACTCCGTCGGGCAGGGGCTCGCCGGTGGAGTCGACGATGTCGACGGACTCGGCGATCGGCGAGCTCGCGCCCACCAGCCGGTCGTCCTCGCGGCCCTTGTTGTAGATCCACACGTGCGCGGGCACGTCGTCGCCCGGCTGCCACGGCCCGTCCGTCGGCTCGGCCAGGTGCGCGTACCGGATCATGAGGTCGCCGACGCGGGTGTTCTGTCCCGGCGCGTCCCAGTCCGGGAGGGAGAAGTCGTCGCCCGAGCCGCAGCCGCCTCCCACCAGGGCGAGGGCGAGGGCGGTGGCGGCCAGGCCGTGCCGGGCGCGTGGCGCGCGGGGGAGGGTCATGGTCGTTCCTCTCGTCGGCCCGCCGTCCTCTGCGCTGGGTAACCCGGAGCAATTCCGGCAAACGGTCACAAAATAAACGCGCCACGCCCGGAGGAGTCGTGCCGCACCGCCTCCGTGTTCCCTTTTACGGTGTTGTGGACCTGTTCCTGTCGGCACCCGCACACATCCAGAGGAGACCGCGTGACCGACCGTCCCACCGCGCCCGACCCCCGGCCGTCGCACCCCGCCCCCCGGAGCACGCCCGACCTCTCCCCCAGGAACCCCGACTGGTGGCGGCAGGCCGTCGTCTACCAGATCTACCCCCGCAGCTTCGCCGACGCCGACGGCGACGGGCTCGGCGACCTGCGCGGCATCACCCGGCGCCTCACCCACCTCGCCGCCCTGGGCGTGGACGCCCTGTGGATGAGCCCCTTCTACCCCTCCGAACTGGCCGACGGCGGCTACGACGTCGCCGACCCGCGCGACGTCGACCCGCGCCTGGGCACCCTCGACGACTTCGACGAGCTCGTCGCCGAGGCCCACCGGCTCGGCCTGAAGGTGATCGTCGACATCGTCCCCAACCACACCTCCCACCAGCACGTCTGGTTCCAGGAGGCGCTGCGCGCCGGACCCGGCTCCCCGGCCCGCGACCGCTACGTCTTCCGCGACGGCCGCGGCCCGCAGGGCGAACTGCCGCCCACCGACTGGCAGTCCGTCTTCGGCGGCAGCGCCTGGCAGCGGGTGCCCGACGGACAGTGGTACCTGCACCTGTTCGCCGCCGAGCAGCCCGACCTCAACTGGGGCCACCCGGAGGTCCGCGAGGACGCCCGCACCACCCTGCGGTTCTGGGCCGACCGGGGCGTGGACGGCTTCCGCGTGGACGTCGCGCACGCCCTCACCAAGGACCTGAGCGAGCCGCTGCGCGACCTCGGCGCCCACGGACTGAGCGGCGAGGCCGCCCTCGCCGACTTCCCGCCCGGCACCCACCCCCTCTACGACCGCGACGAGGTGCACGAGGTCTACCGCGACTGGCGCAAGATCCTCGACTCCTACTCCCCGCCCCGCATGGCCGTCGCCGAGGCCTGGGTCCCCGGCCCCCGCCGCGTCCTGTACGCCCGTCCGGACGAGCTGGGGCAGGCCTTCAACTTCGAGTACCTGGAGACGCCGTGGGACGCCGGCGCGCTCCGCCGGGTCATCACCGACTCGCTGGAGACCGCCCGCGCCGCCGGCGCCTCGGCCACCTGGGTCCTGTCCAACCACGACGTGGTCCGCCACGCCTCCCGCCTGATGCTGCCGCCGGGCACGGACGAGAACGCCTGGCTGCTGTCCGGCGGCAAGGCCCCCGCCGTCGACCCGGACGCGGGACTGCGCCGGGCCCGCGCCGCCACCCTGCTGATGCTGGCGCTGCCCGGCTCGGCCTACCTCTACCAGGGCGAGGAACTCGGTCTGCCCGAGGTCGCCGACCTGCCCACCGAGGTCCTCCAGGACCCGATCTGGGAACAGACGGGGCGCGTCCGCAAGGGCCGCGACGGTTGCCGGGTGCCGCTGCCGTGGACGACCACCGGGCCGTCGTACGGCTTCGGCGCGAACGGCGCCTGGCTGCCGCAGCCGCCCGACTTCGCCGCGTACGCCGTCGAGGCCCAGGACGGGGCCGAGGGATCGACCCTGGAGCTGTACCGCACGGCGCTGCGCCTGCGCCGCAAACTGGCCGAGGACGAGACGCTGACCTGGTCGGAGGAGACCCCGGAGGGTGTCGTCCAGTTCGACCGGGGCAGCGGCTGGCGCTGTGTGACCAACCTGTCCCCCGACCCGGTCGGCCTCCCCGCGGGCGAGGTCCTGCTGACCAGCGCGCCCCTGGAGGACGGCCGGCTGGGCCCCGACACGACGGCGTGGCTGGGCCGCTGAGCCGCCCGAGCCGGACACCGCGCGGGCCCAGGGGGGGGGGGGGGGGGGGGGGGGGGGGGGGGGGGGGGGGGGGGGGGAGGAGGGGGGGGGGGGGGGAGGGT
>NZ_JBVITR010000071.1:6237-26737 GCF_055574875.1 Streptomyces sp. NPDC034670
CTCTCCCTCCCCCCTCTCCACCCCCACCCCCCCCCCCCCCCCCCCCCCCCCGCCCCCACGGAACCCCTCCCGGACGGGTCCCCGCGCGGGCCCTTCCGGGGGAGCGCGCGGTCCCCTCCGGGGAGGGGACGGTCAGACGTGTCCCGGGCCGCCGCTGCCGAAGCCGCCGCTGGAGCCGGGCAGCCAGCGCTTGCGGACCTGGTCCTTGCCCGTCCTGGTACTGGCGTGGTGGATCTCGTACGGCATGAGCCGGGAGCCGCTCCTCGCGATCAGGGGCATCTCGTCCGGCTCGCGCACCTCCCGCATCTCGCGGATCGCGCCGCCGTCCGGAAGCTTCGGCTGCTCCTCGGGAGTGGGGCGGTGCTCCTCACGGTCCATGACCCGCATGCCGATCCGTACGGCCCAGATCAACGCGCCGGCTATCACCAGCCCGCCGATGAAGGCCGCGACCAGGTTCCACACGGGGGGACTCGCGGCCAGAAGTTCATACGCTGCGGTGCTCATGGTCCGATTATGGACGAAAAAATGTGATAAAGCTCTCGGAAGGTTCGAAGGGCTGGGCGGCCCGCCCCGGGGTGGATCCCCGGCGCGGGCCGCCCCTCGTTCGGCCCGTCCCGGCGGGCGGCCCGCCCCACGGGGTGGCAGATTGCGGCCGGAGGGAAGGCCGGGCCGGGCCGTCGCGTCCCCACGTGTGCAGCTCGGGGCCCGTCCCGGTCTCCCCGGTACCGCGTTTCCCCGAGGGCCGTCCGGCATCGAGTCGCCGGGCGGCCCCACGCCGTCCGTGAGACCCCGCGCGCCATCCGGAGGCCGTGCTCCGCGCCTCCGGCGCCGGCCTCCGCCCGCGCGGCACGCCGCGCGGCCCGGGAGGCCCGCCTTCTCCCCGTCCTCCGCGCGGTGCACGGGGAGGACGCCGCGGCCGACACCGAGCGCCGCGGGGCGCGGCAGCACCACCGTGGTCGGTGACGACACCACCGGCGGTCGGCGACGGCACCACCGCGGCAGGTGACGACACCACCGGCGGTCGGCGACGGCACCACCGCGGCAGGTGACGACACCACCGGCGGCCGGTGGCAGCAACGCCGTGGCCGACGACGGCACCGGGGCGACCGGCTCGGCCCTTCCGGAACATCCCCGCCCGGGTGGGGCCAGGGGGACGCCCTCCGCCCGGGTGAGATCCGGCCGGCTCCCCGCGGGGCCCGGTGCGGCCACTCCCGTCACCGCGACCGGCACGTCCACGACCGGTGCGGATCCCGTCGGCGGCGCGGTCCGCACCGCCTCACCCGCACGGGCGACGCCCGGGGAGCGGTGGACCTGTCCTCGCCACAGCAGATTTTCCGTCGGGCCGACTAGAGTTCTCCTGTGGGGAACCCGTCCCCGCGGCGGGCCGTTTACGCTCACGGTCCGCGGGAAGGTGCGTATGCCCTCGGAAAGTCAGCCGCACGTCGACGCCCGGCCACCGGACACCGATCGGCTCCCGGTCGCCGACCGGCTCGACGACGATCATTTCCCGGCCTACACCATGGGCCGGGCGGCGGAACTGGTCGGAGCCACACCCGCTTTCCTCCGCGCCCTCGACGAGGCGCGGCTGATCGCCCCGGTGCGCTCCGGGGGCGGTCACCGCCGTTACTCGCGCCACCAGCTGAGGCTGGCCGCCCGGGCCCGGGAACTCGTCGACCAGGGGACGCCGGTCGACGCCGCGTGCCGCATCATCAGCCTGGAGGAGCGGCTGGAGCGGGCCGAGCGGGCCAACGAGGAGCTGCGCCGGGGCGACGGGGACGCCGCCCGCGGGCACCGGTGAGGAATCTGCCTCCGCCGGAGCAGAAACTCGCCCTCCGCCGCGGAAATATCTCTCCCCGAATGCGCTGCCGATATTTTCCCGGTGATTTTCCTTTTCCTCGTCGCGGCTGCTCCCCGTGCTAGGCTCATGGCTGTTGCAGTTGTGGTTGCCAGTTTGCTACCGGGTCTCCGGGCAGGTGATCATCGCGACGATGAGGGAATTCGCGAAGTGCGATTTCCCGGCACTGTCTCAGGAGAAGTGATATGGCCACCGGTACCGTGAAGTGGTTCAACTCGGAAAAGGGCTTCGGTTTCATCGAGCAGGACGGCGGCGGCGCCGACGTCTTCGCCCACTACTCGAACATCGCCACCTCGGGCTTCCGTGAGCTCCAGGAGGGCCAGAAGGTGACCTTCGACGTCACCCAGGGCCAGAAGGGCCCGCAGGCGGAGAACATCGTCCCCGCCTGACCCGCACGCAGGGATTCGACAGGGGCTCGCACTTCGGTGCGGGCCCCTGTTCCCGTCCGTGCGTGTCACGTTCGCCCTCGCGGGGCCGTGTCACGTTCGCCTCCGCGGGGCCGTGTCACGGGCCGCGGTCCGTCCGGAGTGTGACGGTTCCGCAACAGCCGCGCAGCACTCCGGGTGCCGCACCAGGTCCACGACCAGCCACCATATCGAGTGTTTATCGGCCCAGACCGATCCGGTACTTGGACGGAAGGCCCCGGCCCCTGCTGTTCTCGGGGCATGGACATCCACACCCACGCCGACCCCCTCCGACCCGGTCCTCCCCCTTCCCGCCCGCGCCGGGCGGCCAAGGCCCTCACCGCGGTGGCGGTGGCGGCCGCGGTCGCGGCGGGCGGGGCGTACGCGGCCGGTCTCGGTCCCTTCGCCGGCGAGGACGGCCCCGACCCGGACGCGGTGGCCGAGGCCCGGGCGTTCCTCGCCGACTGGGCCGCCGGACACCTGCCGGACGCCGCCGCCCGGACCACCAGCCCCGACCGCGCCCGGCAGGTGCTGCACGGCTTCACCGAGGGACTCGAGATCACCGGACCGGACCTCGCGGCCGGGACGCCGGAGGAGACCGGCGACGGCACCGTCACGGTGCCCTTCACCGCACGCATGCCGGTCACCGGCCTCGGCACCTGGACGTACACCTCCGCGCTGCCGCTGCGGGAGCAGGCCGACGGCGCCTGGAAGGTGGACTGGAGGATGTCGCTCGTCCACCCGCGGCTCGACGGCGGCCACAAGTTCCGCCTGGACCGCGAGGAGGCCGAGCCCGTCCGGGCGCTCGACCGCGACGGCGCCACCCTGTCCGCGGACTCCCACCCCTCGCTCGCCCCCGTCCTCGCCCGGCTCGCGGGCGGCCGGGGCGGCGGCGCGCGCGGCGCGGTGCGCCTCGTCGACCGGGCGACGGGGAAGGTGGTGCGCACGGAGGCGTCCTTCGGCGGCGGGGACACCGTGAAGAACGACGGCCCCGTCCGCACCACCCTGGACGCCGACTGGCAGTCGGCCGCGGAACGCGCCCTCGCCGAGGCCGGCGGGAAGAACGCCGCGCTGGTCGCCCTGCGCGTCGACGACGGGGAGGTCCTCGCCGTCGCCAACGCGCCCGCGTCCGGCTTCAACCGCGCGGTCTCCGGCACCTACGCGCCCGGCTCCACCTGGAAGATCGTCACCAGCGGCGCCCTGCTGCTCAAGGGCGCGGTCGCCCCCGACGACGTCGTGGGCTGCCCCAAGTACCTCACGGTCGGCAAGCGGTTCCAGAACGTGGAGACCTCCGAACACCCGGGGGCCACCTTCCGCAAGGGCTTCACCGAGTCCTGCAACACGGCCTTCATCGGCCTGCGCGACGAGCTGGGCGACGGCGAGCTCGGGGAGGTGGCGGAGAAGTACTTCGGCGTCGGCCAGACGTGGCACGTGGGCGTCCCCTCGTACGACGGTTCCGTGCCGGTGCCGCGCGACGCGACGGAGAAGGCCGCGTCGATGATCGGGCAGGGCCGGATCCAGGCCAACCCGCTGGTCATGGCGTCGGTCACCGCCACGGCCGTGTCCGGGACCTTCCACCAGCCCTCGCTCGTCGCCGGCACCGAGGACACGACCCGCACGACCCCGCTCCCGCCGGAGGTCGTGGACCAGCTGCGCGCGCTGATGCGGGCGACGGTCACCGAGGGCACGGCGCGCGTCCTGGCCGACCTGCCCGGTGGGATCGGCGCCAAGACCGGCACCGCGGAGGTCTCCGACGACCAGGAGAACAACGGCTGGATGGTCGCCCACCGGGACGGTGTGGCCGTGGCCTGCGTGGTCGAGGAGGGTGTCACCGGAAGCGGTTCGGCCGGCCCGGTGATCCGCGCCCTGCTGTCCGCCGTCCCCGCTTCCTGACCGTCTCCGGCCCGCCTTCCGACCGCTTCCCCCGCGCGAACCGTCCCCCGCATGAACCCGTGAGACCGCGACATCGTGAACGGAGTGTGCCACGTGCCCGCCGGATCGCCCGCCCGTCCCTCCCGCCGCGCGCTGCTGCTGGCCGCTGCCCTCGCCCCCGTGGCGGGATGCGCCACCACCGCCCCCGCGCGCGAGCGCGGCCAGGACCCGACGGCTCCGGCCTCCCCGGCCCCGTCGGCCTCCCCGGGCCGCCGCGCCCCCGCCCCGGTGGACCCCCGCAGCCTCGCCGGCCTCGAGCGCGCGTACGGCGCCCGCGTCGGGGTGTACGCCGTCGACACGGCCACCGGTGCGACGGTGGCCCACCGCGCCGACGAACGCTTCGCGTTCTGCTCCGCCTTCAAGTCGCTCGCCGCCGCCGCGGTCCTCCACCACAACCCGCTCTCCCGCCTGGACGAACGGGTCACCTACGCCCGGGCCGACCTCGCCGCCCACTCACCGGTCACCGAGCGGCACGTCGCGACCGGCCTGACCGTCCGGCAGCTGTGCGACGCCGCCGTCCGGTACAGCGACAACACGGCCGCCAACCTGCTGCTGCGCGACCTCGGCGGTCCGCCCGCGCTCACCGCGTACCTGCGCGGGCTCGGCGACCGGGTGAGCCGCCTGGACCACTACGAGCCCGAGCTGAACCGCAACCCGCCCGGGGACCCGCGCGACACCACGACCCCGCGGGCGATCGCCGCCGACCACCGCGCCCTGGTGCTCGGCGACGCCCTGCCCGCCGCGCAGCGCGCCCTGCTGAAGGACTGGCTGGTCCGCAACCTCACCGGTGACCGGCGCATCCGGGCCGCAGTGCCCCGGGGCTGGACGGTGGGCGACAAGACCGGCACCGCCGACTGGGGCCGGGCCAACGACGTCGCCGTGCTCTGGCCGCCCCGTGTCGCACCGCTGGTGCTGGCCGTCCTGACCGAGCACCCCGACCGCGGGGACGCCCCCAGCGACCCGCTGGTCGCCGAGGCCGCCCGCCGCACGCTCGCCGCCCTCACCTGACCCGGGCGCTCCGGCCCCGTCCGGTCACGGCCCCGCCCGGGGCCGTGACCGGGCACCGGTGGCGTCAGCCCTGCTTGGGGCCGGTCTGCTGGACCACCTCGAACGACCACAGCGTCGCGTCCGTGGCCGCCGGCTTGGGCCGGTCGCCCTGCGCGCCCTCACCCCCGTGCGCGGCCTGGCCGCGGCCGGCCATCCAGCGCTGGAAGTCCTCCTCGGTCCGCCAGCGGGTGTAGACGAGGTAGGTGTCGGTGCCCTCGACGGGCCGCAGCAGCTCGAACCACTCGAACCCGTCCGAGCTCTCCACCGCCCCCGCCCGCGCGGCGAACCGCCGCTCCAGCGTCTCGCGCTGCTCCTCGGGGACGGTGAGTACGTTGATCTTGACGATGCTCATACCCGCGATTGTTCCGCAGAGCGGCCGGGAGCGTGCGGAAGGGGCCGCGGCACCGCCGCGCCCCCGGACGGGCGAGAGGGACGGGGGGACGCGGGTGTCACCGGGCGGGCGTGGTGGCGTTCTCCAGGCGCGCGTGGAGGGTCGCGGCGAACTCCTCCGCCCGCGCCAGCTGCGTGCGGAGCTCCGCCACCCGCCGTCGGGCCGCCTCCTCGAAGCCGCGCACCTGCTCCAGCAGCCGTTCCCGCTCCTCCTCGCCGGGCGGATCCTGCGCGTCGAGCCGGTCGGTGGCGGCCAGCAGTTCACGCATCTGGTCCAGGGTGAACCCCAGCGGCTTCATCCGCCGGATGACCATCAGACGGGCGACGTCGGCCTCCGTGTAGAGCCGGAATCCGCCCCGGGAACGGGCCGACGGGACGACGAGACCGGTCTCCTCGTAGTGCCGGATGGTGCGCAGGGACAGCTCGGTCCGCTCGGCGACCTCGCCGATCTGCATGTGCCTGCCCTCCACGTGCCCGCTCCGGCCCTTCTCGTCCTGTAGGTCTGCTGGATCTGTTGGATCTGTTGGATCTGTTGGATCTGTTGAGTTTGTCAGGTCGGTCGACCTGTGGGGCCGCCGACCTGTGGGTCCGTCGGCCTGTGGGTCCGCCGGCCCGTCCGGCTGTCCGCGCCGGGGCGCCCCGGCCGGCGCGTCCGATCCCTACCCTAACGTTAGGGTAGAGTTGCCGTCCGGCGGCGAGGGCCGTGCTGCCCGGGCCGACGACGCTCCCGGTGCGGCGGAGCCCGTCGGGACGTCCCGCCCCTGATCCGCGGGCCGGGCGTCGCCCGCGGCCGGCAGCCACCGGGGCCGTCCCGGGACCGGCGTTCGCGCGCGGCCACCGGCTCCTCCGTTCCGTTCCCCTCACTTTCGCACGCCCCCGCACGGGAGCGTGCCCGAGCACGACAGGTACCGCTTCCTTGTCCTCTCCCGCACCGTCCCCCGCCGCACGGCTGCGCGCCGCGCGTCCCGACTGGCTGAACGATCCGAAGGTCTGGCGGACCGAGGTCCTGGGCGGCCTGGTCGTCGCGCTCGCGCTGATCCCGGAGGCGATCTC
The DNA here is from genome assembly GCF_055574875.1 of Streptomyces sp. NPDC034670. Lineage (NCBI taxonomy): Bacteria > Bacillati > Actinomycetota > Actinomycetes > Kitasatosporales > Streptomycetaceae > Streptomyces > Streptomyces sp. NPDC034670. The sequence goes on from NZ_JBVITR010000071.1 coordinate 12,919, forward strand.
CTTCTCGATCATCGCCGGCGTCGACCCCGCCGTCGGCCTGTTCGCCTCCTTCACCATGGCCGTCACCATCGCGTTCGTCGGTGGACGCCGGGCGATGATCTCCGCGGCCACCGGCGCCGTCGCCCTCGTCATCGCCCCGCTCAACCGCGAGCACGGTTTCGGGTACCTCGTCGCCGCGGTGATCCTGGCCGGCGTCTTCCAGATCGTCCTCGGCGCGCTGGGCGTGGCGAAGCTGATGCGGTTCGTGCCGCGCTCGGTGATGGTCGGCTTCGTCAACTCCCTGGCGATCCTGATCTTCATGGCCCAGGTGCCCGAGATGCGCGACGTGCCGTGGGCCGTGTACCCCCTGATCGCCGGCGGCCTCGCCCTGATGGTGTTCTTCCCCAGGGTCACCACCGTGGTCCCGGCCCCGCTGGTCTCCATCGTGATCCTCACCGTCATCACGGTCGCCGCCGGGATCGCCGTGCCGACCGTGGGCGACAAGGGCGAGCTGCCGTCCTCCCTCCCCGTGCCCGGCCTGCCCGACGTGCCCTTCACGGCGGACACCCTGACGACCGTCGCCCCCTACGCGTTCGCCATGGCCCTGGTCGGCCTGATGGAGTCGCTGATGACCGCGAAACTGGTCGACGACATCACCGACACCCACTCCTCCAAGACCCGCGAGTCCGTCGGCCAGGGCATCGCCAACATCGTCACCGGGTTCTTCGGCGGGATGGGCGGCTGCGCCATGATCGGCCAGACGATGATCAACGTGAAGGTGTCCGGGGCGCGGACCCGTCTGTCGACCTTCCTCGCCGGCGCGTTCCTGATGGTGCTGTGCATCGTGTTCGGCCCGGTCGTCTCCGACATCCCCATGGCCGCGTTGGTCGCCGTGATGATCATGGTGTCGGTGGCCACCTTCGACTGGCACTCCGTCGCCCCGAAGACCCTGAGGCGGATGCCGACCGGGGAGATCGCCGTCATGGTGATCACCGTCGTCTGCGTCGTGGCCACCCACAACCTCGCGATCGGTGTCGTCGTCGGCACGATCACCGCCATGGTCGTCTTCGCCAAGCGCGTCGCCCACCTCGCCGAGGTCACCGCCGTGGTCGACCCCGACGGCGGCACGGTCGTCTACCGGGTCACCGGCGAGCTGTTCTTCGCCTCCTCCAACGACCTCGTCGGCCAGTTCGACTACGCCACCGACCCCGAGCGCGTCGTCGTCGACCTGTCCGCCGCCCACATCTGGGACGCCTCCTCCGTCGCCGCCCTGGACGCGATCGAGACCAAGTACGCCCAGCGCGGCAAGACGGTCGAGATCACGGGCCTGAACGACCCCAGCGCCCGCCTCCACGACCGGCTCAGCGGTGAGCTGGTGGGCGGGCACTGACGCGGGTCCGGCCTGATCCGGACGAAGGGCCCTGGGGCCCGGCGGGGTCGTCGGGGGGGCCGGAAGGCGCGGCGGGCCCCGCGGCCGTCACCGGGTCCCGCGGCCGTCACCGGGCGCCGCCACCGTCATTCGTCGGAGTACCCGATGGCCCCCACGGTCCACGCGCTCACGTCGGCGAGCGCGACGCGGTACATGCCGCCGGTGTCCGGGATGCCGTAGCTCCCCTGGAGGATCTTGGCGAGGTGGAAGTGGAGGTGGGTGGGCGGGGCGGTGCGGCCGGTGGGCGCGGTGAACGGTGCGGCGAAGCGCCCCAGCCGTTCGGAGTCCCGCAGCACCTCGGCCACGCGCTCCCGCCACAGGGCCTCGGGCGCCAGCCGTCCGGTGATGACGGCTCCGGGGACCACCACGGTGAGGGACATCTGACTGTCCCGCTCCTTCTCCACCATCGTGACGATGTCGACGAGCAGACCATCAGGGTGCGACATGGTGGATGAGCCTAGCCGAGTGAGGGTGCCCCGTGGCGCCCCGGGGCCCCTTCAACATGCCGGGCGCCCGATCACCGCCGTACCTGCGGCAGTCCCTCCGGGCCGCGTCGGCCCGCGGCCCCTTCCTGCCGCTTCCGCGTCCGGTGGGGCCGCGTGAGCGCACCGCCCTCGTTCCCGCACCTCCTCCGGGCGCGGGCAGGTGTCAGTCGCCCCCGCCGCCCCCGCAGGACGACCCTCCCCCGTCGGACGAGGCTCCCCCGTCGAGCCAGCCGTCCGCCCAACCGCCGTCGCCCCTCTTCGAGCGCTTCCGCGACGACCCGCGGCCTCGCCACGCCACCCCGGCGACCACCGCGAGGAGGATGATCCCCCCGATCATCAGGTCCCCCATGTCTCCCACCCCTGTCCTTCGTCATCCGTCATCGTCCGTGCGGTTCGTGACGGGGAGATGCCCCGGACGGCCGACGCTCCAAGCGCGGTTTGAGGAACTCCAGAGCTTCCGCCGCGCACCATCCCCGGAATCCCCGGAGGAGGGCGCCGCGGCGTCCGTCTCGGCTCGACCGGCGCGACTTCCGCGCCGTACGTCCTCCCGGCCGCCACGAGGCGTTGCGCGTCCTGCCCGACGACCCCCCGCTCCGAACGCGAACCCGCTCCCCGCTCACCCGTCGCGGTGCCCCGGTGGGTCACGCCGCTCGGGTGGCGTCCTCGGTCCTCCCGGCCTTCCGGGCCTTCCCGGTCCCCCCGGCGTCCCCGGCGGTCTCCGAGCGGAAGTTGCGGCCGACCTCCGGGGTGAGGCCGTGGTAGTGGCGGAAGTTGTAGATGAGGGGGCTCCAGACCGCCGGGTCGATGTGGTGGGTGCCCGGCACGACGATGCGTTCGTCGGCGTGGACCCGCAGCACCTCGCACTCGACGCCGAGGAAGAGCCCCGCCCCGCCGGGTGTCGTGCCGCGGACGCGCGCCTCCAGCTGCAGGGCGCACTCGGCGACCCGGGGCGGCGCCACGAGGTCGGAGTCGGCCGGGGTGAGACCGGCCGCGGCGAACTTGTCGCGCTCGTACCGGTAGGCCGCCCGCTTGCCCTCCGGCACCGGGTGGGCCCCGGTGAGCGGGGCGAGGCGCTCCACGTGCTCCCACAGCTCCGGCGACGCCACGTTGATCACCAGGTCCGGGTGCTCGGCGAGGTTGCGCGCGGTCCGGCTCTCGACGCCCACCCCCAGGACGACGTGCTGTCCCAGCGCCCAGGCGGAGGAGACGGGGGCGAGGTTGAAGGTGCCGTCGCCGTTCTCGGTGGTCAGCAGGACCACGGGGGTGCCGAAGTAGAGGATGCTCGGCCGGATCACCCGGTGGGTGTCGATCTTCATGTCCCCGACGCTAAGGGTGGAACGTTTCGGCACACGCCGAAGCATGGTCCGCGCCGGCCGGTCGGGGCCGTGGACCGCCCGCCGGCGGCTTCTCCCGGCGCTGACGTCCCGCCCTTACCCCGGACGTAATCGACGCTCCGGCGGCGCCCCGGCAGGCTGGCCCCATGACGACGAACACCGCCCCTGCCGCCACCGTCGCGGACGCCACCCGCGCCACCGTCCAGAAGTTCCTCGCCCTCCGCCTCGCCGGGGACGTCGAGGGACTCACCGCCCTCTTCGCCGACCGCGTCGACTGGCTGCTCGCCGAGAACCCCGTGGTCCCCTGGATCCGGCCCCGCTCCACCGCCGCCGAATGCGCCGTCCAGGCCGCGGAACTGGCCGAGCACACCGTCCCCGAGGACAGCCGCGCCTCCGTCGACACCTTCCTCGTGGACGGCGCCGACGCCGTCCTGATGGGACACCTCTCGGGGACCGTCCGCGCGACGGGCAAGTCCTTCTCGGGTCCCTTCGCGCTGCGCCTGACCGTCGAGGACGGCCGGATCACCCGCCACCACCTCTACGAGAACAGCGTGTCGATCGCGGCGGCGTGCACCCCCTGACGCCTGCCGGCCGACCGACCGGGTGGGCGGGGGCACGCCTCACGGCTTCGCCGGCAACCGCGACTGCGTGCAACTCCCCCGCTCCATGCAGTCTGCGGCGTTCCCCCGGTGCGTCCTCGCCGGCCTCCGGGCACTCGGGCATGAGAAGGACGCGGCTGTCGTCGTCCTGAGCTCGGGAGGTTCAGGGCGCTCGGGGCCTCCGTCCGGGGTGACCTGCGGCGAAGCGGTGCTGGCGTCCGGTGAGCGGCTGACCGGCTTCCCGGGTTCCCCGTGGTTCGCCGCACGACCGGGCACGGGAGCGGCCGCGTCGGTGCCGGCGGTGGGTGTCAGGGGTCTTCCGGACTGCGGGTCTGTGAAATCGATGGTGGGAGGCGAGGAGGCTGCGGGCCGGTCCGTGGGGGCGGTGCCGGGCGCTGAGGGCCGTGGGGGTTGCTGTGCTTCGCTGCCGTACCGGAGGATCGTCCGGTGTCTCGTCTGATAGGTCCTCACACTGCCGATCCGTGCCCTCGCTGCTCGGACGAAGCGGTCCGCCCGGGCACAAGGCCCTCCGTCGCCGAGCCCGATGCCGTCGGCTACACCTGCGACCGCTGTGGACACGCCTGGTCCCGGCCCGTGGAAGCCGACCTGGAGATCCACGACACCGTACGGGCGGACCTTCCCCACGCGACGTTGTACGGCAGCGTCCGGCAGCTGGAGGACGACCGCGTCCTGATCCGGGGAACGGGTGGCGACTGGTACCGGTGGGTCGAACGCTGGAGAGTCGTCCTCCACTGAGCCCCATGGCCGTGCCGTACCCCGCCCGGTCTCAGCCGCGCTGCCGGACCTCCGTCCGGAGCAAGCCTGCGACCGGCAGCCGGGAGCGAGAACGCGGGAACCCCGGTTCGGGAAGCTGCGGTTCGAGCGACCGCGAGTGCGGGTGGAGCGTGTGAGCCCGCTCACCACGGGGTGACCGTCACGGACACCTGCCGCGGTGCGCGGGATCATGAGCGCATGCATCCTCGGTTAAGCCGCGTCGTCGGCACAGCGCTCCTCCTGCTCGGTATCGCCGTCGTGCTCTGGAGGGTCTTCGGCAGCCCCCGGGACTGGGAGGGCGGCATGAGATGGCTCCGTACCGGCCTCATGCTGGGGGCCCTGGGGGCGGTCAGCCGCAGCGCACGGCTGATGTTCCCCGGCACCGGCGCTGAGGCACCGGACGAGGCGTCCGGGAAGGCCGACGGAGCGGCTCCGGGGGAGAGGCCGTGAGCCGGTCCGCTGCTCGGCCGGTTCCGTCCCCCTCATCCGTCCACCTGCCGGGGCCGTGGGCGGCTGCGACGGGGGCGCGCAGGGCGGGGGCGGCCCGTGCCGGCCGCGTGCGCGGCGGCGGGTGTCCGCCGCGGGGAGGTCGTCGCTCCGCAGGGGAGCAGGCCGCCCGCCGCCCGTCTCTGCAACCCAGGTAAGAGAGCGGAATCCCCCTTCAGCCGGAGCCGGGCGGACCGGTCGCCGCCCTAGCCTTGGCACGTCATGAAGCGACAAGACGACCGGTTGATCCCGGTCCTTCTGATCTGTGCCCAGGCCGTGGTGTGGCCCGGGGCGGCGCTGGTGCGCGGGGACGTCCCGGCCGCGTCCGTGCTGCTCCCGGCGGCCCTGGCCGCCGGGTCGGTGACGGCCGCGCTCGCGCTGCGCCGCACCCGCCCGGTGACCACCCTCGTCCTGGTCGCCGCCGCCTGCGCGCTGGGCGCCGGGCCGCTGCCCGCCGGGGCGATGGCGGTGCTCGGGACCGCGGGCGTCGCGCTGGCACTGTTCACCGTGGCGACCGAACGCGACGCCTTCACCGCCGTGTTGTGCGTGGTGGCGCTCGCCGCCTGGCAGCTCCTGTACTGGCTCGGCCTGCACGGGCTCAGCGAGCGCGACGGGCTCGACCTGGCCCTCACCGCCCTGCTGTACGCCGCCGCGTGCGTGGCCGGCCTGTGGGTGCGGCGGTCCCGTCGCGCCCGGCAGGCGGCCGAGCAGCGGCTGAAGCGGGCCGAGTCGGAGCGCCACCGGCTCCCGGCGGCCGAACGGCGCCGCATGGAGAGGGAGTTGCACGACGTCAGCGCCCACCACCTGACGGCCGTGGTGGTCACGGCGGGCGCGGCGCTCGGGCTGCGCGACCGCCGTCCCGAACTGGCCGACGAGGCGCTCCGGTTCGCGGTCGAGACCGGCCGGGAAGTCACCCGGGCGCTCGGCACGGTACGGGCGCCGTCGCCCTCGCGCGAGGAACTGCCCTCGCCCCGGGAGCGGTTGCTGGACCTGGCCGCGGGGTTCCGCCGACTGGGCGGGCAGGTGGACTGCGACATCGACCCCCTGCCGGACGGCGCCGTCGCGGACGCGGCGTACGGCATCGTGCGCGAGGCGCTGACCAACGCGGCGCGGTACGCCCCCGGCGCCCGCACCGGGGTGCTCTGCCGCTACGGCGACACGCGTACGGACGTCGTGGTCACGAGCGCGGCTCCGCCGCCCGGCGCGGCGGCGCACGGTGCCGGCCTCGGCGGGGGGCGCGGCCAGGCCTTCCTGCGCTCCCGGGCGCGGGAGGCGGGCGGCACCCTGACCAGCGGTCCGACGGCGGACGGCGGGTGGCAGGTGCGCGCGGAGCTGCCCGGCCGGACCGCCGCCCCGGAGGAGCGGTCCGTCCCGCGGAACTACCGCCTGGCGCAGGTGACGGCCGCGGCCGGCCTCGTCCTGCAGCCGATGCTCCCGACGATGGTCATGCGGGCGGAGGAGACGTCGACCGCGTCCCAGGTGTCCGCGGGCGTGCTGTTCGCGCTGCTGGCCGCGGCCCAGGCGGTCGCGCTGCTGTGGCTGCGCCGGGCGCCCCGCACGGCCCGGGTCGTCCTGTGCGCCCTGGCCCTCCTGTGGCCGGTGGCGATGGCGGCGGGCGAGTACACCGGCCCGGTCCTCCTGCCCCCCGGCCTGAGCATGCTCGCCACCTGCGCGGTGCTCGCGGTGGACGCGGCCCGCACCGCCGCCGGCCCGGTCGCGGGCGGTCCCCGTCCGCGGGCGCTGCCGCGGTCGGCCGGCCCGGCCGCGGCCGTGGCGGTGCACGCGGCGGCCGCCACCGCCGCCGTCCTGGACCGGGGCACGACGGTCCCCGGCTGGTGGGTCGTCGTGGGGACGACGGCCGGGGCGGGCCTGGCGGCCGGCGCGGCCCACCGGGCCGGCACGCTGCGCGGACGGCGCGACCGGGCCGCCCGGGGCACCCGGGAGGAACGTCTCGCCGCCTGGACCGGGGAAGCCGTCCGGGACGCGTGGGCCGAGCGCCGCCGCATCGCCGCCGGACTGGAGACCACCGTGCTGGCGCGCACCGCCGACATGGTCGCCGAGGCGGAGGCGGGACGGCTCGACGCGACCGCCGAGCGCGCCCGCGAGGCCCTGGCCGCGATGCGCGCCCTCCTCGACGCCGTCCGGGAGGGCGAGGCGGAGCGCGCGCTGCGGCCGCAGCCCACCCTCCAGGCCCTGGACCTGCTCGCCCACCAGTCCCGGGCCACCGGCCGGGACGTGGAGGTACGCCTGACGGACCGCGTGCCGGAGCACCTGCCCACCGCCGTGGACCTGGCCGCCTACCACGCCGCCGAGACGGTGCTCACGGCCGGGGGCGAGGAGCCCGCCGTGATCGAACTCGACGCGGACGGAGATACGTTGACGCTCACGGCCACCGGAGTGCCGGGTGCCGCCGGCCCCGCCGTGCGGGAGCGGCTGGCGGCGCGGGTCACGGCGCTCGACGGCACCCTGACCACCGGTCCGGCGGGCACGGTCCGCCTCCGGCTGCCCCTCGCTCCGAGCGCATCGGACGGGCCCCCGCCCGCCGCCGCGCCGGCCACCGAGCAGGGTGACGAGGAGAAGAGGGAACGATGAGCCTCAGCGTGCTGGTCGTCGACGACCAGGGCATCGTCCGGGCGGGCTTCGCCGCCGTGATCGACGCCGAGGAGGACATGACGGTCGTCGGCGAGGCGGCCGACGGCGCCGCCGCGGTGCGGCTCGCCGAGGAACTGGCACCCGACGTGGTCGTCATGGACGTCCGGATGCCCGTGCTGGACGGCATCGCCGCCACCCGGATCATCACCGACCGCGAGGACGCGCCCCGCGTCCTGGTGCTGACCACCTTCGACCTCGACGCGTACGTCTTCGAGGCGCTGCGCGCCGGCGCCTCCGGCTTCCTGCTCAAGGACGTGCACGCCGCCGAACTGCTGCACGGCATCCGGGTGGTGGCCGCGGGGGAGAGCGTCCTCGCCCCGTCCGCGACCCGCCGGCTCATCGGCCACTACGCCTCCGGAGCGTTCCCCGGGGCCGGCGCCGGGGCCGCGGACACCCCCCGCGAGCTGGACGGCCTGACCGGGCGGGAGCGGTCCGTCCTCGCCCTGGTGGCGTCCGGGCTCACCAACGCGGAGATCGGCGAGCAGCTCGGCATCACCGTCGGCACGGTGAAGTCCCACGTGAACGCGTTGCTGCGCAAGCTCGGGCTGCGCGACCGGGTGCAGGCCACGATCCTCGCCTACGACCTCGGCCTCGCCCGCCCGAACCCACCCGGCGCCCACCTCTGACACCTCCCGCGCCCCCCGGCACCTCCGCCGCTCCTGCGGCACCTGCGGCACTCCTGCGGCACCTGCGCACCACGGCCGTCGCGATCCCACGACCAGGACGACCGGCACCACCACCGGAACCGTCACCGCCCCCACCACCGGCACCACCGGCACGACCACGACCACCGGCACGACCACCACAACCGGCACGACCACGACAACCTAGGAGCCCACCGTCATGACCGATTCCGGCCGATCCTCCGCCCACCGCCTGCGCCACCTCTTCGGCAACGTCTTCTCCCTCTCCTACCTCGCGCTCTGCGCCGCCCTGCTCGTGTGGGCGCTCGTGGCGAGCGCCCTCGACGACACGGGCGAGTCCATGGCGGGCGTCATCCCGATGCTCGCCACCGCCCCGGTCAGCCTGGTGCTGCTCGCGCTGCCGGGGGGCCTCGCGTCGGTCGTCGCCGCCATCGTCGCCGGGGCGCTGGTCAACGCCGCGGTCATCGGCTGGTGCGCCCGCGTGCTGCGCCGCGGTGGCCGCCCGGACCCGGTGGCCTGAGCCCCGCCGGCCTCCCGCGCCCCGGGCCCGGAGCGTGCCGGCCCGCTACCGCCCCGCGGGGGGCATGGCGCCGTCGTAGACCGTGCGGTAGTCCGGGACGACGACGCGCGTGGCCGGGGACGCCTCCCGGACCTGGGCGAGGAACGCGTCCAGGTCCATGGCCGGGTCCCGTTCGGGGGAGCCGGCCAGGGGCACTTCGAAGTTGTCCCAGTGGACGGGGACGACCACGCGGGGGTGGTCCAGGGCACCCAGCAGCCGGGGCACGTAGCGGTGGGTGGCGGTGCCGGCCGGCACGGCGATCATCGCGAGGTCGGGGCGCAGGCCCCGCACCGCCCGCTCGGAGAAGTCGCTCGCCCCCATGAGGAACGCCGACGGGCCGCCGCTCCCGGCGGTCACCCGGAAGGCGAGGGTGTCGCCCTCGGGCAGGTCCGCGATGGTGCTCGGGGCCGTCGCGGGCGGGGCGTTCAGCGTGCCCGGGGCGAAGTAGGAGCACTTCTTGTTGCGGCTGTGCAGACTCGGCACGACCTCGACGACGATCCCGTCGAAGTCCAGCACCTCACCGCCCTTCACCACGGAGATCTGTCCCGCGTCCACCCCCAGGGAGACCAGCAGGTGGTACGTGGTCTCGGTGCCGACGACACGCGCACCGGTGGTCCGGGCGATGTGGGGCACGTCGGCGAGGTGGTCCCAGTGGGAGTGGCTGACCAGGACGAGTTCGGGGCGCCCGATGTGCGCGTCCACGGCCTCCGGCCGGGTCCGCAGGGGGGTCCGCGGGTCGAAGGCGCCGTCGAACAGGCCCGTGGGGAAACGGGTGAGGTACGGGTCGAAGAGCACCGTCCGGCCGCCCGCGTCGATCCGCCAGCCGGCGGTGCCGAGCCAGCGGAACGACACCGCGCCGGCGGCCGGGCCGCGGCCCCCGCCCCCGGTACCGGCCGTGGCGGACGCGGCGGTGGCGGCCGTGGCGGCCGTGGCCGGGATCAGCGGGGAGGCCGCGCCGAGCGCGGCGCCGCGCAGCACCGTGCGCCGGTCGAACCCGCGGGGCGCGCGCCGGCCGAACCCGCGGGAGGAGGTGCCCGATCCGTTCGTGACAGGGGATTCCTGGGTCATGGCGTCAGGAGATCAGGACGCCGACTCCCCTGTCCAAGACCGGAATCGGGCTCCGGCGATACGCGAACGCATATCCGCCCCGGTCACCGGCCGCCGCCGTGCCCGCGGAGGGCGCCGACCGCGATCCCGGCGGCCCTGCCGATCGCCGCGTCCACCGTGGCCCGCGAGACGGCCAGGTCGCGGGTGCGGGCGAAGACGGCGATCGCGTAGCACGCGCCGTCGGGGTAGCGGGCGACGCCCGCCTCCATGTGCAGTCCCGGCAGGGTCCCGGTCTTGGCCGCGACCGCCACGTCGTCGGGGAAGCCCGATGCCAGCCGGTGGCGGAACACTTGACGGCCCATCAGGTCGCGGACGAACGCGCAGGCCTCCGGCGGCCCGGCGGCGTCGCTCCAGACGAGCCGGAGCAGCCGGGTGATCTCGCGGGGCGTGCTCGCGGTGGTGTGGCGGGGGTCCAGGACGCCCAGCCGTCTCTTGCGGTCGTCCGGCAGGGCGGGGTAGCGGACGGCGAACTCCCGCTCGTCGCGCGCCCCGACCTCCGCGAGCATCGACTCCAGCAGGTCCCGCGGGCCGCCCACGATCCGGGTCCGTTCCAGTCCCAGCTCCTTCGCGAGCAGCCGTACGGTGTCCAGGCCGACGCGGGCCAGCAGCAGGTCGGCCGCCGTGTTGTCGCTGACCGACATCGCGAAGTGGGCCAGGTCGCGCAGCGACAGCTCGACGTCGTCCAGGCAGCCGGCGGTTCCCCAGCCGCCGAGCCGGTCGGCCGCGGTCACCCGCACCCGCTCCCGGGGGTCGAGCTGGCCGGCGACGGCCTGCCGGGCGAACTCCAGCACCAGCAGCACCTTGAAGATCGAGGCGATCACCACGGGGTCGTCGGCCCCCACGGCGACCTCGCGGGCACCCGGCTCCGCGCCGGCCGCCTCCCCGGCGTTCTCCGCACGTCCGCGGACGGGAGCGGGGGCGGGACGGGGAACGGGGGCGAGGGCGGGAAGGGGGACGGCGTGCAGCTGTCCCTCGGCACCCGCCCCGGCGAAGACCTGCCGGATCCGTTCCTCGACCACTGCTTCCTCCCGCTGCCGACGCGTTCCGATCACGCGTACGATCTTTACCGTGGATCTCTTGCGCCACCTGCGTCTTTTCGTCACCGTGGCCGACGAACTGCACTTCAGCCGGGCCGCCGAGCGACTGGGCATGGCGCAGCCGCCGCTCAGCCAGGCGATCCGCAGACTGGAGCGGGAGCTGGGTGCGGAGCTGTTCGACCGCTCGCAGCGCGGCGTCCGGCTGAGCGCCGCCGGGGCGGCCCTGCTGGAGGAGGCCCACGACCTCCTCGCCCGGGAGGAGCGGCTGCGCACGCTGGCCCGCCGCGCCGCCGCCGGCGGCCTCGGCACGCTCCGCGCGGGGGTGCCGCCCGACACCACGGCCGCCGTGCTGTCCGCGCTGCTGGCCGCCTGCGCGGAACAGGCTCCGGGACTCTCCGTCGACCTCCAGGAGGTCACCACCGAGGAGCAGGTGCGGCTGCTCTCCTCCGGCGGCCTGGACGTCGGACTCGTGCACCACCCCGTCGACGCCACCGCGCTGCACCTCGGCCCCGGGATCTCGCTGGACCTGGGGGTCGTCCTGCCCCGCACCTCGCCGCTGGCCCGGCTGCCGGAGGTGGCGCTCGACGAGCTCTCGGGCCACGACCTGGTGCTCTTCCCGCGGGCCCACGCACCCGGCTGGTACGACCGGATCCTCGACGTGTGCCGCGCCGCGGGCTTCGTGCCCGGCCGCCTCCGGCACGCCTCCAACCCCGAGTTCCTGCTCGCCCTCGTGACGGCGGGTCACGGGGTCGCCTTCGACCAGGGGCCGGTGGCCCGCAAGGAGCCCCGCGTCGCCTGGCGGCCCCTGGCCGACCGCCCCCTCGCCCTGCGCATCGGCGGCGCCTGGCCCGCCGGCCGCGGGGCCCACCCGGCCGCCCGCCGCTTCGCGGAACTCGCGGCCGGCGTCCTCGCCCGCGACCACACGGCGGCCCCGGGACGCGAGGGCGCCCCCCGCACCCCGGACGACCCCCCGCGTCCGTGGTCGGTGGTCTACGGCTAGGGAGCGGGGCGACGACGCCGTCCGCCCCGTCCTACTTGCTGACGGCGAACCGCATCAGGGCGTGCTCGTCGCCCTGCTTGATCTTCCCCGTCTCGTTGATCACCTGCAGCTTCCAGGAGCTGCCCACCCGTACGGCCTTGGCCACGGCGCAGGCGTTGTCCTGGGTGAGCAGGCTGGGCCAGATGTCGGCGACCTGCTGGGAGCTTCCCCCGGTCGCGTCGTAGACCTTGAAGCTGATGTTGCGGGCCTTCTGGAAGGCACTGCCCTTCTTGTAGGCGGCGGCGACGAACACGACCGACGTGATGGCGGAGGGGAGCCGCGCGAACTCGACGGTCACCGTCTCGTCGTCCCCGTCGCCGTGCCCGGTCTGGTTGTCGCCGCTGTGCTGCAGCGAACCGTTGCCCATGGGGTCGAGCGAGTCGAGACCGGCGAGGCGCACCGGGTCCCCGCCGCTCATGGCTATGGCGATCAGGTCGAGGTCGGTGCCGGTCTTGCGGCGCAGCTTGCCCAGCACCCCGCCGCTGCTGCCGGCGGTGGGGTCCCAGGAGACACCGATGGACAGGTGGGTCACTCCGTCCAGGTCGGCGGGACCGTCTTCCTTGGTGAGCGTGATCATGGGTGAGTCATCCTCCGTCGACGGGAACTACACCCCAGAGTGTGCCTGGTGTCCCGGAAGCCCGATCTGGTGGGTCTGACGGGGCGCGTGCGGACCGCCGCGCGCCGTTCCGTCCCGGCCGGGTGCCGCGTGCCCGGGGCCGGTCCCCGTTCCGCGGGGTGACGAGCCGTCCGGCGCCGAGGGCGGGCCGGCCGCCCGGCGGTCGGGGCGCGCACGCCGAGTGCCCCGTCCCCGTGCTCCCCGCTCGGCGCCCCGGCGTGCGTACACGCCGGTCCCCTCGGCCCACGACCGCTCGTCGGGCGCGGCCGTCGCTGTTTCCCCCGGTCGCTGCCGACCGTGCTCCTTCTCGGAGCCGCTCGGGGAGCGGGCGCCGTGCGCCGCCGCGCGTGCCGCCTCGGCGGCGGGGCGCGGGCACGCCGTGCGCCGCCTCGCCCGGTTCGGGCTCCGGCGCCTTCGGTTCGGTGGCGGCGGCGGTGAAGTCGGCGGTCCCGGCGGCCCGTTCCCGGCGGAACCGTGGCAGCCGGGCCCCGGCCCCGCGGTCAGTCGGAGGACCCGGCCGCCTCGTTCGCGGCGCGACGGTACTCGGCGTTGATGCGCTGGGCCTCCTCGAGCTGGTCCTCGAGGATGACGATGCGGCAGGCGGCCTCGATCGGAGTCCCCCGGTCGACGAGTTCGCGGGCCCGGGCGGCGACCCGCAACTGGTAGCGGGAGTACCGGCGGTGCCCTCCCTCCGAGCGGAGCGGAGTGATCAGACGGGCCTCACCGAGGGCCCGGAGGAAACCCGGAGTGGCGCCGATCATCTCGGCGGCCCGGCCCATCGTGTACGCGGGGTAGTCGTCGTCGTCCAGACGGTCGTGGAGAGGGTGGTCCCTTGTCATGTCACCTCGCTGTGCAACGCGTCGAAGGGCCCCGGCGCCGTACGGCACCGGGGCCCCGAAAGGGATTCAACACCATCTGCCGGCCCCGTCGCCGTGCCGGCCTTCCGTTTCCGCCGTCCGGCCGGGAGGTCACCGGGCGGACGCCGGCACAGCGGTGGGGGGGGGGGGGGGGGGGGGGGGGGGGGGCAACAAAGAAGGCCCGGGGGGGGTGGAGCACCCCCCCCCACAACCACACCACGA
>NZ_JBVITR010000072.1:0-15264 GCF_055574875.1 Streptomyces sp. NPDC034670
CCCCGCCCTTACCACTGTTTCTCTTCCCTCCCCCCCCCCCCCCCCCCCCCCCCCCCCCCCCCCCCCGCCCCCCGCCCCCTTCGCACCCCGGAAGGAACGCCACCATGGCCATGGACGTCATCTCCGTCATCCGCACCAAGCGGGACCGCGGCGAACTCAGCGACGAGCAGATCGACTGGGTCGTCGACGCGTACACCCGCGGGGAGGTGGCCGACGAGCAGATGTCGGCCCTCGCCATGGCGATCCTCCTCAACGGCATGAACCGGAGCGAGATCGCCCGCTGGACGGCCGCGATGATCGCCTCCGGCGAGCGCATGGACTTCTCCTCCCTGTCCCGCCCCACCGCCGACAAGCACTCCACGGGCGGCGTCGGCGACAAGATCACCCTCCCGCTGGCCCCGCTGGTCGCCGCCTGCGGCGCGGCCGTCCCCCAGCTGTCCGGCCGCGGCCTCGGCCACACCGGCGGCACGCTCGACAAGCTGGAGTCCGTCCCCGGCTGGCGCGCCCTGCTCTCCAACGAGGAGATGCTGTCGGTGCTGGACGGCGTCGGCGCGGTGATCTGCGCGGCGGGCGACGGCCTGGCCCCGGCCGACAAGAAGCTCTACGCCCTGCGCGACGTGACCGGCACGGTGGAGGCCATCCCGCTCATCGCCTCCTCCATCATGTCCAAGAAGATCGCCGAGGGCACCGGCTCCCTGGTCCTGGACGTGAAGGTCGGCACCGGCGCCTTCATGAAGACGGTCGACGACGCCCGCGAGCTGGCCCGCACCATGGTCGGCCTGGGCACCGACTCCGGCGTGAAGACGGTCGCCCTGCTCACCGACATGTCCACCCCGCTCGGCCTGACCGCCGGCAACGCGCTGGAGGTCCGCGAGTCGGTGGAGGTGCTGGCGGGCGGCGGCCCGGCGGACGTCGTCGAGCTCACCCTCGCCCTGGCCCGCGAGATGCTCGACGCGGCGGGCCTGAAGGACGCCGACCCGGCGAAGGCCCTGGCCGACGGCTCCGCGATGGACGTCTGGCGCCGCATGATCGCGGCCCAGGGCGGCGACCCGGACGCGCCCCTGCCGGTCGCGCGCGAGCAGCACGTGGTGAAGGCCCCGGCGACGGGCGTCCTCACCCGCCTGGACGCCTACGACGTCGGCGTCGCCGCCTGGCGCCTCGGCGCGGGCCGCGCCCGCAAGGAGGACCCGGTGCAGGCGGGCGCGGGCGTCGAACTCCACGCCAAGCCCGGCGACACGGTCACCGAGGGCCAGCCCCTGCTGACCCTGCACACGGACACCCCGGACCGCTTCGACTACGCCCTGCGGGCGCTCGAGGGCGCCTGTGACGTCGCCGCGCCCGGCACGGACTTCACGCCGTCGCCGGTGGTACTGGAGCGCATCGCCTGACCTGGTGTTTCCCCGATCGGGTGAACGGGACCGGTGGGCCCCCACCGGTCCCGTTCGGCATGCTGGGATCGGTGACGAACCGAGGGGAGAACCGTCGTGGGCGCACTCACCGGGAGCGCACTCACCGTGAACCAGGACCCCGAGCGGAGCGTCGACACCGGTGGGTTCCCCCGGGCCCGAGTCACCCCAGCAGTGCCGCCACGACCACCAGCACCGGTACCGACAGCACCGTCGACACCAGGATCGCCTCCCTGGCCAGGGTCTCGCCCACGCGGTAGCTGCTCGCGTAGGTGAAGAGGTTCTGGGCGGCGGGGAGGGCCGAGGTCACCACCACGTCGAGCAGGTGGGCGCCGCGCAGGCCGAAGACGCCCACCGCCAGCGCCCAGGCGGCCAGCGGCTGGCCCACCGCCTTCAGGCCCACGGCGAGGAGGACGGCGCCCCGGTCGCCGCCCCGCAGGGGCAGGGTGCTGCCGCGCAGCGAGATGCCGAAGGCGAGGAGCACGGCGGGAACCGCCATGTTGCCGATCAGGGTCACCGGGTCCCAGACCGGCCCCGGTATCTCCACCCCGGCCGCCGACACCGCCACCCCCGCCAGCGACCCCACCGCGATCGGGTTGCGCAACGGCGTCAGCAGCCGTCGCCACAGCGGTTGCTTCACGCCCGCCGTCGACAGGTCGAGGATCGTCAACGCGACCGGCGTCACCCCGACCAGCTGGAACAGCAGCACCGGCGCCACCAGCGAGGCGTCGCCCAGCACGTACACCGCGATCGGGATGCCCAGGTTGCCGGAGTTGACGTAGCTGGAGCACAGGGCGCCGATGGTGGTGCGGCCCACGCCCCAGCCGCGCACGACACCCACCGCCACGAAGACGCCCGCCACCGCCGCCGTGCTCAGCGCGGTGACCAGCAGCCGGCCGGAGAAGACCACCGACAGGTCGGCCCGGGCCAGCGTGGTGAACAGCAGGGCCGGGGACGCCACGTGGAAGGCCAGCTTCGTCAGGACCTCGCGGCCCTGCGCGCCGAGCTGCCCCCTGCGGCCGATGACGTAGCCGACGCCGATGACGACGGCGATCACCAGGAACCCGCTCAGCACCCCCCGCACGGCAGCTCCTCGCGGGGGCGAAGGGCACCGGTCACCAGGGGCGGGGAAGATCTGTGGCGCATACAGCCAACCCTCCGGGGGAGGCCGTGCCCGGGTCAAGGTGATCCTTGCGGCGCCCCTCCCGATGAGTTGCTCGCCCCCGGCCGGTCTACCGGTCGTGGACGACACGACACCGCCCGTACTCGTGCTCAGCGGACCCCTCACCCGGGACGGGGTGAGCGGGCCGTGCGACGCGCTGCGGGCACTGCTGGACAGCGGCGGCGGCTCGGGCGGAACGGTCGTCTGCGACGTCGGCGGTCTGGGCCCGCCCGGCCTGGTCGCCGTGGACCTGCTGGCGCGGCTCCAGCTCACCGCCCGCCGCCGCGGGGGCCGGATCCGGCTGCGCGACCCCTCAGAGGCGCTGTGCGCCCTGCTGGACCTGGTCGGTCTCCGCTTCGAGACGGAGGGGCAGCCCGAACAGCGGGAACCACCGCTCGGTGTCCAGGAAGCAGTGGAACCCGGTGATCCGGCCCTCTGACGTCTCCAGCACCTGGACCGCCCACGGCGCGAAACCGCCGTGCTCCGGGTCGGGCTTGTACTGCGCGAACCCCGGCAGGCCGTTGACCTGCACCGGCACCAGCCGCGAACCCGCGCAGGACGCGCCCAGCGTCGTCATGAAGCCCGTGATGTCCTCGGCGCCGGTCAGCCACAGGTCGAACGGCGGCATCGTCATGATGGCGTCCTCGTGCAGCAACGCGGTCAGGGCCGCCATGTCGTACCCCTCGAACGCCGCCACGTAGCGCTCGAGCAGCTTCCGCTGCTCCTCGTCCAGCGGGTCGGAGACCGACGCGTCGGCCCCCGGCTGCCGGTGCTCGGCGAGCGTCGCCCGGGCCCGCTGGAGCGCGCTGTTGACCGACGCCACCGAGGTGCCGAGCAGCTCGGCGACCTCGCTCGCCCTCCAGGCCAGCACCTCGCGCAGGATCAGCACCGCCCGCTGCTTGGCCGGCAGCCGCTGCAGCGCGGCCATGAAGGCGAGCCGCACCGACTCCTTGGCGACCGCCGCCTCCGCCGGGTCGTCCGTCGCGGGCAGCACGCGCGCGTCGGGCACCGGCTCCAGCCAGGTGTGGTCCGGGCGCGGCGTGAGGGCCGCCCGGGCGAGCGGCGTGGACTCCGTCAGGTCCATCGGGCGGGCGCGCTTCTTGCCGGCCGCCAGCATGTCCAGGCAGACGTTGGTCGCGATGCGGTACAGCCAGGAGCGCAGACTGGACCGGCCCTCGAACCTGTCGTAGCTGCGCCAGGCGCGGATCATCGTGTCCTGCACCGCGTCCTCCGCCTCGAAGGAGGAGCCGAGCATCCGGTAGCAGTACCCGGTCAGTTCGACCCGGTACGCCTCCAGACCGGCGTCCAGGTCCGTCGTCACCGTGCTGTTCGTCATCGTCCACCCACCCCGTGGCTTCCTCCGGGGCGCACCGTCGCACCCAGCACTTCGGAAGCTACCGCAGCCCACTGACAACGACCCCCCGAGCGCGCGGAAGCGCAGCTCGGGGGGCACCGGGGTGCGGAACGGGGTCCGCGGCGTCACCGCGTCGTCCGCACCGCCCGCGTCACCGCGTCACCGCGTCACCGCGTCGTCCGCGACGCCTCACGCGAGCGCGGGCCGCCGCCGCGCCCGCGCCGCCCGCGTGCCCAGCAGCGTGATGCCGGCGACCCCGGCCACCGCCACCAGGCCGACGCCCACCGTCCCGGCCCAGCCGCTCGCGTGGAAGGCGAGCGCGCCGACCGTGCTGCCCGCGCTGGAGCCGACGTAGTAGGCGGACTGGTACAGGGCGGAGGCCTGGGCGCGCCCCTCGGTGGCCGCCTTGCCGACCGCCGAGGACGCCACCGCGTGCCCCGCGAAGAAGCCCGCCGTGATCAGCACCAGCCCCAGCAGGACCGGGAGGAGGGAGCCGGCGAGGGACAGCAGCAGGCCGGCCGCGGTGGTCCCGCCCGCCGCGTACAGCGCGCCCCGCCGGCCCAGGCGGCCCACCAGCCGCCCCGCCGCCGACGCCGAGACCGTGCCCACCAGGTAGACCAGGAAGACCGAACCGACGATGCCCTGGGGGAGCGAGAACGGCGCCTCGGTCAGGCGGTAGCCGATGACCGTGTAGACGCCGCCGAACACCGTCATGAACAGCGCGCCGATCGCGTACAGGCGCCGCAGCAGCGGGTCGCCGAGGTGGCCCCGGACGGTGCGCACCAGCACGCGCGGGCGCAGCGAGCCCGGCCGGAAGTGCCGCGGCGCCGGCAGCAGCAGCCGGAAGGCCACCGCGCACGCCACCGCCACCGCGCCGATCACGCCGACGGCGACCCGCCAGCCCCACTCCTGCGCCACCCAGCCGGTGATGACCCGGCCGCTCATGCCGCCGACGCTGTTGCCCGCCACGAACAGCCCGATCGCGGTCACCAGCGCCCTGGGCGCGACCTCCTCCGCGAGGTACGCGGTCGCCGACGCGGGCAGCCCGGCCAGGGCCGCGCCCTGGAGCGCCCGCAGCGCGACCAGGGCGCCCAGCGACGGCGCGAAGGGGACCAGCAGCCCGAGGGACACGGCGACGGCCAGGGAGGCCGTCATGACCGCACGCCGTCCGTAGCGCTCCGACAGCGCGCTCATCGGCAGCACGAACAGCGCCAGGCCGCCGGTCGCCGCCGCCACCGTCCAGCTCGCGTCGCCCGCGCTCACGGCGAGGTCCCCGGAGATCAGCGGCAGCAGGGCCTGGGTGGAGTACAGCAGCGCGAAGGTCGCGACGCCCGCGAGGAACAGGGCGAGACTCATCCGGCGGTAACCGGGGCCGCCCGGGGACACCCGGGTCTCGGGGACGCCCTCGGAGCCGCCCGCGGAGACGGAGGCGTCCGGGGAAGCGGGTGCGTCCGGGGAAGCGGGGGCGCACGCGGGGACGGACCGCGGGCCGGGCCGGGAGACGGTCGGGGACGGCGGGACGGATGCGAGGGCGCCCACGCCGGTGGGCGCCCCGGTACTGGCGGGAGTCATGCCTCGACGCTACGGACGCCCGCGCTCATCCGTCCAATGCACGGAATCGGCATAATCGTTCCTATGGTGCATCAGCCGAGTTCACGGAAGTACGTGTCACCGTCCGGTGACACGGAAGACATGGCGATGTTGCTCGCGCCGCGGCTCGCCCACTTCGCCGGGGTGGCCCGCACCGAGCACGTCACGCGCGCCGCCCGGGAGATGCAGGTGCCGCAGTCCACCCTCTCCCGGTCCCTGGTCCGCCTCGAGGAGGACCTGGGCGTCGACCTGTTCGCCCGCCACGGCCGCACCGTCTCCCTCACCCCGGCCGGGCGCACGTTCCTCGCCTCCGTCGAGCGCGCCCTGGCCGAGATCGGGCGCGCCGCCGAGGAGGTCCGCGCCGACGCCGACCCCGCCACCGGCAAGGTCGCCTTCGGCTTCCTGCACACCATGGGCGCCGAGACCGTGCCCGGCCTGCTGCACGCCTTCCGCGCCGACCATCCGCGCATCCGCTTCAGCCTCGTCCAGAACTACGGCGAGGCCATGCTGGAGCGCCTGCGCGCGGGCGAACTCGACCTGTGCCTGACCTCCCCGGTCCCGGACGCCCCCGACCTCGTCGCCCGCCGCCTCGACGAGCAGAAGCTGCGCCTGGTGGTCCCCGCCGACCACCGGCTCGCCGGCCGCCGCCGCGTCCGCCTCGCGGAGGCCGCCGACGACACCTTCGTGACCCTGGAACCCGGCTACGGCCTGCGCCGCATCACCGACGACCTCTGCGCCCGGGCCGGGTTCAGGCCCCGCATCGCCTTCGAGGGCGAGGAGGCCGAGACCCTGCGCGGCCTGGTGGCCGCGGGCCTGGGCGTCGCCCTCCTGCCGCCGCCGGCCGTCCCCCGGCCCGGGGTCGTGGAACTGACCGTCACGGCGCCGAAGGCGGTCCGGGAGATCGGCGTGGCCTGGCTGGCGGGCCGCCCGGACACCCCGCCGGTGGCGGCCTTCAAGAAGTTCCTGCTCTCCAAGAGGGGCAGCCTGCTCCCGGACTGACGGGCCCTACCGCCGCAGCGACTTCCCGAACCCCGCGGCCAGCGGCATCCGCAGCCCCAGCGGCGGAGGCGCCGCCAGGGCGTCCTGCACCGGCCGCGAGAACGCCCGCCCGAACAGCGCCCCCATCACGAAGTCCTCGGACAGCGCCAGTACTTCGTCCCGGTACTGGGACAACCCGTGGCCGTCCGCGTGCACCTCGAACCGGCACACGTCCCGGTTCGCCTTCTTCGCCCGCGCCGCCAGCCGGAACGACAGCTCCGGGTCGGTCCGGGCGTCGTGGGTGCCGTGCACGATCAGCACCCGCCGCCCGACGAGCTGTCTCACCGGTTCGGGTGGCGCCGCCACGTCCTCCCCGGGCAGCCAGGGGGCCAGCGCCAGCACGGAGGTGACGGCCTCGTGGCCGCCCGCGTGCAGCGCGGCCCGGCCGCCCATGCCGAGACCGGCCAGGCACACGGGGACGTCCCCGTAGCGCCGTACGGCCTCGTCGGCGGCCCAGGCGGCGTCGTGCGCCAGATGCGCCCGGCCGCCGTTCCAGCCCCGGTAGCGGTAGTGGACGACGTGGGCGGCGAGGCCCTCGTCCCGGCCCGCCCGGGCGAGACGGCGCCCCAGGGCGCGGACGGATGCGGTCGCCATCACGGGGGACGGCCGGCGGCCGGAGACCTCGTCGCCGCCGGGGAGCAGCAGCACCACGCCGCTCACCGCCGTCGGCTCCTGGCCGAGCGCCCTCCCCAGCCGGGCCCTGCGAACCGGCGTCGCTTGCTGTGCCATGGCAGACACAGTGTCAGAAACACCGGGGTGCGCCACCCGTCCGTGCGGTCACCTTTGCGTATCGACGGGTGCGCGCACCGGGCGATCTACGCGCGTAGGAGTTAGGGTGCGCCCATGACGAGCCAGACCATTGCGAACACCCCGACCGCGGACCAGATCCGCCGGGCGCCCAAGGTCCTGCTGCACGACCACCTCGACGGCGGGCTGCGCCCCGGCACCGTCGTCGACCTGGCCCGGGAGACCGGCTACACGGGCCTCCCCGAGACCGACCCCGGCAAGCTCGCCCTCTGGTTCCACCAGGCCGCCGACTCCGGTTCCCTGGAGCGGTACCTGGAGACGTTCTCGCACACCGTCGGGGTCATGCAGACCCGCGAGGCCCTCGTCCGGGTCGCCGCCGAGTGCGCCGAGGACCTCGCCGAGGACGGCGTCGTCTACGCCGAGGTGCGCTACGCCCCCGAGCAGCACCTCGAGGGCGGGCTGACCCTCGAGGAGGTCGTCGAGGCGGTCGACGAGGGGTTCCGCCGGGGGGAGCGGCGCGCGAAGGAGAAGGGCCACCGCATCCGCGTCGGCGCCCTGCTCACCGCCATGCGGCACGCCGCCCGCGCCCTGGAGATCGCCGAACTCGCCAACCGCTACCGGGACGCGGGCGTCGTCGGCTTCGACATCGCGGGCGCCGAGGCCGGCCACCCGCCCACCCGGCACCTCGACGCCTTCGAGTACCTCAAGCGCGAGAACAACCACTTCACCATCCACGCCGGTGAGGCGTTCGGCCTGCCGTCCATCTGGCAGGCCCTCCAGTGGTGCGGCGCCGACCGGCTCGGGCACGGGGTGCGCATCATCGACGACATCCACGTCCGCGACGACGGAACGGTCCGGCTCGGCCGGCTCGCCTCCTACGTCCGGGACAAGCGCGTCCCGCTGGAGCTGTGCCCCAGCTCCAACCTCCAGACCGGCGCGGCCGCCTCCTACGCCGAGCACCCCATCGGCCTGCTGCGGCGGCTGCACTTCCGGGCCACGGTGAACACCGACAACCGCCTCATGTCCCACACCAGCATGAGCCGGGAATTCGAGCACCTGGTCGACGCGTTCGGTTACACGCTCGACGACCTGCAGTGGTTCTCCGTCAATGCGATGAAATCGGCGTTCATTCCTTTCGATGAACGGCTGGCCATGATCAATGACGTCATCAAGCCCGGATACGCCGAACTGAAATCCGAATGGCTGTTCCGGCAGACCGCCTCCACCAGCGGTTCTCCGGCGCCGGAGGACTGACCGGGGCGTTCCCGGGCGGCGGCGGTGCGGGCGGTGTTCACATTCCGCCCGCATTTCCATGTTTGCGGGGGGAGGTCCCGCGTGCCTACGGTCGCGGGACCGCTCACATCCCCACCCCATTTCGAGGACGCACTTCATGAAGCAGTCTGCTGCCAAGACCCTCGGTGTCGCCGCCCTCGGTGCCGCCTTCGCCGCGGCCGGCGCCGGCGCCGCCCACGCGGCCCCGGCCGTCCCGGACGCCGCTCCGGCGCTGGACGGCGTCACCCGGGCCGTCCCGGCGGAGAACCTCTCCGGCGCGCTGCCGGCCGCCGACCGGACACTGCGGGAGGCGCCGCCGGCCGGCGGTCTGCTCGGCGGCCTGCCGCTGTCGGGGCTGCCCACGCAGGCCGTCAGCCTCAACGGGCTGCCGCTCGGCTGAGCCGGCCGGACGGACACACCATCGGCGGGGCGCCCCGGGTCCGGAGCGCCCCGCCGGCGTCCCCGGGCAGGGGCCGCGGGACCTACCAGGCGGTGCGCGCCCTGCTCTCCGAGGGCAGCAGGACCCACAGCGCGAGGTACAGCAGGAACTGGGGGCCCGGAAGCAGGCACGACACCAGGAACAGCACCCGCACCGTGGTCGGGGAGGCGCCGAAGCGCCGGGCCAGCGCGGCGCACACGCCGCCGATCACGCGGTTGTCGGTGGGGCGGACGGGGCGGCTCATGACGTCTCCTCGGTGAGTGGTGCGAGGCCTCCCGGCCGGTGGCCTCCTCTCCCCTCCACGTTACGGAGACGAAGGGGGCAAAGCGTCACTCCACGGGGCGATCCCGACCCTGGCAATCGTCGGGGTCGGGCCCTGATCCGGCTCCTTCGCGGGCCCGGCCGCCAGGGACCGCGACTGCGCCCGGCGGCGCAGCCGGGAGCGGCCCGCGGGCACCACGGCGGCGTGCGCGAGCGCCGCGCCCGCGGTGTTCAGCAGCAGCGAGTCGACGTCCACCACCCGGCCGGGCACCGCGGTCTGCAGCATCTCGATGGCCAGCGACAGCAGGGCGGTCGCGGCCACGGTGCGGGCCAGCGAACCCAGCGGCGACACGGCCAGCCGGCCCCCGGCCACCGGCAGCAGCACGCCCAGCGGCGCGAGCAGCGCCAGCCCCTCGCAGACCCGCCGGACCCCCGCCGCCCGGCCCAGCGCGAAGTCGGCCCGGAGGCCGTCGAAGGGGCGCAGGTTGGCGGGCGTCACCCAGGGGACGTCCAGGGGGCGCAGCGTGTACCAGGCCACGAACGCGAGATACGCGGCCAGGAGGAGACCTCCCGTCACCCGGACGCGGATCGCGGCGTTGCCACCGACGGAGCCTTGACGCTGCACGCACCCCTAGACGCGGCGTCCGGCGGGATCGGTTCCGGGGCGTCCCCCGCCCGCCGGGTGAGGCGTGCGCCACACCCCGGCGCCCCGGCGGCCCGGCTCACTCGCGGGAGACGCCCGCCGACGGGGGCTCCGCGCTGCCCGGACGGGCCCGGACCTCGTCCGTGCACCGGTAGCGGCGCGGCGGGGCCCCGTCGGGGCCGCCGAGGACGACCGAACCGTCGCCCTCGGCCGCCGTCGAGTCGGAGAAGGTGCACACGATCTGCCCGAGCGCGGAGGAGGGGAGGCTCCCGGGCGCGGTGCTCAGCCGCAGCGCGTCCTCGGGGTCGCCGGGCCGGGGACCGCGCACGGTCGTCCCGCCGGGCACGCCCGTCGTGTAGCCGGCCTCCTTCTCGGCGGGCGACGGCTGTGCCGAGAGCTCGTCCAGCAGTCCCTGCGCCACCACCACGCGCCGTCCGGAGTCCGTCGCCCCGTCCGGCACCCGCACGGTCCGGTCGACCGCCACCAGTGACGAGCGGCACAGCAGGAACACCTGCACCGGCAGGCCCCGCGCCTCCTCCGCCGAGGCGTCCGGCCCGGCCGGCGAGCAGCGCATCCGCGAGGGCGCCGGACCGAAGTCGGTCGGCACCTCCGTGGCCCGTATCCCGCACCCGGCGAGCAGGGCGCCGAGCGCCGTGACGGCGAGCAGCCCCGGCAGGCGGCGCACGGCCGTCCGTCCCGCGGTGGTCCGTCGTATGTCCATCAGGTGGTGTCCCCCTCGGCGCCCCCGCTCCCGGCGCCGCCGGTCCTCCCGGAGGGGCTCGCCTCGTCCTTCCCCATGTCCTTCGCCTCCGCGTCCCGTTCCGTCCGCGCGGACACGTCCCGGGGCAGCCACAGGGTGAACACCGCACCGCCCTCGGGAGAGTTGGCCGCGGTGATCTCACCGCCGTGGATGTGGGCGTTCTCCAGCGCGATGGACAGGCCCAGCCCGCTGCCCTCGGAACGCGGCCGGGACGCGCTGGCCTTGTAGAAACGGTCGAAGACGTGCGGCAGGACCTCCTCGGGGATGCCGGGCCCGTTGTCCCGCACCTCGATGACCACCGCGCCCGGGCCCCCGGCGCCCTCCGCGCCCTCCGTGTCCTCGGCGCGCTCCCGCACCGACACCCGCACCGGCGAGCCGCCGTGCTTGAGCGCGTTGCCGATGAGGTTGGCCAGGATCACGTCCAGCCGGCGCGGGTCGATCCGGGCGTGGATGCCGCGCTCGGCGTCCAGTTCGACCGCGTCCAGCCAGGCGCGCGCGTCGATGCAGGCGGTGATCTGGTCGGCGACGTCGACGTCGTCGAGGACCAGGCGGGCGGTGCCCGCGTCGAAGCGGGTGACCTCCATCAGGTTCTCGACCAGGTCGTTCAGCCGCCGCGTCTCGCTGACCACGAGCCGTACCGCAGGCTCGATCATCGGGTCGATGCCGCCGCCCTCGAACTCCAGCTCCTCCTCCAGGACTTCGGTCACGGCCGTGATCGCGGTGAGCGGAGTGCGCAGTTCGTGGCTCATGTCCGCCACGAAGCGGCGGGACGCCTCGTCCCGGTCGGCCATCTCGGCCACCCGCTTCTCCAGCGCCTCCGCGGCCTTGTTGAACGTCCGCGACAGATCGGCCAGCTCGTCCGTCCCCGAGACCCTGAGCCGGGTGTCCAGCTTGCCCTCGCCGAGCCGCCGGGCGGCCACCCCGAGCCGCTGCACCGGCTTCAGCACGGTCGTGGCCAGGGCCTGGGCGAGCAGCGCGGAACCGATCAGCGCGAGGCCGGTGGCGATCCCCAGCGACCAGGCCAGCGAGTTGAGGTCCTTGGCCTCCGGCTCCAGCGACTTCAGCATGTAGCCGGTCGGCCCGCCGCCGATCAGCCGCGTCCCCGCCACCAGGTACGGGGTGTCGCCGTCGACGATCCGCTGCCAGTACAGGTGGTACGGGTGCTTGTTGCTCGACGTGATCTCCTGCTGCTCGGCGACCGCCTCGCGCAGCGACTTCGGGACGTCCCGCAGCGAGAAGCCGTTCAGCCCGCCGGAACTGCCGTACACGGTCCGGCCCTCGGGGTTCTCGGCGACGAGCAGCACGGTGAAGCGCTGGCTGCTGTTCGCCATCTGGCCCGCGGTGTGCTGCAGTTCGTCCTGCGTCGGGTGCTCGGGCAGCGCGCCCGCCCGGTTCTGCATCTCCTGCTCGAAGCCGCGCAGCACCGCGTCCTGGGCGCGGGTGAGCACGGCCTCGCGGTTGAGCCAGTACGCGATCCCGGACGCGGACACCGCGGCGGTGAGCGCCACCAGCCCGAAGACGACGACCAGCCGCAGGCGCAGGCTGGTGAGCCGCAGCCGCGACCAGACTCCCTTGCGTGCCGCGGACCAGCCGCGGGAACCTTCCCGGTGCTCCTGTGTCACTGAGGCGGGTCCAGCCGGTAGCCGACACCGCGCACGGTACGGATCAGCGTCGGGGACGACGGCACGTCCTCGACCTTGGCGCGCAGGCGCTGGACACAGGCGTCCACCAGGCGCGAGTCGCCCAGGTAGTCGTGCTCCCACACCAGCCGCAGCAGCTGCTGCCGGGACAGCGCCTGGCCCGGCCGCCGGCTCAGCTCCAGCAGCAGCCGCAGCTCGGTCGGCGTCAGCTGGAGGTCCTCGCCGTTCTTCGTCACCGTCATCGCCGCGCGGTCGATGACCAGGCTGCCGAAGGTCGCCGAGTCGCTGGACTCGCGCTCGCCGCGCCGCAGCACCGCCCGGATCCGGGCGTCGAGGACCCGGCCCTGCACCGGCTTGACGACGTAGTCGTCGGCACCGGACTCCAGGCCCACCACGACGTCGATGTCGTCGCTGCGCGCGGTCAGCAGGATGATCGGCAACTGGTCCGTGCGCCGGATGCGCCGGCACACCTCGAACCCGTCGATGCCGGGCAGCATCACGTCCAGCACGATCAGATCCGGCCGCTGCTCGCGCAGCAGTTTCAGACCGTCCTCTCCGCTGGCAGCGGTCGCCACCCGGTGTCCCTGGCGCGTCAGGGAGAGCTCCAGGGCCGTACGGATGGCGTCGTCGTCCTCGATCAGCAACAGGGAAGGCACGGGCTCATTCTGGCCCATGGATGCCTCCCGGTTCGACCCGTGGACGCAGATGCCCGGCCGGACCCGCACGCGGGGCCCACGTGCACCGACGTCCGCGCGGGAGCCGTGTCCGCGCCGCGGGCGGCCCCTGTGACACGGCTGTGACAGTCGGCGGACACGGCCATGAAGTCCCCCGGGCAAGCTTTTCGGCACCAGCACAACCGCGGGAAAGTCACCGGAAGTCCACGACGGGGGGCGCGAGATGAACACGCTGCACGGCGCCGGCACCAGCGCAGTGATCACGCGTCTGCACGACGTGCACCGGGGGACCGAGAAGTCCGGTGCCGCGAGCATGCGGGGGTGCGCTCGCGGCACCGGGCGTCAGCACACCGGCTTCATGACGGTGGTTGACGCGCCCAAGGGGGACGAAGGGGACAAGGGGAGCAAGGGGGAGGCGCACGGGGGAAGTGCGTACGGGGAGGGCCCGGGGGAGCGCCGCTCGCTGTCGGAGGTGGAGTTCACCGCCTACGTCCAGGAGCGCCGCGCCTCCCTGTACGCCACCGCCTACCACCTGACCGGCGACCGCTTCGAGGCCGAGGACCTGCTGCAGAGCGCGCTGTTCTCGACCTACCGGGCGTGGGACCGGATCACCGACAAGGCGGCGGTCGGCGGATACCTCCGCCGCACCATGACCAACCTGCACATCAGCGCGTGGCGCCGCCGCAAGCTGAACGAGTACCCGACCGAGGAACTGCCGGAGACGGCGGCCGACACGGACGCGATGCGCGGCACCGAGCTGCGCGCGGTCCTGTGGCAGGCGCTGGCCCGGCTGCCCGAGCTCCAGCGCACCATGCTGGTCCTGCGCTACTACGAGGGCCGCACGGACCCGGAGATCGCGGAGATCCTCGGCATCAGCGTCGGCACGGTGAAGTCCAGCATCTGGCGGTCGCTCCGCCGGCTGCGCGAGGACGAGGTCCTCAGCTTCGGCCGTGACCGGGAGGACGCCTTCGGCGAGCTGGTCGCCTGAAGGTTCGGGGGGACCCGGGGGGACCGTGGCGGGGGATCACGGGGGCGCCGGGGGGCGTCACCGCGGGAACGGGGCCCGAGGGGGAGCAACAGGGGGGTCACGGGGGACTCCCGGGGGATCACGGGGGATCCGCGGGGGGCGTGAGGAAGCGGGGCTGGAGGGGTCGGGGGACCCGTCCGGCCCCGCTTTCGCGTGGGCGCGCCGCCGCCGGACCGGACGGCGCGGGCGCCCCGGGGGCCCGTCGGAGAGGTCCTAGGCGGGGGCGGTGGTGTCCGCCGCGGCGTGTCCGCCGACCGCGGCGGCCGCCAGGCGGTCCAGTGCCTCGTCCCGGTCGCAGGCGTACGCGCCCAGTGCCGTCTGGCGGGCGACGATCGACCGCTCCAGCCGCATCAGCCGCCAGCCGCGGCGCAGCAGGAACGGCACCGACTTGCGGCTCTCCCTCAGGTCCCGCAGGAAACGCCGGCGGAACGTCGTCACCGGACCGCGGCTCAGGCACAGCGCGTCGGCCAGCACCCCCAGTTCGCGGCACCGGGTGACGATCTCCGCGGCGAAGATGCCCTCCGCGATGAACAGCGGGGCACCGCCGATGTCGAAGGTCCCCTCGCCGGTGCGGGCGCTGAGCGAGATGTCGTAGACGGGGACCCGGGTGCGACGGGTGCGGCACAGCCGGTCGATCGCGGCGAGGGCGGCGTCCGCGTCCCAGGAGCCGGGGTGGTCCCAGTCGATGTCGGAGCTGCCCGCCACGAGCGGGAGCGTCGGGTCGTCGCCCTCCTTGTAGAAATCGTCGAGGCGCAGCACGGGAAGCCCGGAGCGGGCCGCGAGGAGGGACTTGCCGGAGCCGGAGGGGCCGCAGAGCAGCACGACTCGCGCGGATATGGGCGACTGGGAACTCACGGGACACCAGTGTGCGGCATCGACCGGGCGGCGCACGACCCGGTGTCCGGCTCCGGGGCCCGCGCCGCCTGCCGGGTGCTTCGCGCGTCGGCCCGGTGACTCGCCGAAGGCGGGAGGGGCGGGGCGAGGGTCCGGCACGGCGTCCGGCGGGACGCCGGCCGCCCGGCGGGTCCCGGCCGTCCCCGCGGCCGCGGGCGCGGCGCCCGGGATCGGGCACGGCGGCGACGGCAGCGGCGGACGCCGGGGCGCTCCCGGGCGCGGCGGACGCGGGCCGGCCCGGCGGGGGCGGACGGCCGGGCCGCCGGCCCGGGGACGGCGTGGGGGGGGGGGGGGGGGGGGGAGGGGGGGGGGGGGGGGGGGGGGGGGGGGGGGGGGGGGGGGGGGGGGGGGGGGGGT
>NZ_JBVITR010000072.1:15274-25772 GCF_055574875.1 Streptomyces sp. NPDC034670
CGCCTACGGTCCCTCCCCCCCTCCTTCCCCCCCCCCCCCCCCCCCCCCCCCCCCCCCCCCCCCCCCCCCCCCCCCCCCCCCCCCCCCCCGCGGCCGTACGGGGGCGGGTCAGTAGGCGGATCCCGAGGCGCCCAGGGAACCCGTCGGGTGCCAGACCGTCTTGGTCTCCAGGAACGCCGTCATGCGGCCCGTGCCCGGAGTGGCCGACCAGTCGTCCACAGGCTGGGGACGCAGCACCCGCTTGAGGTTGTCGGCCGCGGCGATCTCCAGCTCCTCGGCCAGGGCCTCGTCGGCGCCCGCGAGGTCGATCGCGTTGACGTCCTGGTGCGCGGCGAGCGGGGCGGCGATCTCCGCCGTGCGGCCCGACAGGATGTTGACGACGCCGCCGGGCAGGTCGGAGGTGGCCAGGGCCTCGCCGAGCGAGAGCGCGGGCAGCGGCGCCCGCTGCGAGGCCACGACGACCGCCGTGTTGCCGGTGGCGATCACCGGGGCGACCACCGAGACCAGGCCCAGGAGCGACGACTCCTGGGGGGCGAGGACCGCGACCACGCCGGTCGGCTCGGGGGAGGAGAGGTTGAAGTACGGCCCGGCGACCGGGTTCCCGCCGCCGACCACCTGGGCGATCTTGTCGGTCCAGCCCGCGTACCAGACCCAGCGGTCGATCGCCGCGTCCACCTGCGCGCCGGCCTCGGACTCCGACAGGCCCTCGGCGTCGGCGACCTCGCGGACGTACTGGTCGCGGCGCCCCTCCAGCATCTCCGCGACGCGGTAGAGGATCTGGCCGCGGTTGTACGCCGTCGCCCCGGACCAGGCGCCGAACGCCTTGCGGGCGGCGACCACCGCGTCGCGGGCGTCCTTGCGGGAGGCGAGGGGCGCGTTGGCCAGCCAGTCGTCCTGTGGGTCGGTCACCTCGTACACCCGGCCGCTCTCGGAACGCGGGAACTTCCCGCCGACGTACAGCTTGTAGGTCTTGAAGACGGAGAGCCGCCCGAACCCCTCGGGCCTCTCCGCCCTTTCGGCCTTCCCGGCCTTCCCGATCTTCTCGGCCTTCTCGATCTTCTCGGACTTGTCAGACATCGAGGTACGCCTCCAGGCCGTGACGGCCGCCCTCGCGGCCGAAGCCCGACTCCTTGTAGCCGCCGAACGGCGAGGTCGGGTCGAACTTGTTGAACGTGTTGGACCAGACGACACCCGCACGGAGCCTGTTCGCCACGGCGAGGATCCGCGAGCCCTTCTCCGTCCACACGCCCGCCGACAGGCCGTACGGCGTGTTGTTGGCCTTGGCCACGGCCTCGTCCGGGGTGCGGAAGGTGAGCACGGACAGCACCGGGCCGAAGATCTCGTCGCGGGCGACGGTGTGCGCCTGGGTGACGCCCGTGAACAGGGTCGGGGCGAACCAGTAGCCGCTCTCCGGGAGTTCGCAGGCCGGGGACCAGCGCTCGGCGCCCTCCGCCTCGCCCTGCTCGACGAGCGAGGTGATGCGGGAGAGCTGCTCCGCGGAGTTGATCGCGCCGATGTCGGTGTTCTTGTCGAGCGGGTCACCCAGGCGCAGGGTGGCGAGCCGGCGCTTGAGGGAGTCCAGCAGCTCGTCGTGGATCGACTCCTGGACCAGGAGGCGGGAGCCCGCGCAGCAGACCTGGCCCTGGTTGAAGAAGACGCCGTTCACGATGCCCTCGACGGCCTGGTCGATCGGCGCGTCGTCGAAGACGATGTTGGCGCCCTTGCCGCCCAGTTCGAGCGTGAGCTTCTTGCGGGTGCCGGCGACCGTGCGGGCGATCTCCTTGCCGACGGCCGTGGAGCCGGTGAAGGCGACCTTGGCCACGTCCGGGTGCGCCACCAGCGCGGCGCCGGCGTCGCCGTAGCCGGGAAGGATGTTGACGACGCCCTTGGGGAGACCGGCCTGGCGGCAGACGTCCGCGAAGAAGAGCGCGGAGAGCGGGGTCGTCTCGGCGGGCTTGAGCACCACCGTGTTGCCCGTCGCGAGCGCCGGGGCGATCTTCCAGGCGAGCATCAGCAGCGGGAAGTTCCAGGGGATGACCTGGCCCGCGACGCCGAGCGGCCGGGGGTCGGCGCCGAAGCCGGCGTGCTCCAGCTTGTCGGCCCAGCCCGCGTGGTAGAAGAAGTGCGCGGCGACCAGCGGGAGGTCCGCGTCACGCGTCTCCCGGATCGGCTTGCCGTTGTCCAGCGTCTCCAGGACGGCCAGCTCGCGGCTGCGCTCCTGGATGATCCGGGCAATGCGGAACAGGTACTTGGCGCGCTCGGAGCCGGGCAGCGCGGACCACTTCCCGAACGCCTTGCGGGCGGCCCGTACCGCGCGGTCCACGTCCGCCTCGCCGGCCCGGGCGACCTCGGAGAGGACCTCCTCGGTGGCGGGGCTGACGGTCTTGAAGACCCTGCCGTCGGCCGCCTCGGTGAACTCGCCGTCCACGAACAGGCCGTAGGACGGCGCGATGTCGACGACCGAGCGGGACTCGGGCGCCGGGGCGTACTCGAATGCGGATGCCATGGTGATCAGTCCACCGTCACGTAGTCGGGGCCGGAGTAGCGGCCGGTGGCCAGCTTCTGACGCTGCATCAGCAGGTCGTTCAGCAGCGAGGAGGCGCCGAAGCGGAACCAGTGGTTGTCCAGCCAGTCCGCGCCCGCGGTCTCGTTGACCAGCACGAGGAACTTGATCGCGTCCTTGCTGGTGCGGATGCCGCCGGCCGGCTTCACGCCGACCTGGACGCCGGTCTGCGCGCGGAAGTCGCGGACCGCCTCCAGCATCAGGAGCGTGTTCGCGGGCGTGGCGTTCACCGCCACCTTGCCGGTCGAGGTCTTGATGAAGTCCGCGCCCGCCAGCATGCCGAGCCAGCTCGCCCGGCGGATGTTGTCGTACGTCGACAGCTCGCCCGTCTCGAAGATGACCTTCAGCCGCGCGTCCGTGCCGCAGGCCTCCTTCACGGCGACGATCTCGTCGTACACCTTCAGGTAGTTCCCGGCGAGGAACGCGCCGCGGTCGATGACCATGTCGATCTCGTCCGCGCCGGCGGCGACGGCCTCGCGGACGTCCGCCAGCTTGACGGCGATCGGGGCGCGGCCGGCCGGGAAGGCGGTGGCGACGGAGGCGACCTTGACGCCGGAGCCGGCGACCGCCTCCCTGGCCGTGGCCACCATGTCGGGGTAGACGCAGACCGCGGCCGTGGCGGGGGTCGTGCGGTCGGTCGGGTCGGGGCGGACCGCCTTCGCGCCGAGCGCCCGGACCTTGCCCGGGGTGTCCGCGCCTTCCAGCGTCGTCAGGTCGACCATCGAGATGGCGAGGTCGATGGCGTACGCCTTCGCGGTCGTCTTGATCGAGCGGGTGCCGAGGGAGGCGGCACGCGCCTCCAGGCCGACCGCGTCGACGCCGGGCAGCCCGTGGAGGAAGCGGCGCAGCGTGCTGTCGGACGCGGTGACGTCGTTCAGGGCGTGTGCGGGGGGTGCAGTGGTGGGCATGGTCACCAGCCGAGCATATCTACGCGCGTAGCGGCTGTACAGCCCCGGTCCGCCCCTCCCCCGCGGCACGGACCGCGTGGAAAAGCCGCCCGCGCCGTCGTGCAGAATCGCAGGTATGACCACCCCTGAGCCTCAGTCGCCCGCTCCGGAGCCCGCGCGGTCCTCGGGGCCCTCCGAGCCCGAGGGCGGGAGCCGGGTGCACCGGTCGGCCCCGGGCATCGTCGGCGGCGTGCTGCTGCTCGTCGTCGCCGGATGGCTCGGCGGCGACGCGCTGGTCGCCGGGGAGGGCCGCACCCCGTGGCTGGCGCTGGCCGTGCTGCTCCTCGTCGTGCCCCTGGTCGTCGCCTTCACCCTGCGCCCCGCCGTGCGGACCGACGCCGACCGGCTGCACGTGCGCAACCCCTTCCGCGTGATCGTGCTGCCCTGGGGGCGGGTCGCCGCGCTGCGCTCCGGCTACTCCCACGAGGTCCTCACCGACACCGGCGCGAAGTACCAGCTGTGGGCCCTGCCCGTGTCGCTGCGGGAACGCAAGCGGGCGGCCCGGCAGGAGGCGCGGGCGATGGGGGAGCGGGCGCAGGGCATCGGCACCCCCGCCGCGGGCCGGAGGACGGGCGGGGGCGGCGCGTCCCGGCCGGGAGGGTCCTCGTCCGCCGCGCCGGGGAAGCCGGTGCGGGCGCGGACCGACCGCATCATGGACGAACTGCGGGAACTGCGCGAGGACCGGCAGGGAGCGAAGAGCGCCCAGGGCCCGGTGAGCGTGCGGTGGGCGTACGAGATCCTGGCGCCGGCGGCGGCGGGGGCCGTGCTGCTGGTGGTCCTGCTGGCGACGGGATGACGGCCGGCCGCGGGACGCGGAACGCCGGGTCCGCGCCCGCGGGGCGCCCCGCGGGTGGGGCGCCCCGCGGGCGTGCGTCAGATGCCCGCTGCCCGTGACAGGTCCCGCTTGAGCGCCGCCAGCAGCTCACCGGCCTTCGCCCGGGCCGCGGGGAGGCCGGCCCGTCCGGCGACCGGGACCACCACCTCCAGGTAGCACTTCAGCTTCGGCTCCGTGCCGCTGGGGCGGACGATCACCCGGGCGCCGTCCAGGGTGTAGCGCAGGCCGTCCGTGGGCGGGAGCCGGTCCGTGCCCCGGGCCAGGTCCTCGGCGCCGGTGACCCGCAGGCCCGCCAGCTCGGCCGGGGGCCGCTCGCGCAGGCGGCGCATCGCGGCCGCGATGAGGGAGAGGTCCTGGACGCGGACCGAGAGCTGGTCGGTGGCGTGCAGGCCGTGCTCCACGGCGAGGTCGTCGAGGAGGTCCGGGAGGGTGCGGCCCTCGGCCTTCAGGACGGAGGCCAGCTCCGTGAGGAGCAGCGCCGCCGTGATGCCGTCCTTGTCGCGCACGCCCTCCGGGTCGACGCAGTAGCCGAGCGCCTCCTCGTAGCCGTAGCGCAGGCCCTCGACCCGGGCGATCCACTTGAAGCCGGTCAGGGTCTCCTCGTGGGGGAGGCCGGCCTTCTCGGCGATGCGGCCGAGGAGCGAGGACGACACGATCGACTCGGCGAACGTGCCGGTCGCGCCGCGGCGGACCAGGTGGGCGGCGAGCAGGGCGCCGACCTCGTCGCCGCGCAGCATGCGCCAGTCGTCCCCGTCCCGGACGGCCGCGGCGCAGCGGTCGGCGTCCGGGTCGTTGGCGATGACCAGGTCGGGCCCGGTCTCGCGGGCCTTCGCGAAGGCGAGGTCCATCGCGCCGGGCTCCTCCGGGTTGGGGAACGCGACGGTCGGGAAGTCCGGGTCGGGGTCGGCCTGCTCGGCGACGAGCTCGGGGGCGGGGAAGCCGGCGCGGGCGAAGGCGGCGAGCAGGACGTCCCTGCCGACGCCGTGCATCGCGGTGTAGACCGTGCGGGCGGTGCGGGGGGAGCCCTCGGCCAGGACGGCATCCGTGCGGGCGAGGTAGGCGTCCAGGACGCCGTCGTCGAGGATCTCCCAGCCCTCCGCGGGGCGGGGGACCGCGGCGAGGGAGGTGACGGCGGCGATCTCCGCGGCGATCTCCGCGTCGGCCGGGGGGACGATCTGGGAGCCGTCGCCCAGGTACACCTTGTAGCCGTTGTCGCGGGGCGGGTTGTGGCTGGCGGTGACCTCCACGCCGGCGACCGCGCCGAGGTGCCCGATGGCGAAGGCGAGGACGGGGGTGGGCAGGGGGCGGGGCAGGACGGCCGCCCGGAGACCGGCGCCGGTCATGACGGCGGCGGTGTCGCGGGCGAAGTCGGCCGACTTGTGGCGGGCGTCGTAACCGATGACGACGAGGCCGTCGGCGTGTCCCCGCTTCTTCAGGTACGCGGCGAGGCCGGCGGCGGCGCGGATGACGACGGAGCGGTTCATGCGCATCGGGCCGGCGCCGAGCTCGCCGCGCAGACCGGCGGTGCCGAACTGGAGGGTGCCGCCGAAGCGCGCGGCGAGCTCGGCGTGGTCCTCGGCGGCGATGAGGCGGGCGAGTTCCTCGCGGGTGTCCGCGTCGGGGTCCTCGGCCAGCCACGCCTCGGCGCGTGCGATGAGGTCGTCTTGCACGTTCGGTCAGCCTCTCGTTGCGGGGGTGGGTTCGGGTACGGGTGTCTGCGGTGCGGCTGCGGCTGCGGCGGGGCGCGGAGCGCCCGCGACCGGGGGTGTCCGTCCCCGGCCCGGTGCGGAACCGGTCGCCCGCCGGGGCGCTCGCGCCGACGCGCCGGCCGCCCCGCCCCGCCCGCCGCGGGCGGGTGCGGAAGCCCGCCGCCGTCCCGGGCACCCGTCCGTGCGCCGCCGCCCCGCCCGCCGGGTGCCCTACAGGCGGCCCAGCACCTGGGCCAGCAGGGAGCCCATGCGGGTGGCGGAGTCGCGGCCCGCCTGGAGGACCTCCTCGTGGTTGAGGGGTTCGCCCGTCATGCCGGCGGCCAGGTTGGTGACCAGGGAGATGCCCAGGACCTCGGCGCCCGCCTCACGGGCGGCGATGGCCTCCAGGACCGTGGACATGCCGACCAGGTCCGCGCCGATCACCCGGGCCATGCGGATCTCGGCCGGCGTCTCGTAGTGCGGGCCGGGGAACTGGGCGTAGACGCCCTCCTCCAGGGTGGGGTCGACCTCCTTGCAGAGGGCGCGCAGCCGGGGGGAGTAGAGGTCCGTCAGGTCGACGAAGTGGGCGCCGACGATGGGGGAGGTGGCCGTGAGGTTGATGTGGTCGCTGATCAGGACCGGCTGACCGGGGCGCATGCCCGCGCGCAGACCGCCGCAGCCGTTGGTGAGGACGACGGTCTTGGCGCCGGCGGCCACGGCCGTGCGGACGCCGTGGGCGACGGCGGCGACGCCGCGTCCCTCGTAGTAGTGGGTGCGGCCCAGGAAGACCAGGGCGCGCTTGGCTCCGATGCGGTACGAGCGGATCTTGCCTCCGTGGCCCTCGACCGCCGGCGGCGGGAAGCCGGGCAGCTCGGTGACCTGGAACTCGGCCTCGGGGGTGCCGAGGGCGTCCACGGCCGGCGCCCAGCCGGAGCCCATCACGAGGGCGACGTCGTGGGTCTCGGCGCCGGTGAGTTCGCGCAGGCGCGAGGCGGCGGCGTCGGCTGCGGCGTGGGGGTCGCCCTGGAGGTCGTCCGGAAGAAGAGAAGCGTTCACGTCGATGAGGGTAGCCGGTCTTCGCCTACGCGCGTAGATGCCGGGGTGCACCGGAAGACGATCGTTGCCGTGTCGTTTCCGGCGGGGAACCGCCGGCGCGCTCAGCAGGGGCGCTTGCGCAGCTCCATGACGTAGTCGTGCGGCGCGCCCGCGGACTCCGCCGCGTCGGCGATCTCGCCCAGGTAGCGGGCCGAGGGGAGACCGCCCTCGTAGGCGTTGAGGACGTAGGTCCAGGCCGGCTCCTCGCCGTCCAGGGTGTGGGCGCGGACCCGGACGCGGCGGTAGATGTCCAGGCCGGCGCCCTCCCAGCGGTCCAGGGACTCCTCGTCCATGGGAGCGATGTCGTACAGCGCGACGAAGACCTGGGCCAGCGGGTCCTCGACGAGGGTCGCCAGCGCGCCCTCCCAGCCCTCGCCCCCGAACGTCAGCCGCCACCCGTTCAGCCAGCCGGTGGCACGCAGCGGCGAGTGCGGGGCACGGCGGGACATCAGCCGCGCGTCGAGGTTGCCGGCGTACGCGGCGTAGAGCGACATGGGGGAAGGGTACGGCAGCGGGGGCGGGGGGCACGCCGGTGACGACGGGGCCGCGGGCGGGCCCCCCGGGCGGTCGCACGGTGAAGTGTGCGGGACAATGGAGTACGTGACTCGGATCGTGATCATCGGTGGCGGACCCGGCGGATACGAAGCGGCGCTGGTCGCCGCGCAGCTCGGCGCGGAGGTGACCGTCGTCGACCGCGACGGTCTGGGCGGGGCGTCGGTGCTGACCGACTGCGTGCCGTCGAAGACCCTGATCGCCACGGCCGAGGTGATGACCACCTTCGACTCCTCGTACGAGGAGCTGGGCATCATCGTCGCCGACGACACCCCGCACATCGAGCAGGCCGCCCGGGTGGTGGGCGTGGACCTGGGCAAGGTCAACCGGCGGGTGAAGCGGCTCGCCCTGGCCCAGTCGCACGACATCACCGCGTCCGTGACCCGGGCGGGCGCGCGCGTGCTGCGCGGGCGCGGGCGCCTGGAGGGCATGCAGTCCCTCGACGGGTCGCGCAAGGTCGTGGTGCGCGCCGCCGACGGGACCGAGGAGACGCTGGTCGCCGACGCGGTGCTGATCGCCACCGGCGGACACCCGCGCGAGCTGCCCGACGCCCGGCCCGACGGCGAGCGGATCCTGAACTGGACCCAGGTGTACGACCTGGACGAGCTCCCCGAGGAGCTCATCGTGGTCGGCTCCGGCGTCACGGGCGCCGAGTTCGCCGGCGCCTACCAGGCGCTCGGCTCCCGGGTGACGCTCGTGTCGTCGCGCGACCGGGTGCTGCCGGGCGAGGACCCGGACGCCGCCGCGGTGCTGGAGGACGTCTTCCGCCGGCGCGGCATGAACGTCATGGCGCGCTCGCGGGCGCAGTCCGCGAAGCGGGTCGGGGACCGGGTGGAGGTGACCCTCGCCGACGGGCGGGTGATCACCGGCTCGCACTGCCTGATGGCCGTCGGCGCCATCCCCAACACCGAGGGCATGGGCCTGGAGGAGGCCGGGGTCCGGCTGCGGGACTCCGGACACATCTGGACCGACAAGGTCTCCCGGACCACGGCCCCGGGCGTGTACGCCGCCGGCGACGTGACCGGTGTGTTCGCCCTGGCCTCGGTGGCCGCCATGCAGGGGCGCATCGCCATGTACCACTTCCTCGGCGACGCGGTCGCCCCGCTGAACCTGAAGACCGTCTCGTCGAACGTCTTCACCGACCCCGAGATCGCCACCGTCGGGTACACCCAGGCCGACGTGGACTCCGGCAGGATCGACGCCCGGACCGTGAAGCTGCCGCTGCTGCGCAACCCCCGCGCGAAGATGCAGGGCATCCGCGACGGCTTCGTCAAGATCTTCTGCCGGCCGGGCACCGGCATCGTGGTGGGCGGCGTCGTCGTCGCGCCGCGCGCCTCGGAACTCATCCACCCCATCTCGATCGCGGTCGACAACAACCTGACGGTGGAACAGATCGCGAACGCCTTCACGGTCTACCCGTCGCTGTCGGGTTCGATCGCCGAGGTGGCACGTCAGCTGCACACCCGGAAGGCGGGCGGCGAGGCCTGACGGCCGGACACGGCCCCCGCCGGCCGCGCGGTGACGGCCGCGCGGCCGGCACGGGCGACGGGACCGGGCCCTATACCACTCGGCACGGTTCGCTGCGAACAACTTCTGCTATTCAGCGCAAACTGCTGAAAGCAGACGGTCGTCGGCGTTACTGTCAGTTTCGTGTTCGCTGCAGAACGTCGCCAATTGATCCTCGAAATGGTGCGGGCGAACGGGGCCGTGTCGCTCCGTGAACTCGCCCGCGTCGTCCAGACCTCCGAAGTGACCGTACGGCGGGACGTGCGCGCGCTGGAGGCAGAAGGACTCCTCGACCGCCGGCACGGCGGTGCGGTACTGCCGGGCGGGTTCACGCGGGAGTCCGGCTTTCCGCAGAAGTCACACCTCGCGACCGCCGAGAAGACCGCCATCGCCGACCTCGCCGCGAACCTCGTGGAGGAGGGCGAGGCCATCGTGGTCGGCGCGGGCACCACCACGCAGGAGCTGGCGCGCCGGCTGGCCCGGGTGCCCGGGCTGACCGTCGTCACCAACTCCCTGCTGGTCGCCCAGGCCCTGGCCCACGCCAACCGGGTGGAGGTCGTGATGACCGGCGGTACGCTCCGCGGCTCGAACTACGCCCTCGTCGGCAGCGGTGCCGAGCAGTCCCTGCAGGGGCTGCGGGTGTCCCGGGCGTTCCTGTCCGGGAGCGGTCTGACCGCCGAGCGGGGGCTCTCCACGTCCAACATGCTGTCGGCCTCGGTCGACCGGGCGCTGGTGCAGGCGGCGGCGGAGGTGGTGGTCCTCGCCGACCACACCAAGCTGGGTACGGACACCATGTTCCAGACCGTGCCCACGGACCTCATCACCCGCCTCGTGACGGACGAGCCGCCCACCCACGACGACCGCGCCGCCACCGAGCTCCAGGCGCTCGCCGACCAGGGCGTGCAGATCGCCGTCGCCGGGGCGCCGGGGGGGCCGGCGGGCTCGGGGGGCGACGGACCTCCGGCGGGCCGGAAGCGCCGTGACGTGCCCCTCCCCGGGCCGCGCCGCCAGGGCCCCGGGCTCCGTCCGGCCGTGGGCCTGGGAGCCGAACAGCCGACGGGTGCCGAACGGGCCCGGGTGGCGGACCTGCGCAGGAGGTGAGGGCGCGGCGTCGTCCTGTCGCCGCCCACCACCGGATCGCACGGACGTCCGGCGGGCCCGTGGACGAAAGGCGCCCGGCGGACCCTCGACCGGTCCGCCGGGCGCCCTGTCACGCCGTCCGGGTCAGTCCTTGATCTCGCAGAGGACGGCGCCGGCGGTGACGGAGGCGCCGATCTCGGCGGTCAGGCCCTTGACGGTGCCCGCCCGGTGG
>NZ_JBVITR010000073.1:0-25042 GCF_055574875.1 Streptomyces sp. NPDC034670
CCGCGTCCTCGTGAGGTCACTCCGCATGACGCACCCTGGCCGCAACACCGCCCGAAGCGACCTCGCCGAAGCCGCTTGACATCCATAGGAGCATCGCCTTCGGCGGCCCGGTCCGGGAAGGCGCGCGGCCGGCGTGGCGGAGGCGGACCGGGCCCCCCGGACGGCACGGCGCGCCACCGGAACCCGTCGGCCGCGGCGCGAACGGCTAGGCTCGGCGCCCGTACGAGACGAGCCGTAACCGGGAGACACCCACGATGGCCAAGAAGCGACCCCAGACGAAGGCCAAGCGCCCGCAGCTCACGGACGGAGAGGTCCCGGTCGTCGGCGCCCGCGAGCCCTGCCCGTGCGGCAGCGGCCGCCGCTACAAGGCCTGCCACGGCCGTGCCGCCGCGCACGCCGTGACCGAGCTGGTGCACCGCCCGTTCGAGGGCCTGCCGGGCGAGTGCGACTGGGTGGCGCTGCGCGAGCTGGTGCCGGCCGCCACCGTCGAGCTGACGCTGAGGGACGGCCTGCCCGAGGGCGTCCCGTCGGTCACGCTGGCCACGGTGCTGCCGATGGCCTGGCCCGCCCTGCGCCGCGACGACGGCTCGGTCCTGCTCGGCCTGCAGAACGACACCTCCTCCGGTGACATCAGCCGCGACCTGGCCGACACCCTCCGGCGCGCGCTCACCGCCGACCCCGGCACCCCGGTGCAGGGCCGCCGCGCTCCCGCCGACGGCCCCCGGCTGCAGGACCTGCTGGACCCCGAGGGCGCTTTCGAGCCGGTGGTGCACAGCGGGTTCGAGTTCTGGGTCCCGGACCCGGAGAACGCCACGCCGGACGTCGCCGCCTCCCTGGAGCGGGCCAACGCCGCGGCCATCCCGACCGTCAAGCTCTCGGGCGTGGACTGCGCGTACTGGTGCGAGACGCCGGAGAAGAACCACCTGCGGTGGGTCATGCCGCACCCCGAGGAGCAGCTTCTGGACGCTCTCGCGCGGCTGCACGCGGCCGGGCGGTCCTCCCTCGGCGAGGGCACGCGGCTCGTGGGCTCCTTCCGCGCCCACGGACTCACCGTGCCGGTCTGGGACCTGCCCAGCGGGGTCACGGCCGAGGACGTGGAGAAGCCGGCGGCCGAGTTCGCCGAGCGGCTCACCGCCGCGCTGGCCGCGGACGCGCCGCTGACCGCCGAGGAGCGCCGGGCGCGCGGCGGGCTGACCAACCGCCAGGTCACGCTCAACTGAGGCGCTCCCGCGCGACCGGGTCCGGCCGGTCGGCCGGCAGGCCGGACCGTTCCGGCCGCATCACCGGCCGCGGAGGCAACTCCCGGTGCGGACAAGCCAGTCGGTGACCGGAAAAGCCGGGACCGAATTTGCTAACCGCGGATCTCTTGTTACCGTTCCATTAGCCCGGTTGCTGGTGCATCCCCCGTCGCCAGCAACCGGGTCTTTCCGTGCCGGTACCGGTTCACGGAACGCGACCGCGCGCCAACTGCCCGTCTCCACCGGCGCGTTGACCGCGGAGCGCGGCGACGGGGTCCTCCCTCGCGGCCCGTGGGCCCCGCGGCCGCGACGACCCGGGCCGGTCCCCTACAGCTCGGGCGCGCTCACGCCCGTCCGGGTGAGGGCCTCGACCACGGCGTCCACCACGGCCTCGACGTCGGGCACCCAGGGCGAGGCCGAACCGGGCAGCGGAGCACGTTCCCAGCGGATCTCGCCCTGCGCGGTCACGGACGGGGGCAGGGCGAGATAGCCGCCCTCGCCGTGGAAGCGGAGGGAGCCGGGGACGAAGTCCTTGGCGTACAGCAGTTCGCCCAACTGCTCCAGGGAGTACGGCTTCACCAGGATCGCCCAGCGGGTCGGCGAGGCGACGACCGGGCCGAGCCGCACTCCGCGGCGGTCGAGTGCGCCGAGGGCGCCGGCGGCCGGCAGGGCGGGCAGCGAGACCGCGCAGGGGGCCCTGCCGCCGGTGGCCAGGATGACGGGGGCCGCCGGCCGGTTGCCCCACCACCAGCGCACCATGCGCGCGTCGGTGGTGGCCGCGAGGAGGCCGGGGTCGAAGGGATGGGCGCCCGGCACCGTGCACTCCGGGTCGGGGCAGCCGCAGCGGGACCTGCCGCCCCGTGGGTCCGCCGCCACGCCCGGGAGTACGGGCCACTGCCACTCCGTGGCGAAGGTCAGGGCCGCGTCGATCAACTCCGGCCCTCCGTCACCGCGCCGGGACAGGAGCCTGCGTCGCCTTCCGAGGATCTCGCGCATGAGCGCTCGTTCCTTTCCGTTGCACGCCTGGCAACACCGTGGTCCACATCACACCATGTGTCGATCACTTCACTGTGCGTACCTGTTGGCGCATCACACCCCCGCGCCGGGCAGGGGGAGCCCCCATGGGCCGAGCATGGGCTGCCTCCGTGACCGTTCCACCCATACCGCGTCCCTCGGAAGCATGGGCATGGGATGGGGGTGGCGAAGTCTGGCGTTTGCCGTCGCGCGTGGTTCTCTCCGCCTCCGCCACGGGAGGATGGGGCACGGCCGTCGATGGTGGAGACGCCCGGATCCGTCGCCGGGTTCCCGGGTGGCTCCCCGCCACCCCCGGCCTTCACCGAGTACGTACCCATCACGACCGTCGTGACGCTCCGTCGAGCAAGCCCAGTCGACCGCAATCCGCCTCCCCCTGAGGCAGTTTCAAGCCAACTTCACATTTCGACAAGGGGTCTGCGGCGAGTTTCCTCCCGTCCCACGGACACCAGGAATCCCAGCAGGACAATGCTGGACATCTCCTCACGAGTACGTGTACATGTGGAGACACTGCCGGTGACGCAGAACGACATGGGGGTTTGCGATGCTTTTGAGCAGTACGCACCGGTCGGAAAGCCGGACACCATGAACGCCTCGCACCCTCCGAAAGTGGCCGGAATCGATTCCACGGTCCCGGCCCCCGCCCACACTGTCGCGTCCGTCGCCGCGGGCGCCTCCACCTCCCCGGCGCCTGCCCGGCACGCACCGGGCGCCTTGCTCCAGGACCGTCTCGCCGGGTGGGTCTCCGACCTCACGACCCTCCACGAGCTCACCGAGCGCCTGGTCCGCGTGAGCGCGCTCGACGAGGCGCTGCGGGAACTGCTGCGCGCGGGCTCCGCCCTGGTGGGCGCCCGGCGCGGCCTCGTCGCCCTGGAACCCGCCGACGGCCTCGGCCCGGACACCACCGTCGGCCTCGGCCTGGCCCGCGCGGACCTCGGCCACCTGGAGACGGTGCCGCGCGGCTCCCTGGCGCACGGCAGGATCCTGGACGGACCGCCCGGCGCCGGCGACGGCGTCGCCGAGCCCGACCTGTTCGCCGAGAAGGGACTCGACCCCCGGCACCGCGAGGTCGCCGCGCGCCTCGGCTACGCCGCCAGCTACGCCCTCCCGCTCACCACCGGGACCACCGGCCGCCTGGGCGCCGCGGTGTGGCTCTACGACGAGCCCGCCGAGCCGTCGGAGCGGCAGCGCC
This sequence comes from Streptomyces sp. NPDC034670, assembly GCF_055574875.1. Lineage (NCBI taxonomy): Bacteria > Bacillati > Actinomycetota > Actinomycetes > Kitasatosporales > Streptomycetaceae > Streptomyces > Streptomyces sp. NPDC034670. The sequence continues at coordinate 3,463 of NZ_JBVITR010000073.1, forward strand.
ACCTCGTCGGCCTGTACGCCCGTCACGCCGCCGAGCACCTCGCCCGGCTCCTCGAACTCGAGCGCAGCCGCGCGTGCCTGGCCACCCTGTCCGAGGAGTTGCTGCCCTCGCGCCTCCCCCGCGTCCCCGGCGTCCAGCTCGCCGCCCGGCACGCCACCTCCCCGCGCGGGGGCGGCGACTGGTACGACGCGCTGCCCCTGCCGGACGCCGCGCTCGGCCTCGCCGTGGGGTCCGTCACCGGGTCGGGTCCCGGCGCGGTCGCCGCGATGGGGCGGCTGCGGGCGTCCCTGCGCGCGTACGCCGTGATGGAGGGCGAGGACCCGGTCGCCGTCCTGTCCGACCTGGAACTGCTGCTGCGGCTCACCGAACCGGCCCGGTCGGCCACCGCGCTGTTCGGCTACTGCGAACCCGCGCTGCGCAGGATCACGCTGGCCGGGGCCGGGCACAGCCCGCCGCTGCTGATCGGCGAGCGGCGCACGGAGTTCGTGGAGACCTCCGTCTCCGTCCCCCTGGGCATGCTGGCCTGCTGGGAGGCGCCGAGCGTGGAGGTCCGCCCCGAACCGGGGGAGACGGTGCTGCTGTACACCGACGGACTGCTGCACCGCACCGGCGACCCCACCGACCGCGCCTTCGCCCGGCTGCACGCGGCGGCGGCCGGGGTGCCGAGGGCGCTGCGCCACGACCCCGGCGCGATCGCCGACCACGTCCTGCGCACGGTGCTGCCCCGGGGGGCGGGCACGGCGGACTCCGCGGAGGACGTGGTGCTGCTGGCCGCGCGGTTCGCGTAGGCGCGGGACCGCGCTCCGGCCGCCCTCCGCGTCATCCTCCGTGCGCCCCCGGTAACAGGCCCTCGCACCCTTCGGCCGTTTCCGTACGACCGTACGATGGGGGTGCCCCCCGCTCGGGCGAAGCCGAGAGCCCGGGGGCAGGTCCCGTGCCGTAGCGAGGAGGATGACCGTGGCGGAGGAGCTGCCGGAGAACCCGGAGACCGCTGAGGAAGAGCCGATCAAGCAGCGCAAGAACGGCCTGTACCCGGGCGTGTCCGACGAGCTGGCCGCCAACATGCGCAGCGGCTGGGCCGACACCGAGCTGCACGACCTGGAGCCGGTCCCCCAGGCCGCCGAGACCGCCGCGCGCCGCGCCGCGCTGTCCGCCCGCTTCCCGGGCGAGCGCCTGGTCGTCCCCGCGGGCAACCTGAAGACCCGCTCGAACGACACCGAGTACCCCTTCCGGGCGTCGGTCGAGTACGCCTACCTCACCGGCAACCAGACCGAGGACGGCGTCCTCGTCATGGAGCCCACCGCCGACGGGCACCGGGCGACGCTCTACCTCCTGCCGCGCTCCAACCGCGAGAACGGCGAGTTCTGGCTGGACGGCCAGGGCGAGCTGTGGGTCGGCCGCCGCCACTCCCTCACCGAGGCCGAGAAGCTGTACGGCATCCCCGCCTCCGACGTGCGCGAGCTGGCCGGCAAGCTGCGCGAGGCCACCGGCCCGGTGCGGGTCGTGCGGGGTCACGACGCCGGCGTCGAGGCGGCGCTGACCGACAAGGTCACCGCCGAGCGCGACGAGGAGCTGCGCGTCTTCCTCTCCGAGATGCGGCTGGTCAAGGACGACTTCGAGATCGGTGAGCTGCAGAAGGCCGTCGACTCCACCGTGCGCGGCTTCGAGGACGTCGTGAAGGTCCTCGACAAGGCCGAGGCGACGTCCGAGCGCTACATCGAGGGAACGTTCTTCCTGCGTGCCCGCGTGGAGGGCAACGACGTCGGCTACGGCTCCATCTGCGCCGCCGGCCCGCACGCCACCACCCTGCACTGGGTGCGCAACGACGGACCGGTCCGCCCCGGCGACCTGCTGCTGCTCGACGCGGGCGTGGAGACCCACACGTACTACACCGCCGACGTCACCCGCACGCTGCCGATCAGCGGCCGGTACAGCGAGCTGCAGAAGAAGATCTACGACGCCGTGTACGACGCCCAGGAGGCCGGCATCGCGGCGGTGAAGCCGGGCGCCAAGTACCGCGACTTCCACGACGCCGCCCAGCGCGTGCTGGCCGAGCGGCTCGTCGAGTGGGGTCTGGTCGAGGGCCCGGTGGAGCGGGTGCTGGAGCTGGGCCTGCAGCGCCGCTGGACGCTGCACGGCACCGGTCACATGCTCGGCATGGACGTCCACGACTGCGCCGCCGCGCGCACCGAGACGTACGTCGCGGGCACGCTGGAGCCCGGCATGGTGCTCACGGTGGAGCCGGGCCTGTACTTCCAGGCCGACGACCTGACCGTGCCCGAGGAGTACCGGGGCATCGGCGTCCGCATCGAGGACGACATCCTGGTCACCGAGGACGGCAACCGGAACCTGAGCGCCGCGCTGCCGCGGCGGTCGGACGACGTCGAGGCGTGGATGGCCTCCCTGAAGGGCTGACGACGCGCCGTGGACGCGGAAGGGGCCGGGCACCCGGGGGTGCCCGGCCCCTTCGTGTCCGCGCTTCCGTGACCTCGGGTCCCGGGCCCCGGAATCCTCGGTGCCCCCGGGTCCCCGGGTCCCCGGCCTCCGCGAAGCGGCGCCGGCGCTACACCGCCGCCAGCGGGGCGTCCTCGCGCCACTTCAGGATCTTGTCGAAGCTCACCACCGCACCTTTCCGGCCCGGCGCGCTGCCGATGTGGACGTGGTCGGCCAGCTCCTGGATGAGGCACAGGCCCCGGCCGTGCTCCGCGTCGGACGGCACGGGGCGGGCCGGCGGACGGGAGGGGCCCGCGGCGCCGGCGGGGAAGCCGGGGCCTTCGTCGGCGACCTCGATGCGGCACTTCTCGCCGTCGAGGTAGGCGGTCACCCGGTACGCCTGCGAGGTCCCGCCCCGCGTGGTGTCCCCGCCGTGCTCGACGGCGTTCGCACACGCCTCGCTGAGGGCGACGGAGAGGTCGTAGGAGACGTCGGGGTCGACGCCCGCGGTCTCCATGGTGCCGAGCAGCAGGCGCCGGGCGAGCGGCACGCTCGCAGCATCGCGCCGCAGATGGAGTGACCACCAGATGCTCATGCTCCAGCCTCCCGGCCGCGGCTCGACATACCGTTACGTATTGCCCTGAGTACTCACTTGTAAGCGTGAAGTCGGCGTGACACCGCCCATACGGCGGATGCGCCGCGGCACCGATCGGTGTATGTGGGGCACCCCGTGGCAGAGGTGATCTTCCGGTCGTACCGCATCTTGCGGACCTGCCGTACGGCGGGCGGGGGGCCGGTGCGATGATGAGCCCGTCATGTCTGCCCCCCACGCGCGCACGACGCGTTCCGGACGAGGGCTCCGGATCCTGCGGGCCGCGGTGTTCGCCGCGGTCTGCGTCGTGCTGGCCGGGGCGGGCCACAGTTTCGCCTCCTGCGCCGCCGTTCCGCTGTGGACGCTGGCCGCCGGGTTCCTCATGGTGCTCGCGATCGCCGCGCCGCTCGCCGGACGCGCGCGTTCCGTGCCGATGATCGCAGCGCTGCTGACGGTCGGCCAGACGGCGCTGCACATCCTGTTCGGCCTCGGGCAGCACGGCACCGTCGCGCTCCCCGCGGGTTCGCCGTCCGTCCTCTCCGACGCCGCGCTGGTCGAGCGCGCCGCGCGGCTGACGTGCGGGCCCAGCGCGGCGGCGATCAGCCCCGCGCAGGCCCACCGCATCCTCGCCGACGCGGGGATCCACCCGGGTCCGGCGCGCGCCCCGGCGGACGCCCTGTCCACCGTCGCGGGTCTCCCGGCGTCCCTGCCGCCGTCGTTGCCGATGCTGCTCGGCCACGCCCTCGCGGCGACGGCCGCGGGCTGGCTGCTGCGCCGCGGCGACCTGGCCCTGCTGCGGCTCACCGAACTGTCGGCGCACGGCGTCGCCGAGGGGGCCCTCGTACGGTCCCTCCGCGCGGCGCTCGCCCTGGTGCGGGCCCTGCGCGCCGGGCTCCCCGGAACACCGGAGACGGGTCCCCGCACGCCGCGCACCGCGCCGCCCGAGCCGCCCGCGCCCCGCACCGCACCGCTCCAGCACTCGGTGATCCGCCGCGGCCCGCCGACCGCCGTCACCGCACTCGCCCTCGCCGCCTGACGCGCCGCGACCACCACTCCGCCACACCGGTCCTCCGGGCCGGGGAGAGGGACTCCGGCGTGCGGCGCCGCGTGTGCGTCCGGTTCCCGTCGCGTCCGGGCCCTCCTCCGGGAGACCGGGAGGGGCCGGGAGGGACCGGGAGGTCCCCCCGCCGCGGGCGCGCGTCCCTCACCGTCAGCGAAACCCAACCGAAGCGGAGTGCTTCTGCCATGAAGGCTTCCCGTATCGCCGCCGTCGCCGTCGCCGGCGCCGCCGTCCTCGCCGTGTCCACCCCCTCCTTCGCGCACGTCGGCGTGCAGCCCGAGGGGGAGGCCGCCAAGGGCGGCTACGAGGTCCTCAACTTCAAGGTCCCCAACGAGCGGGACAACGCCTCGACCACCAAGCTCGAGATCACCTTCCCCGCGGACCACCCGCTGGCCTCGGTGATGCCGCAGCCGGTCGAGGGCTGGGACATCGAGGTCACCAAGTCCAAGCTGGACAAGCCGCTCGAGGTGCACGGCAGGAAGATCAACGAGGCCGTCACCAAGGTGACCTGGACCGCCACCGGCGACGGCGTCGAGCCCGGCTTCTTCCAGAAGTTCCCGGTGTCCGTCGGCACGCTGCCCGAGAACGCGGACGAGCTCGTCTTCAAGGCCCTGCAGACGTACTCCAACAAGGAGGTCGTCCGCTGGATCGAGGTGCCGCAGGAGGGCCAGGAGGAGCCCGACCACCCGGCCCCCGTGCTCGCGCTGTCGGCGGCCTCCGACGACGGCCACCACGGTGCCTCGGACGACGACGAGGCCGAGGAGGCCGAGGACGGCGCCGGGTCCGCCGAGAAGGCCTCCGCCGAGACCACCGCGGCGTCCGACTCCGGTGGCACGGACACCCTCGCACGCGTCCTGGGCGTCGTCGGCATCGTCATCGGTGCCGCGGGCGTCGCCTACGGCGTACTGGCCGGGCGTCGGCGCACCTCCGCCTGACCCCGTCCTCCTTTCAGCGGCGCGCGCCGGGGCCGGCCACGGCCCGTGGCCTCCCGGTGCGCGCCGGAGCACCTCACCTCAGGACACCCCTCATGCGCAAGAAGACCTTCGCGGCGGCCGCCCTGCTCGCCGCCGCCTCCCTGACCCTCTCCGCCTGCGGCAGCGGCGAGGGCGACAGCGACAGCGGCCGGCCCGTCGCCGTGGTCTCCGAGGAGGCGGGCGCCGACAAGGCGGCCACCGTCCTCGACAAGCCGTTCGAGAAGCCGGACCTCGTCCTCACCGACACCCGGGGCAAGGAGTACGACTTCCGCAAGGAGACCGCGGGCAGGCCCACGCTGATCTACTTCGGCTACACGCACTGCCCCGACGTCTGCCCGCTGACGATGAACAACATCGCGGTGGCCAAGAAGCAGCTGCCCCAGGACCAGCAGGACGAGCTGCGGGTGGTGTTCGTCACCACCGACCCCGAGCGGGACACCCCCGAGGCGCTCGGCACCTGGCTCAAGGGCATCGACCCCCAGGTCGTCGGCCTGACCGGCGACTTCGCCACCATCCAGGCGGGCGCCCGCACCCTCGGCATCACGATCGACCCGCCGCGCGAGGACGACCAGGGCAAGGTCGTCTCCGACCACGGCACCCAGGTCATCGCCTTCTCGCCGAAGACCGACGGCGGTTACGTCCTCTACGGCGAGGACGCCACCGTGGACGACTACACCGAGGACCTGCCCGCGCTCATCAAGGGCGAGAAGCCGTGAGGCACCGCGCGCCCACGGCCCTGGCCGTCGCCGGAGCGCTGGCCCTGGCCCTGACCGGGTGCGGCGGCTCCGGTGGCGGCGCCGCGGACCTCTCGGTCGGCTCGGCCTACATCCCCCAGCCGGTGTCGGACCTGGCGGCGGGCTTCCTCACCATCACCAACGAGGGCGACACGGCGGACCGGCTGACCTCCGCCAGCAGCGACATCGCCGAACGGGTCACCGTGCACGAGACCGTCGACGGCTCCATGCGGGAGGTCGACGGGCTCGACATCCCGGCCCGCGGGCGCCTCGTGCTGGAGAGCGGCGGCAACCACCTGATGTTCGAGCAGCTGAAGCGGAAGCCCCGGGAGGGCCAGAAGGTCTCCGTCGAGCTGCGCTTCGACCGGTCCGACCCCGTCACGGTCGAGGTTCCGGTGAAGGCCGCCACCTACACGCCGAAGTCCGGCCGCACGACCGGACACGGAGCCGGACACGACGCCGGACACGAGACCGGACACTGAGGGAGACACCCCCGTGACCCAGACCACCGCCCCCCGCCTGCGGACCCTGGTACTGCTGTTCCTGGCCGTCGCCGGCGCGCTCCTCGCCGGGGCCGCTCCCGCCTCCGCGCACGCCGCGCTGACCGGGAGCGATCCGCGGCAGGGGTCGGTGGTCGACCGGGCCCCCACCCAGGTCTCGCTCACCTTCTCCGAGCCGGTCGCGGTGAACGACGACGCCGTTCGCGTGCTCGACCCCAGGGGACAGCGGGTCGACAAGGGCGCCCCGGCCAACCCGAGCGGCACCACGTACTCCGTGCGACTGCTCGGCGGACTGCCCGACGGCACGTACACCGTGGCCTACCAGGTGGTGTCGGCGGACAGCCACCCCGTCGCCGGGGCCTTCACCTTCTCCATCGGCGCCCCCTCCGAGACCTCCGTCCCCGCCTCCGCCCAGGCCTCCGGCGACGGGCTGGTCGGCGGGCTGTACGGCTTCGGCCGGTACGTGTCGTACGCCGGGTTCGCCGTCATGGTGGGCGGGGCCGCCTTCGTCCTCGTCTGCTGGCCGCGCGGCGGCGGGGTGCGGGCGGTGCAGCGGCTGGTCGTCTCCGGGTGGCTCGCGCTCACCGCGGCCACGCTCGCCCTGCTGCTCCTGCGCGGTGCGTACACCCGCTCCGGAGAGCTCGCCGACGCCTTCGACCTGACGCTGCTCGGGGAGGTGCTCCAGACCAAGACCGGCGCGGCGCTGGTGTCCCGGCTGCTGCTGCTCGCCGCGGCGGCGCTGTTCATCGCGGTGCTGTTCGGGGCGCACGCCCGCCCGTCGTCCGCCACCGTCCCGGACGACGGCGCCGTGCGCCGGCAGGCCGGTCCGGGGGCGGCCGAGGAGAAGCGGGAGCTGCCCCTCGGGCCGGCGATCGGGGGGACGGTCGTGGCGACCGGACTGGCCGCGAGCTGGGCCATGTCCGAGCACGCCTCCCAGGGGCTCCAGGCGGGGATCGCCATGCCGGTCGACGTCGTCCACCTGCTGGCCGTCGCCGCCTGGCTCGGCGGGCTCACCGCCCTGCTCGTCGCGCTCTACCGGGCGCCCGCCGACACCCCGGTCGACCGGACCGCGGTGCGGCGGTTCTCCCGGCTCGCGTTCGGCAGCGTGGTGGCGCTCGTCGTCACCGGGACCTACCAGTCCTGGCGGCAGCTCGGTTCCTGGTCGGCGTTCACCGACACCCGCTACGGGCAGCTGCTGCTCGCCAAGATCGGGCTCGTGGTGGTGCTGGTCGCGATCGCCTCCGTCTCGCGGCGGTGGACGGCGCGGCTGGCGCAGACGGCGCCGCCGGCGGCGCGCCGGGAACTGCGGGAGGAGAAGGAGCCCGCGGGCACCGTGTCCGCGACGCCGCCCGGCGCGGAACAGTCCGACGCGGAACAGTCCGACGCGGGGCGGTCCGACGCGGGGCGGTCCGGGGCCGACGAGTCCGGGGTCGGCAAGGCCGGGGCCGACGAGTCCGGGGTCGCCCGAGCCGGGGAGAGCGGTTCCGGGGGAGCCGGGGAACGGGACGGGCGCGGCGAGCAGGACGGGACGGACCCCGCGCGAGCCGCTCAGCTCGCCCGGCAGCGGGCCGCGATGGAGAACGCCCGGCAGAAGCGGCTGCGCGACGCCGACCCGAACCGCTTCGGCCTGCGCCGCTCCGTACTCGCCGAGGCGGGCGTCGCCGTCGTCCTGCTCGCCGTCACCACCGTGCTGACGCAGACCGAGCCGGGGCGCACGGAGCAGGAGGCCGAGGCGGCCGCCTCCACCTCGTCCTCGTCGTCCGCCGCTGCCGGCCAGGGGACCGGCGCGGTGACCCTGAACATGCCGTTCGACACCGGTGGCGGGAACGGCAGGGGCATCGTCACGATCGACCTCGATCCCGCGCGGGTGGGCGACAACGACCTGCACCTCCATGTGGAGCGCACGGACGGCGAGGCCTTCGACGTCCCCGAGGTGAAGGTCGCCCTCACCCTCTCCGCCCGGGACATCGGACCGCTGCCGGTCGCCCCCGACCGCGTCGCCACCGGACACTGGTCGGCGAGCGGCGTGCAGATCCCGATGGCGGGCGACTGGAAGATCGAGGTGACCGTGCGGACGTCCGACATCGACCAGGTGACCGTCTCCAAGAACGCGAAGATCGGCTGAACCACCATGACCGACCAGTCCATTCCGCAGGCCCGCATTCCGGAGGCCGCCCAGGAGGGGACCGCCGCCCGGACCACCGGGGGCGCCGGGGCGCCGGGGAAGGGCGTGTCCCGGCGCCGGCTGCTCGGTGCCGGGGCCACCGGCCTCGTGCTCGGCGCGTCGGGCGGGGCGGTCGTGGGACACGCGGCGGCGCCCGCCGAGGCCACTCCGCTGACCTCGGTGGGTGCCGGACGGGTGATGTTTCACGGGAAACATCAGCCCGGCATCACCGAGGGGCTCCAGGCCCGCGGCCACCTCGTCGCCTTCGACCTGGCGCCCGGCGCCGGCCGCAAGGAGGCGGCCGCCCTGCTGCGCCGCTGGTCGGACACGGCCCGCCGACTGATGGCGGGCGAGCCGAGCAGGCAGGACGACACCGACGTGGCCCGCGACGCCGGCCCCTCCTCGCTGACCCTCACCTTCGGTTTCGGCCACAGTTTCTTCGCCCGCACCGGCCTGGAGGAACAGCGCCCGGTCGCCCTGGACCCGCTGCCCGCCTTCTCCTCCGACCGCCTCGACAAGGCCCGCAGCGACGGCGACCTGTGGGTGCAGATCGGTGCCGACGACGCCCTCGTGGCCTTCCACGCCCTGCGCGCGGTGCAGAAGGACGCGGGGTCGGCGGCCAGGGTGCGCTGGCAGATGAACGGCTTCAACCGTTCGCCGGGCGCCACCGCCCACCCCATGACGACCCGCAACCTGATGGGCCAGATCGACGGCACCCGCAACCCCAGGCCCACCGACTCCGACTTCGACCGGCGCGTCTTCGTCCCCGAGAACGGCGAGCCCGCCTGGATGGCGAACGGCTCCTACGCCGTCGTCCGCCGCATCCGCATGCTGCTGGACGACTGGGAGAAGCTCGCCGCCGAGGAGCAGGAGAACGTCATCGGGCGCCGCAAGTCCGACGGGGCGCCGCTGTCCGGGGGCACCGAGACCTCCGAGATGGACCTGGAGAAGACGGACGCCGAGGGCAACCTGGTCGTCCCCTTCAACGCCCACGCCAGGATCACCCGTCCCGACCAGAACGGCGGCGCGGCGATGCTCCGGCGCCCGTTCTCGTACCACGACGGCATCGACGCGGACGGGGTGCCGGACGCGGGTCTGCTGTTCATCTGCTGGCAGGCCGACCCGCTGCGCGGCTTCGTGCCGGTGCAGCGCAAGCTGGACCGGGGCGATGCGCTGTCCCCGTTCATCCGTCACGAGGCGAGCGGGCTGTTCGCGGTACCGGGCGGCGCGGCGGAGGGCGAGTATGTGGGGCAGCCGCTGCTGGAGGGGTGAGAACCGCTCCGCGTCACCCCTGAGGGCGCATCCGGGGCTGATGCCGTCGGGCGCGCATTAGGGTGAGGTCATGCCAGCGAGCTATGCGTATCTCGGCCCCGAGGGCACCTTCACCGAAGTCGCCCTGAGGACGCTTCCCGAGGCCGCCACCCGGGAGCTGATCCCGTACGTGTCCGTGCAGTCCGCGCTCGACGCGGTGCGCGTCGGCGAGGCCGAGGCCGCTTTCGTGCCCATCGAGAACTCCGTCGAGGGCGGCATCACCACCACCCTCGACGAACTGGTCGCCGGCGCCCCGCTGATGATCTACCGCGAGGTGCTGCTGTCGATCACCTTCGCCCTGCTCGTCCGCCCGGGCACCACGCTGTCGGACATCAAGACGGTCACCGCCCACCCGGCCGCCCAGCCCCAGGTCCGCAACTGGCTCGCGACCCATCTCCCGGACGCCCACTGGGAGTCGGCCGCCTCGAACGCGGACGGTGCGCGCCTGGTCCAGGAGGGCCGGTACGACGCCGCCTTCGCCGGTGAGTTCGCAGCCGCCCGGTACGGCCTGGAGGCCCTGGAGACGAACATCCACGACGCGGAGAACGCCCAGACCCGGTTCGTGCTGGTGGGCCGGCCCGCCCGGCCCGCCGCACGCACCGGTGCGGACAAGACCTCCGTGGTGCTGTGGCAGCGCGACGACCACCCCGGCGCCCTGCGCGACCTGCTGGGCGAGTTCGCCACGCGGGGCATCAACCTGATGCTGCTCCAGTCCCGGCCCACGGGAGCCGGCATCGGCAACTACTGCTTCTGCATCGACGCCGAGGGACACATCTCGGACCGCCGGATGGCCGAGGCGCTGACGGGACTGAAGCGGATCTGTCTGCAGGTGCGTTTCCTCGGCTCGTACCCGCGTGCGGACGTACGGCCGGGGGAGGTGCGGCCTCCGTTCGCCGGCACGTCGGACGAGGAGTTCGCGGGCGCGGCGGACTGGGTGGCGCGGTGCCAGGACGGCCGTTTCTGACGGGCTCATCAGCCCGGACGGCACCGGTCCTACCTGCTGATTTTCGTCATCCACAGAAGTTATCCACAGGACAGCTTCTCGACCTGAGGACAAGTCGACAGACGTGTTCCTTCGGTCGACACATCCCTCCACGCGCCATGATCACGCCTGTCGCTCTGTGGATCACTTTTGTCCGCCTTTTCCCTTGGGCAATCCTTTGGGGTGAACTCCTTTCCTTCGAAAGTGAGATTTCAGGGGCCCTGTGCGCGAAATCCAGGGTTCGCCACCCCCTCGGAGGGGCTCGTTTCGAAGTCCACAGAACTTCCCCACACCCTGTGGATAACTTTCCGACGCCGTGGGAGCCTGTGGAAAACCAAGCGCCAAGCGTCACCTCAACCAGCGAATTCGAGTCAACCGGCCGCCTGTGGACCGACCCTCACCGGGGGATGCGCCCTCTTTTCTTGACGCGACGGAACACACTGCGCAATTGCCGCATAACGGAAAGTCGGCCGTCCTGCCGCACGAGGGAGTCGTGGGCTCTCGCACCGCACCGGTAGCCTTGACCGCGTGATTGACCTTCGCCTGCTCCGTGAGGACCCCGACCGTGTGCGCGCTTCGCAGCGCGCCCGTGGAGAGGACGTCGCGCTCGTCGACGCCCTCCTGTCTGCCGACGAACGGCGCAGGTCGTCCGGCGTCCGCTTCGACGAGCTGCGCGCCGAGCAGAAGGCGCTCGGCAAGCTCGTCCCCAAGGCGGCCGGTGAGGAGAAGGCCGAGCTGCTGAAGAAGGCGGAGCAGCTCAAGGCGGACGTGAAGGCCGCCGACGCCGACCGGGAGGCCGCCGCGGCCGAGACCCAGGAGATCCTGCTCAAGCTGGGCAACCTGATCCACCCCGACGTCCCCGTGGGCGGCGAGGACGACTTCGTCACCCTGGAGACGCACGGCACCGTCCGCGACTTCGGCGCCGAGGGCTTCGAGCCCAAGGACCACCTGGAGCTCGGCCAGCTCCTCGGCGCGATCGACGTCGAGCGCGGCGCCAAGGTCTCCGGCTCCCGCTTCTACTTCCTCACCGGCGTCGGCGCCCTGCTGGAGCTCGCCCTGGTGAACGCGGCGATCGCCCAGGCCACCGCGGCCGGCTTCACGCCGATGCTCACCCCGGCGCTGGTGCGCCCCCAGTCCATGGCGGGCACCGGCTTCCTCGGCCAGGCCGCCCAGGACGTCTACCACCTCGACAAGGACGACCTCTACCTGGTCGGCACGTCCGAGGTGCCGCTGGCGGCGTACCACATGGACGAGATCATCGACGCCGACCGGCTGCCGCTGCGCTACGCGGGCTTCTCCCCCTGCTTCCGCCGCGAGGCCGGCTCGCACGGCAAGGACACCCGCGGCATCTTCCGCGTGCACCAGTTCGACAAGGTCGAGATGTTCTCCTACGTCACCCCCGAGGAGTCGCAGGAGGAGCACCAGCGGCTGCTGGAGTGGGAGAAGCAGTGGCTGACCTCGCTGGAGCTGCCGTTCCGCGTGATCGACGTCGCCTCGGGCGACCTGGGCTCCTCCGCCGCGCGTAAGTACGACTGCGAGGCGTGGATCCCGACCCAGGGCAAGTACCGCGAGCTGACCTCGACCTCGGACTGCACCGAGTTCCAGTCCCGCCGCCTGCAGATCCGCGTCCGCGACGGCAAGACGGTGCGCCCGCTGGCCACGCTCAACGGCACCCTGTGCGCCGTACCGCGCACCATCGTGGCCATCCTGGAGAACCACCAGCAGGCCGACGGCTCGGTGCGCGTGCCCGAGGTGCTGCGCCCGTACCTGGGCGGCCGGGAGCTCCTGGAGCCGGTCGCCCGGTGAGCACCGCCCCGTCGCCCTTCCCGTACCGGCTCGTCGCCACCGACCTCGACGGCACCCTGCTGCGTGACGACCACTCGGTCTCCCCGCGCACCCGGGACGCGCTCGCCGCGGCCACCGCGGCGGGCGCCGCGCACATCGTCGTCACCGGCCGCGCGGTGCCCTGGACCCGCCCCATACTCGACGACCTCGGCTACCGGGGTCTCGCCGTCTGCGGGCAGGGCGCCCAGGTGTACGACGCCGGCGCGCACCGCCTGCTCACCTCGGTGACGCTGGACCGGCAACTGGCCGGGGTGGCGCTGGCCAAGATCGAGGCCGAGGTCGGTCCGCTGCACCTGGCGGCGAGCCGCGACGGGCTGGAGGGCGAGGTGCTGGTCGGTCCCGGGTACGAGGTCGTGGGCGGGCTGCCCGCGACACCGTTCACGGACGCGTCGGACCTGTGGACGGCGCCCCTGAACAAGCTGTACATCCAGCACCCGGCCCTGACCTCCGACGAGCTCGCCGAGGCGGCCGTCCGCACCGCGGGCGGTTTCGTCACGGTCACCATGGCGGGCGAGGGCATCGTCGAGCTGCTGCCGCTCGGGCTGTCCAAGGCGACGGGGCTGTCGCTGGCGGCGCGCCGGCTGGGCGCGAGGGCGGCGGAGACGATCGCCTTCGGCGACATGCCCAACGACGTCCCGATGTTCGCCTGGGCCGCGCACGGCGTGGCCATGGCCAACGCCCACCGGGAGCTGAAGGCGGTGGCCGACGAGGTGACGTCCTCCAACGAGGAGGACGGGATCGCGGTCGTGCTGGAGCGCATGCTGGGCTGAGGCCCGGCGTTCGGCGTTCGGCGTTCGGCGTTCGGCGTTCGGCGTTCGGCGTTCGGCGGAGGATGCACGGATCGAACGTGCGCGGGTTCCCGGACCCGACCACGGCTCAGCGAACCGGTGCCTTACCAACTCGGCCAATCCTCCGGGTGGGCGGCCCACGCGACGATGTGCGCGTGCTCGAAGCGGCCGCCCCGGGCAGTTCCCCGTGCGGGGCGGACTCGACGGAGCAGTAGGGACTACTCCGGAGTCCGCCGCGGGCTGCCCTGACGGGAGCCGGGCGCACTGCCGTGCATGGACATCGCCCCGCTCCTCTCCCAGCAGACGGCGCCGGGTTTCCCCGGCGACGCGGACACCACCACTCTGCCCGCCGGACGAGTCGGGCACCACCGATTAAACGCGGCGATCGACCACAACGATCGACCACGGCGGGCGGCGGCCTCCCGGCCACCGCCCGCCGTTCGCCCGAAGGCCCGTCACTCCTCGCCGGCGAGCGTCAGCGCGCGCAGCTTCTGACCGGCGTACCAGGTGGCCAGGACGGTGACCGCCGCCAGCAGCACCGTGGCGGTCGTCAGGCTCACGTCCGAGGTGACCAGCTCGCCGCCGGAGACCTTCTGGGCCACGGCCAGCGACCACTGCTGGACGCTCAGCGTGCGCGCGCCGGGCACCAGGGAGCCGAACAGGGCCTCCCAGACCAGCGCGTAGACCAGGCCGAACACCACCGCGTGCCGGGAGACCGTGCCGAGCAGGAGGAAGAGGGCCGCGTACGCGATGGAGGCGACCAGCGCGGCCACCGTGTAGGCGACGGCGACCTGCTGGCCGTTGCCGTTCAGGACGAAGCCCGCGATCAGGGTCGGCACCGCCGAGAACACCATGGTCACGGCGATCGCGACGATCAGCTTGGTGTGGATGATCGTCGGCCGCTTGATCGGCTTGGACAACAGGTACACCACGGACCCGTCGTCGATCTCGGGGCCGATCGCACCCGTGCCCGCGATCACGCCGATGATCGGCACCATGGTGGCGAGCGCCAGCCCGCCCAGCACGTCGGCCGCGGTCTGGTCGTCGGCTCCGGCGAGACCGCGCACCGCCAGGGAGATCGCGATCAGCAGCAGGGGCAGCGCGCCCAGGATGAGGGCCCGGCGACGGCCGAGCAGGGCCCGGTAGGTGAGCCGGGCGACTGTGGGGTCGTACATCGTGGGCCTCCTACGCCGCGACCAGGTACGAGAAGACGGACTCGAGTGACTCGTCGGACGGCGAGACCGTGAGCAGACGGATGCCGTGCTCCTTCGCGACCCTCGGCAGCAGGGCCGTGAAGCGGCCGAAGTCGACGGCCTGGATGCGCAGGACGCCCTCGGTGTGGTCGACCTCGATGCCGGACGTCGACGGGTCGGCGATCAGCGCGGCCGCGAGGGCGCGGTCGTCGCTGGAGCGCACCAGGTAGCGGTGCGGGCGGTCCGTCATCAGCCGGCGGATCTTGCGGAAGTCGCCGCCGGCCGCGTGCCGTCCGGCGACGACGACCTCGATGTGCCAGGCGAGCTGCTCGACCTCCTCCAGGATGTGCGACGAGAACAGCACGGTGCGGCCCTCGTCGCCCATCCGCCGCAGCAGGTCCATCAGCTGCATCCGCTGACGCGGGTCCATGCCGTTGAAGGGCTCGTCCAGCAGGAGCAGGGACGGCTCGTGCACCAGCGCGGAGGCCATCTTCACGCGCTGCCGCATGCCCTTGGAGTACGTGGCGATCTTCCGGTCCTGCGCGTACTCCATCTCGACCGTCGCCAGGGCCTTCTGGGCGGCCTTGGCGCCCAGGCCGTGCAGTTCGGCGTTGGCGAGGACGAACTCGCGGCCGGTGAGGAAGTCGTACATCGCCTCCCGCTCGGGGACGATGCCGATGTGCCGGTAGACGGCCTCGTTGCGCCACACCTGCTGTCCGTCGAGGGTGACGGTGCCGGTGGAGGGGGCGAGGAAGCCGCCCATCATGTTGATGAGGGTGGACTTCCCGGCGCCGTTGGGGCCGAGGAGGCCGGTGACGCCGGGCCCGATGGTCATGCTGATGTCGTTGACGGCGACCACGTTGCCGAACCAGCGGGAGACGTGGTCGAGGGTGAGAGTGCTCATGGGCGCAGCCCATTCCTTGTGAGGGTGGTGGCGGGCGACGGGTCGGGCGTGGTCACAGTCCCACCTTCCTGTAGCGGCGCACCAGGAGGCCGTAGCAGGCGGCGATCAGACCGAGGGTGAAGAGGACGTAGACCACGCCCTCGGCGTTGCCCGGGCCCACCCCGCCGGGGAAGGTGGAGCTCGCGCCCAGGAAGGCGGACTGCACGCCGTCGATCAGGGTGACCGGCGAGAACAGCCCGATCCAGGTGCCGGCGTCACCGCCGCCCTGGACGTGCGCGATCGCCTGGAGCGTGGAGACCGCGCCGTAGGAGATGGTCAGGACGGCGATCACGGCGGCGATGCCGAAGCCGCGGCGCGGGGTGACCGACGCGATGACCAGGCCGATGCCGGCGAGGAGCAGCGAGAGCAGTGCCACGGAGACCAGTCCCTGTGCGAGTCCCTTGGTCTGGTCGGCGAAGTCGAGCTTGGCCAGCAGCGCGCCGATGTACAGCACCAGCAGGGGGGCGGCGGTGAGGATGAAGAGGGCCGAGGCCAGCGCGGCGTACTTGGCGCGCACGTAGTCGGCGGTCTCGATGGGCCGCGAGAAGTACAGCGGCACGGTCTTGAAGCGCAGGTCGCGGGAGACCGACTGGGGTGCCTGCGAGGCGACGTACAGGCTGATGACGGCCTGCATGATGATCGCGTAGCGCGTGTAGTCGACCGGCAGGTCGTTCGCCTTGGTGGCGACGGAGACCGCCACCATGATGGCGGCGGGCACGCACATCACCACGAACAGCAGCATCGGCAGCACCTTGGACTTCACCGAGCGGCCGAGGCCGTAGGAGCCGCGCAGGGACTGCGAGTACAGCGACAGACGGGCGTAGGAGCGGCCGAGGCGGGGGCCGTCGTAGGAGCGGTAGCCGATGTTGTGGATACGGGTGTCACCCGGGGCAGCGGCTGGTGCCTGCAGGGGCTGCGCGGACTGCTCAGCGGCCATGGCCGACCGCCTCCTTCCGCTGCTCGTCGCTGTTCCTGAAGACCTCGGAGATGTGGTGCCGGCGCTGCTCCATGCGCACCAGGCCGAGACCGAGGTCGGTGATGACGTCCCGGACCAGGTCGTACGTCTCCTCGCCCCGTGCGGTGAGCAGCAGGACGTGTCCGGCGCCCGGCAGTCCGCTGCCGTCCTCGACGCTCACCCCGCGCGCGTGCAGCGCCTCGCGCACCGCGCGGGTGCCGTCCGGGTGCTCGTCGGTGTCGGTGACCTCGATCGCGAGGGTCGTGGTGGTCTGGGTGAAGTCCGTGGTGGAGCTGGAGCGCAGCAGCTTGCCGCCGTCGACGACGACGACGTGGTCGCAGGTGCGCTCCAGCTCGCCCAGCAGGTGCGAGGTGACCAGGACCGAGATGCCGAAGTCGGTGTGGATCCGGCGGATCAGGCCGAGCATCTCGTCGCGGCCGACCGGGTCGAGGCCGTTGGTCGGCTCGTCCAGGAAGACCAGCTGCGGGTCGTGCACCAGGGCCTGCGCGAGCTTCACGCGCTGCTTCATGCCGGTGGAGTAGCCGCCGATGGGGCGGTAGCGCTCCTCGTACAGGCCGACGTGGCGCAGCGTGTCCGCGGTGCGTTCGCGCGCCGCGGTGGGGGGCAGGCCGGACATGCGCGCCATGTGGACGACGAACTCGGTGGCCGAGACGTCCGGCGGCAGGCAGTCGTGCTCCGGCATGTAGCCGACCCGCTCGCGGATGGCGGGACCCTCGGTGGCGACGTCGAGGCCGAGCACTTCGGCGCGGCCCTCGGTGGCGGGAGACAGACCCAGCAGGATCTTGATCAGTGTGGACTTGCCGGCCCCGTTGGCTCCGACGAGTCCGGTCACACCGGGCCCGACGTCCACGGAGAGCCGGTCAAGCGCGGTCACCCGGGGGAACCGCTTGCTCAGGCTTTCGGTCGCGATCACAGTCACGTCGTCGACGGTAGTGACTCCCGCCACCCCGGTCGTCAGACCGGAGAGCCGTCTTGGGATCCCCCTGGAGTCGTACGGGCCCGTAAGGGCCCCGGCCCGGGAGTGACCCGCGGGCCGCGGGGCGCCCTTGAGGAATCGTCCGGCACCTGCCACATTCGCCGGTGTGACGGGTATGGCGGGCGCGCGGGAGCGCCGGGTGCGCACGGGCGGGGTCGAGCTGTGCGTGGCCGAACTGGGCGACCCGGACCGGCCGACGGTCGTCCTCGTGCACGGCTACCCGGACAGCAAGGAGGTGTGGTCCGAGGTCGCGCCGCGCCTCGCCGAGCACTTCCACGTCGTGGCGTACGACGTCCGGGGCCACGGCCGCTCCACGGCTCCGCGGCCGCTACGGGGCGGGTTCACCCTGGAGAAGCTGACCGACGACTTCCTGGCCGTCGCGGACGCGGTCAGTCCGGACCGGCCGGTGCACCTGGTGGGGCACGACTGGGGCTCGGTGCAGTCCTGGGAGTTCGTCACCGTGGCCCGCACCGAGGGGCGGATCGCCTCCTTCACCTCGATGTCCGGGCCGTCCCTCGACCACCTCGGGCACTGGATCGGCCGCCGTCTGAAGCGCCCCACCCCGCGCCGGGTCGGCCAGCTGCTCGGCCAGGGCGCCAGGTCCTGGTACGTGTACCTGCTGCACACGCCCGTGCTGCCCGAACTCGCCTGGCGCGGCCCGCTCGGCAGGCGCTGGCCGCGCGTCCTGGAGCGCGCCGGGAAGGCCCCCGGCGGCGACTACCCCACCGCGTCCCTGCCGTCGGACGCGGCCCACGGGGCCTGGCTCTACCGGGACAACGTACGGCCCCGGCTGCGCGGTCCGCGTGCGGACGCCCGCGCGCACGTGCCGGTGCAGCTCATCACCCCGCTGGAGGACGTGTTCCTGTCGGAGCGGCTCCACGACGAACTGGAGCGGTGGGCCCCGCGGCTGACCCGGCGGACGCTGCCGGCCGGGCACTGGGTGCCGCGCACCCACCCCGACCCGCTGGCGCGCTGGATCACCGATTTCGTGACGTCCGTGGAGGACGGACGGCCGGAAGCGGCGGCCCGGGGCCGGTACGCCGACCGCTTCGGCGGACGGCTCGTCCTGGTCACCGGGGCGGGCAGCGGCATCGGGCGGGCGACCGCGCTCGCGTTCGCCGAGGCGGGCGCGCGCGTGCTCGTCGTCGACCGGGACGCCGCGGCCGCGGCCCGCACCGCCGAGGAGGCCGGCCGCCGCGGCGCGGCGAAGGCCCGGGCCGAGACGGCGGACGTCTCCGACGAGCGGGCCATGGAGGAGCTCGCCGAACGGGTCACCGCCGAGCACGGCGTGGTGGACGTCCTGGTGAACAACGCCGGCATCGGCCTGGGCGGCTCCTTCTTCGACACCACGCCCGAGGACTGGAAGGAGGTCCTCGACGTCAACCTGTGGGGGGTGATCCACGGCTGCCGGCTCTTCGGACGGCGGATGGCCGAGCGCGGGCAGGGGGGCCACATCGTCAACGTCGCCTCGGCGGCGGCGTTCCAGCCGTCCAGGGCGCTGCCCGCCTACAGCACCTCCAAGGCGGCGGTGCTGATGCTGAGCGAGTGCCTGCGCGCGGAGCTGGCCGGGCAGGGGATCGGCGTGACCGCGGTGTGCCCCGGGTTCGTCGACACCGCCCTCACCTCCACCGCCCGCTTCGCGGGCGCGGACGCCGAGGAGGAACGGCGCCTGCGGAGGCGGGTGGCACGCCTCTACGGGATGCGCGGCTCCCCACCGGAGAAGGTCGCCGCCGCGATCCTGCGTGCGGTGGTGCGCGACGAGGCGGTGGTGCCGGTCACGCCGGAGGCGCGGACGGCGTACGCGCTGTCGCGGTGGATGCCGGGTGCGCTGCGCGGGATCGCCCGGGTGAAGCCGCTGCGGTGAGCACCGGTGGACCGGTTGTCCACAGAAACCGCCAACTCTCCTGTGGATAAACGTACTTGGCTGTGGATCAAACCCGGCGGACGAGATCCTTCGCGTGATGTGTGTCTCTCCCGGCAGGCTGGGGGGATGGACGAAGAACGCACCGTGAAGGTGTCGAAGTACCTCTCCCGGCACCTGCGCCACCAGCCCGGACGGATCGGGCTCGCGCTCGACGAGGGCGGCTGGGTGGAGATCGACACGCTGATCGCCGCGGCGGCCGCACACGGCTTCCCGTTCACCCGCGAGGAGCTGGACCACGTCGTCGCCGTCAACGACAAGCGGCGCTTCGCCGTCGAGGGCACCCGGATCCGCGCCGGCCAGGGCCACAGCGTCGAGGTCGACCTCGGACTGGCGCCGGCCACACCGCCGCCGTACCTGTACCACGGCACCGTCGCCCGCGCCCTGGACGCGATCCGCGCCGAGGGTCTCCGGCCCATGAACCGGCACGACGTGCACCTCTCCGCCGACCGTGGGACGGCGGTCCGCGTGGGCGCCCGGCGCGGCCGTCCGGTCGTCCTGTCCGTGGACGCGGCCGCCATGCACCGCGACGGACACGTCTTCCGGGTGAGCGCCAACGGCGTGTGGCTGACCCGGTCCGTGCCCGCCCGGTACCTGCGGTTCCCCGGCGGCCGTTGAAGCTGCATGATCCACGGTATGGACCACTTGCCCACCACCGAAGCCGCCGTCACCGCCCTCCGGGCGCTCGCCGAGGCCTACGGGCGTGAGATCGAGGTCACCCACGACATCGGCGCCGATCAGACCTCGCGCCGCACCGCAGCGGGCGTCGGCGTCACCACCGACCCCGACGGCTCCCTCCCCCACGAGGCCCACGTCGAGTTCGGCGGGCGGCCACGGGTGAGCGTGTGGCTCTACCCCGAGGACGACGCGCTGATCGACGTCGAGGGGGTGGAGTGCCCCGACATCGCGCGCGACGACGTGCCCGCCTTCCTCCGCTCCGTCTTCGGCGGCCTGGCGTACGTCAGGGCGCGGCGTTTCCCGCCCGGATATTTCCTGACGGTGCCGCTCCCCGGGGACCGGACGCACAAGGAGTTCATCCCCATGATCGTTCTCACTCCGTGGCTGAGCGCACGGGTGCGCTGACCGGACGCGACCGGGGACACCGAGATCCGGCGCGACGCCCGGGGGAGTCGGCCGTTTCACGTGAAACCGGCGGCGGCGCATAGGCTCGGCGGCATGAGTCTGCGCCTGAGCACCGTGATCCTTCCGTACCGCCGCTGGAACGAGGGCAGCCGTGCGGCCTGGGAGCGTGCCGAGGACCTCGGCTTCCACGCGGCGTACACCTACGACCACCTGTCCTGGCGCAGTTTCCGGGACGGCCCCTGGTTCGGCGCCGTCCCGACCCTGACCGCCGCGGCGGCCGTCACCGACCGGATGCGGCTGGGCACCCTCGTGACCTCGCCGAACTTCCGGCACCCGGTGACCTTGGCCAAGGAACTCATCACCCTCGACGACATCTCCGGCGGACGCGTCACCCTCGGCATCGGCGCGGGCGGCACCGGCTTCGACGCCACCGCGCTCGGCCAGGAGCCGTGGGCGCCGCGCGAGCGTGCCGACCGCTTCGGTGAGTTCGTCCCGCTGCTCGACCGGCTGCTCACCGAGGACTCCGTGTCGTACGAGGGTGACTTCTACGCGGCGCACGAGGCCCGCAACATCCCCGGATGCGTGCAGCGGCCCCGGCTGCCGTTCGCCATAGCGGCCACCGGACCGCGCGGGCTGCGGCTGGCGGCCCGGTACGGGCAGGCGTGGGTGACCACGGGCGACCCCAGGCTGTACGAGAACGGCACGCCCGAGCAGTCGGTTCAGGCCATTCGCGGTCAGGCGGAGAAGCTGGCCGACGCCTGTGCCGAACTCGGCCGGGACGTGACCGCGCTGGACAAGATCCTGCTCACCGGGTTCACCCCGGACCGGGGCCGGCCGCTCGATTCCCTGGACGCGTTCGTCGACTTCGCGGGCCGCCACGCCGAGCTGGGATTCACCGAGATCGTGATCCACTGGCCCATCCCCGACTCGGACTTCGCGGCGGACCGGAAGGTCTTCGAACGCATCGCGATGGAGGCGCCGGCGCAGTTGCGCTGAGCGGCCGCACGGCCCGGCACCGGGGGGGGGGGGGGGGGGGGGGGGGGGGGGGGGGGGGGGGGGGGGGGGGGGGGGGGGGGGGGGGGGGGGGGGGGGGGGGGGGGGGGGG
>NZ_JBVITR010000074.1:0-22428 GCF_055574875.1 Streptomyces sp. NPDC034670
AAACGCCCGGTTACATTCCGAACCCGGAAGCTAAGCCTCACAGCGCCGATGGTACTGCAGGGGGGACCCTGTGGGAGAGTAGGACGCCGCCGAACTCCTTTTAGAGCTCTGGCTCTCGGGCTGTACGCCCGAGAGCCAGAGCTTTTTTGTGTTGAGGTAAAGTCATGAGGCACCATCGACACATTTCTCACAGGAGGCTCCCGGGTGGAGGTCCAGGAGACGCGGGTCCAGACGGACCGTGTCCTCACCATCCCGAACATGCTCAGCATGGCGAGGCTAGTCGGCGTACCCCTCTTCCTGTGGCTGATCCTCAGGCCTGAGTTCGGTGGTCCGAAGAGCGATGGCTGGGCGCTCCTGGTGCTGGCGCTGAGTGGCGTCAGCGACTACCTGGACGGCAAGCTCGCGCGCCGGTGGAACCAGGTCAGCAGCCTCGGCCGGCTTCTCGATCCCGCGGCCGACCGGCTCTACATTCTCTCCACCTTGGTCGGTCTCACCTGGCGCGAGATCCTGCCGCTCTGGCTGACCGCCGTACTGCTGGCGCGTGAGCTCGTTCTGCTGGTGATGGTGGGGATCCTGCGGCGGCACGGCTATCCGCCGCCGCAGGTGAACTTCCTGGGGAAGGCCGCCACCTTCAACCTGATGTATGCCTTCCCTCTACTCCTGCTCAGTGACGGAACCGGCTGGATCTCGTCACTCGCTGCTATTTTCGGATGGGCGTTCGCCGGATGGGGTACAACCCTGTATTGGTGGGCAGGAGTTCTCTACGTGGTCCAAGTCCGCCGTCTGGTTCGTGCGGACACTGTGGCTGATTGAACCCGTTGATTGATCTGCGCAGGGTGGCGCGATGGCCCGCAGGGAAAACGTGCGGGACAATGTAGACGGGTGAAGTCGGCCAGACCGTCGTCTCTTATGAGGAGGACGCTTCCGACATGAAGGCCGTCGTAATGGCCGGAGGCGAGGGCACCCGCCTTCGTCCCATGACCTCGAGCATGCCCAAGCCGCTCCTGCCGGTGGCCAACCGGCCGATCATGGAGCACGTTCTGCGGCTGCTCAAGAGGCATGGGCTCAACGAAACCGTTGTGACTGTCCAGTTCCTGGCGTCGCTGGTCAAGAACTACTTCGGTGACGGCGAAGAGCTCGGAATGGAGCTCACCTACGCCAATGAGGAGAAGCCACTCGGTACCGCCGGAAGCGTCAAGAACGCCGAGGAAGCCCTGAAGGACGATGCCTTCCTCGTCATCTCCGGCGACGCGCTGACCGACTTCGACCTCACCGATCTGATCAATTTCCACAAGGAAAAGGGTGCCCTGGTCACCGTCTGTCTGACCCGGGTGCCCAATCCGTTGGAATTCGGCATCACCATCGTGGACGAGGAGGGCAAGGTCGAGCGCTTCCTCGAGAAGCCGACCTGGGGACAGGTCTTCTCCGACACGGTGAACACCGGCATCTACGTCATGGAGCCCGAGGTCTTCGACTACGTCGAGGCCGATGTGCCCGTCGACTGGTCCGGTGACGTCTTCCCCCAGCTGATGAAGGAAGGCAAGCCCATCTACGGCTACATCGCCGAGGGCTACTGGGAGGACGTCGGCACGCACGAGAGCTACGTGAAGGCGCAGGCCGATGTCCTCGAGGGCAAGGTCGACGTCGACCTCGACGGCTTCGAGATCTCCCCGGGCGTGTGGGTGGCCGAGGGAGCCGAGGTGCACCCCGACGCCATACTGCGGGGGCCGGTGTACATCGGCGACTACGCCAAGGTCGAAGCCGGCGCCGAGATCCGCGAGCACACCGTCGTGGGGTCGAACGTCGTCGTGAAGAGCGGTGCCTTCCTGCACAAGGCGGTCGTCCACGACAACGTGTACGTCGGACCGCACAGCAATCTGCGCGGCTGTGTCGTCGGCAAGAACACCGACATCATGCGCGCGGCGCGAATCGAGGACGGCGCCGTCATCGGTGACGAGTGCCTGATCGGTGAGGAATCGATCGTCCAGGGCAATGTGCGGGTCTACCCGTTCAAGACCATCGAGGCCGGTGCTTTCGTCAACACCTCGGTGATCTGGGAGTCGAGAGGACAGGCGCACCTCTTCGGCGCCCGCGGCGTGTCCGGGATCCTGAACGTCGAGATCACTCCCGAGCTCGCCGTGCGCCTGGCGGGCGCGTACGCGACGACGCTCAAGAAGGGGGCGACCGTCACCACGGCCCGCGACCACTCCCGCGGTGCCCGGGCACTGAAGCGTGCGGTCATCTCCGCGCTGCAGGCCAGCGCCATCGACGTACGGGACCTGGAGAACGTGCCGCTGCCCGTGGCGCGGCAGCAGACGGCGCGCGGAAGCGCCGGCGGCATCATGATCCGGACCACGCCCGGGGTACCGGACTCGGTCGACATCATGTTCTTCGACAGCCAGGGTGCCGACCTGTCGCAGGGCAGCCAGCGCAAGCTGGACCGGGTGTTCGCGCGGCAGGAGTACCGGCGTGCGTTCCCCGGTGAGATCGGTGATCTGCACTTCCCGGCGAGCGTCTTCGACTCGTACACCGGATCGTTGCTGCGGAACGTCGACATCACCGGGATCGCGGAATCCGGACTGAAGGTGGTCGTGGACGCGTCCAACGGCAGCGCCGGTCTGGTGCTGCCGAGCCTGCTCGGCAAGCTGGGCGTCGACTCGCTGACCATCAACCCCGGCCTCGACGAGTCCCGGCCGACCGAGACGGCCGAGATGCGGCGTGCGGGACTGGAACGGCTCGGGGAGATCGTGGCGTCCTCCCGTGCCGCGTTCGGCGTGCGGTTCGACCCCGTCGGTGAGCGGCTGTCCCTGGTCGACGAGAAGGGGCGGATCATCGAGGACGACCGGGCGCTGCTGGTGATGCTCGACCTCGTCGCGGCCGAGCGGCGCAGCGGCCGGGTCGCGCTGCCGGTGACCACCACCCGGATCGCCGAGCAGGTGGCGGCGTACCACGGCACCCAGGTCGAGTGGACGACGACCTCGCCCGGCGACCTCACGCGTGTGGGCCGCGAGGAAGGGGCGATCTTCGGCGGTGACGGCAAGGGCGGCTTCATCGTTCCGGAGTTCAGCAGCGTCTACGACGGCACCGCCGCCTTCGTACGGCTCATCGGCCTGGTGGCGCGGACGCAGCTCACGCTCAGCCAGATCGACGCGCGCATCCCGCGGGCGCACGTGCTCAGGCGGGACCTGGCGACCCCGTGGGCCGTCAAGGGACTGGTGATGCGGCGGGTGGTCGAGGAGGCCGGGGACCGGTCCGTGGACACCACCGACGGCGTGCGCGTGGTGGAGGCGGACGGCCGCTGGGTGATGGTGCTGCCCGACCCGGCCGAGGCGGTCACCCACCTGTGGGCCGAGGGGCCCGACGACGCCTCCGCCCAGGCCCTGCTCGACGAGTGGTCGGTGGTCGTGGACAGCGCGGGGCGGTAGAACCGCCGGTACGCGTGCGTGCCGGACAAGTGCCCCCAACGGGGCCTGTCCGGCACGCCGGTAGGGCCGTTCGAAAGCAGGGGCCGTGGCGTGCGACGATGTGCGGCATGCCGCAGCAACCCCCCGTTCGGCGCACGTCCCGGCGGCCCGTGCGCCCGGACGCGTCCATGTCGTTGATCACCAACGTCATGGACCACAGCCTCGACGACGGATATGCCGAGGCCGCCGCGCGGAAGAAGGCCGACGGCGGCATGCCGAAGACCCTCGGGGCGAAGCTGGGACTCGCCGCCGGCCTGGTGCTCGCCGCACTGATCGTGACCGTCGGCGCCGCGCAGGCCCGGGTGGCGGCTCCCGCCGCCGCCAAGGAGCGCGAGGAGCTGATCGACCGGATCGACCGGGAGACCGAGGCGGCCGACGAACTCGAGGACCGCATCGACGCACTGCGCGCGGACGTCGGCGCCCGGCAGCGCGAAGCGCTGCGCGACAGCGGCGGGAGCGACCGCTCCGAGCTGGTGGGCATCCTGTCGGGAGCCGTCGCGGTGCACGGCCCCGGCGTGCGGCTCGTGGTGAACGACGCCAAGGACACGACCGCGGGCGGCGACGGCGACCCGCGGTCGACCTCCGGGTTCTCGGACACCGGACGGGTCCGCGACCGCGACCTGCAGCGCGTGGTCAACGGCCTGTGGGAGTCCGGCGCCGAGGCCGTCTCCATCAACGGGCAGCGGCTGACCGCCCTGTCGGCGATCAGGGCCGCCGGAGACGCGATACTGGTCGACAACAGGCCGCTGGTGCCGCCGTACACGGTGCTCGCGGTGGGGGACGGCCCGCAGCTGAGCGAGCGGTTCCAGAACAGCGCGGACGGGGTGTACCTGCACGTCCTGCAGGAGAACTACGGCATCCGGACGGCCCTCTCCGCGGAGGACGACCTCCGGCTGCCCGCCGCACCGAGCGTGATCGTACGTACCGCACAGCCGATAACCGAGAAGGGCACATCGTGATCGCCGTACTGGGCCTCGTCGTGGGAGTCGTGGCCGGACTGTTGGTCCGGCCCGAGGTGCCGGCGGTCGTCGAGCCTTATCTGCCGATCGCCGTCGTCGCGGCGCTCGACGCCGTGTTCGGAGGACTGCGGGCCATGCTCGACGGCATCTTCGACGACAAGGTCTTCGTGGTCTCGTTCCTGTCGAACGTGGTCGTCGCCGCGCTGATCGTGTTCCTCGGTGACAAACTCGGTGTGGGGGCCCAGCTGTCCACGGGCGTCGTGGTCGTCCTCGGCATCCGCATCTTCTCCAACGCCGCGGCGATCCGCCGGCACGTGTTCCGGGCGTGAGGCCGATGAACGAGCACGAGCACGAGCGGGACGAGGCGACGCCCGCGCAGGTGTCCCCGCCCAGGCCCGCGTCGGCCCCACGGCCCAGGAGCGCGCCCGGCGCCGCACCCGCGGCCGGCCTGCGCAAGGAACTGCCCGCGGAGGTGCCGGTGGGCGAGCCCGCGCCGGCGGACGTGCCGGGGACCGCGCCGGGGCCCCAGCTCACCGGGCGGCAGCGACTGGTCCAGGGACTGTGGCCGCCACGGGTGACCCGGGCCCAACTCATCGTGGCCCTCCTGCTGTTCGGCCTGGGCTTCGGCCTGGCCGTCCAGGTGGCCTCGAACAGTGACGGCGACGGCGCGCTGCGCGGGGCACGCCAGGAAGACCTCGTGCGCATCCTCGATGAACTCGACGACCGCACACAGCGTCTTGAGGACGAGAAGCAGGGGCTCGAGAAGCAGCGCGACGAGCTGGAGAACAGCTCCGACCAGGCCGAGGAGGCCCGCAGGCAGACGATCGAGAAGGAGCGTCAACTCGGCGTCCTGGCGGGCACGGTGGCCGCGCAGGGGCCCGGCATCACGATGACCATCGAGGACACGAAGGGGACGGTCGAGGCGGACATGCTGCTCGACGCCATCCAGGAACTGCGTGCGGCCGGCGCCGAGGCGATCCAGGTGAACGGTGTACGGGTCGTGGCGGGCACCTATCTGACGGATTCCGGCAACGGTGTCGGCGTGGACGGGAACAAGATCACCGCACCCTATCGTTTCAAGGTCATCGGCAAGCCGCAGGACCTCGAGCCGGCGCTCAACATCCCGGGAGGCGTGGTGCAGACCCTCGAGAAGGAACAGGCCACCGTTACTGTGGAGCGGTCCACCAAGATCGTCGTGGACGCCTTGCGAGCCGCGGAGCGGCCTGACTACGCTCGGTCGTCCTCCCGGTGAACCGGGGGTGCATGGGGGACATCCGGCGAGGGCATGAGGTTGCGGGGGGTCGGCGCACCGAATGGGTGGTGCGTGGTGGAAACTGTCTGGCGGAGGCGGACGTTGTGAGGATGTCCGGGTCGGCCAATGTGTTCAGTCAGGGTTCGTCCTGCCCCACGGGCGGGTCTGTTTCGGTCAAGGGGAATCGCCCGTGAAGTTGTTTGCGAAGTTGTTCGGCAAGAGCGCGCGAGAGGGCAGCGACAACGCGACCGCTCGCCATCGCGCACAGCCTGACGCCGAAGGTCAGCGTCCGCTGTTCCGGGACCAGGTCGCCGGAGGACAGGGCGCGTCGCCGGTTGACCCTGCGCAGCCGGGCGGCATAGGTTTCGGACAACCGTCGACCTCAGGTACGGGTGGAGGGTT
Organism: Streptomyces sp. NPDC034670; assembly: GCF_055574875.1. Taxonomy (NCBI): domain Bacteria; kingdom Bacillati; phylum Actinomycetota; class Actinomycetes; order Kitasatosporales; family Streptomycetaceae; genus Streptomyces; species Streptomyces sp. NPDC034670. The sequence goes on from NZ_JBVITR010000074.1 coordinate 6,078, forward strand.
TTCCGATCCGTACGCGTCCCATGCCCCTGGCGGGCAGCCGCAGCAGGAGGATCCGTCCATGTCGGCCCTGGTGTGTACGAGGTGCGGTAACCGCAACGCGGAGAACAGCCGCTTCTGCTCCAACTGCGGCGCGCCGCTCAGGCCGGGAGTCACCCCGGAGCGCCCCTCCGAGACGACGTCCACGATCTCGATCTCCGGTCTCGAGGCGTACGACGCCGAGGCCACCGGCCAGACGCCGATGCCGACGCTCTCCCCGGAGGCGCAGGCGGCCGTCGACGCCCTGCCGGTGGGCTCCGCGCTCCTGGTCGTGCGCCGCGGGCCGAACTCGGGCAGCCGTTTCCTCCTGGACGGCGACCTGACCACGGCCGGGCGTCATCCGCAGAGCGACATCTTCCTGGACGACGTGACGGTCTCCCGTCGGCACGTGGAGTTCCGCCGCAGCCCGGACGGCTCCTTCACGGTGGCCGACGTGGGCAGCCTGAACGGCACGTACGTCAACCGCGAGCGGATCGACCAGGTCGCCCTGTCGAACGGCGACGAGGTGCAGATCGGCAAGTACAGGCTGGTCTTCTACGCGAACCAGCGGGGCTACTGACCGTCCCCCGGGCTCCGTCCCGGGGGACAGCAGGGAAGGTCCATGCTTCACACACCGAGCGGCGGCGCCGGAGACGGCGCCGCCGCAACGGACACCGGACTGATGAGCATCGGCACGGTGCTGAACGTGCTGCGTGAGGAGTTCCCCGAGGTCACCATCTCCAAGATCCGTTTCCTGGAGTCGGAAGGGCTCATCGAGCCGCAGCGGACCCCCTCGGGGTACCGCAAGTTCAGCGCCGGGGACGTCGAGCGCCTCGGCCACGTCCTGAGGATGCAGCGGGACCACTACCTGCCGCTCAAGGTGATTCGCGAGCACCTGGAGGCCATGGAGCGCGGCGAGGCCGTCCAGCTGCCGGTACTGGGCCGGCCGCGTGAGGGCGAGGCCGGTCACGAGTCCGCGTCCGAGGCGCCCGCGGCGGCCCGCGTGGGGCGCCTCCAGCTGCTGGCGGCCGCCGGCATCGACGAGCGGGAGCTCGCGGAGTGGGAGTCCTACGGGCTGCTCACCCCGGTGGAGGACGGGGTCTACGACGCCGAGGCGGTCACCGTCGCCGAGTTGATCACCGAATTGGGGCGGTTCGGGATCGAGCCCCGTCACCTGAGGGCCATGAAGGCCGCCGCCGACCGTGAGGCCGGCCTGGTGGACCAGCTCGTCGCGCCGTTGAGGCGCCACCGGAATCCGCAGACCAGGGCCCATGCGGAGGCCCGTACGAAGGAGCTGGCGGGGCTCACGGTGAGGCTGCACGCGGCGCTGGTGCAGACGGCGCTCGGGGTGCGGCTGCCCTGAGCCGCGCAGGGATCGGGAGGCCGGATCGGTCCCCCTGCCCCTGCTCGACTACCCAAACGTCCCGGGCACGGCCTAGGGTTGCTGTGTGAACGAGCTCGATGTCGTAGGTGTCCGGGTCGAAATGCCCTCCAACCAACCGATCGTGCTGTTGCGTGAAGTGGGCGGCGACCGTTACCTCCCCATCTGGATCGGACCGGGGGAGGCCACGGCCATCGCCTTCGCCCAGCAGGGCATGGCCCCCGCACGGCCGCTGACCCACGACCTGTTCAAGGACGTGCTGGAGGCCGTCGGCCAGGAGCTCACGGAAGTGCGCATCACGGACCTGCGTGAGGGGGTCTTCTACGCGGAGCTGGTCTTCGCCAGCGGGGTCGAGGTGAGCGCCCGGCCGTCCGACGCCATAGCGCTGGCCCTGCGCACGGGGACACCGATCTACGGGAGCGAGACGGTGCTCGACGACGCCGGCATCGCGATCCCGGACGAGCAGGAGGACGAGGTGGAGAAGTTCCGCGAGTTCCTCGACCAGATCTCGCCCGAGGACTTCGGCACCAGCAGTCAGTGAGGGCCGCGGCCGTCGCTTCCGCGGCATCCGTTCCTCGGGGGGCGGCGAGGCCGGGAAGGCCGCACGGTCCGCGCGGAAGGCATTCGGCTAGCCTTTCCCCGCGAGGGGGCACGGGAAACCACTCTTAGGGTGATTATCACTCGGCGTGCCGAGTGTGGCGATCGTTGACGCACCCTTGGTGACTGCCTACCGTCGAGGAGGCAGGTCAAGGACGGAGGTCGGCGTGAGAAGCAGCGGCGACGGTACGGCGGGGGGTGCCCCCGGACGCAGTCCCGGGGCGAACGGTCCGTTCCCTCACCCGGGCTCCCGGCTCCGCTCGAGCGGGGGGTTCTCCCAGCTCGGCGGCGCGGCCGGACACGTTCCGCAGCGACCGACGGCCGTGCCGAGCAGCGGAGGGGCGACGACCATGGCGTCCGAGCAGATCGGCTACCGGGGCCCCACGGCCTGCGCGGCCGCCGGCATCACCTACCGGCAGCTCGACTACTGGGCCCGGACGGGACTGGTCGAGCCCAGCGTGCGGCCCGCCCACGGATCCGGCAGCCAGCGGCTGTACAGCTTCCGCGACGTCGTCGTCCTGAAGATCGTCAAACGGTTCCTCGACACCGGTGTGTCCCTGCAGAACATCCGCACCGCCGTCCGGCACCTGCGCGAGCGCGGCTTCAGCGACCTGGAGCGCATGACGCTGATGAGCGACGGAGCCACGGTCTACGAGTGCACCTCGCCCGACGAGGTCCACGCCCTGCTCCAGGGCGGCCAGGGCATCTTCGGCATCGCCGTGGGCGTGGTGTGGCGGGACGTCGAGAACGCGCTGTCGCAACTGCACGGGGAGCGCGTCGACACCGGGGAGACGCTGGTCGGCCACAACCCGGCGGACGAGCTGGCACGACGGCGGAACCGGGCCGTCTGAGGACGGCGCTGTCAGTGGCGTAGGGCAGCATCGGACAGGTGAGATCCTCGCCCACGATCCTGCATCTCGACATGGACGCCTTCTTCGCCGCGGTGGAGCAGGCGTCCAAGCCGAGCCTGCGCGGGAAGGCCGTCGTCGTGGGCGGGCTCGGACCGCGCGGTGTGGTCGCCACCGCCTCGTACGAGGCCCGTGTCTTCGGCGTCCACTCGGCGATGCCCATGGCGCAGGCCCGGCGGCTCGCGCCGCACGCCGCCTACCTGGTGCCCCGTTTCGCCTTCTACCGGTCGATCAGCGAGCAGGTGATGGGGCTGCTGCGGGATCTGTCGCCGCTGGTCGAGCCGCTCAGCCTGGACGAGGCGTTCGTGGACCTGGAGGCCGGCGGCGCGGCCCGGGACGAACGGTCGGCGCGGCTGGCCGGGGCGAGACTGCGCGCGGACATCCGGACGGTCACGGGGCTCACCGGGTCGGTGGGGCTCGCGGCCTCCAAGATGCTCGCGAAGATCGCCTCGGAGCGGGCGAAGCCGGACGGGCTGGTGCTGATCGAGCCGGGCACCGAGCGGGCACTGCTGGGACCGCTGCCGGTGCGGGTGCTGCCGGGAGTGGGACCGGCCACCGGCGACCACCTCAGACGGGCCGGGATCCACACGGTCGGCGAGCTCGCCGAGGCGGGGGAGGACGAGCTCGTACGGCTGCTGGGAAGGGCCCACGGGCACGCGCTGTACGCCATGGCGCTGGCGCGGGACGAGCGGCCCGTGGTGGCCGAACGGGAGGCGAAGTCGGTCTCGGTCGAGGACACGTACGACGTGGACATCCACGACCGGGTACGGGTGGGGGCGGAGGTGCGGCGGCTCGCCGACCGGTGCGTGCGGAGACTGCGCGGGGCGGGGCTGTCGGGACGGACCATCGTGCTGAAGGTGCGGCGGTACGACTTCTCCACCCTCACCCGGTCCGAGACGCTGCGGGGGCCGACGGACGATCCGGCGGTGGTGCGGGAGGCGGCGGCGCGGCTGCTGGAGTCGGTCGACACGACCGGCGGGGTGCGGTTGCTGGGCGTGGGGGTCAGCGGACTGGCCGACTACACGCAGGAGGACCTGTTCGCACAGGCGGCGGGCGTGGACGAGGACACCCCCGGCGAGGAGCCCGAGGCCGTGCCCGCGCGGGAGCGGCAGCCTCTCACCGGGCGGCACTGGCCGGCGGGGCACGACGTGCGGCACGCCGCGTACGGGCACGGGTGGGTGCAGGGCAGCGGGCTGGGCCGGGTGACGGTGCGCTTCGAGACGCCCGGTTCGGAGCCGGGACGGGTGAGGACCTTCCGGATCGACGACTCGGCTCTGGAGCCGGCGGAACCGCTGCCGCTGGTGACGCGGGGATCCGGGGGAGACGAGCGGGCGGGGACCGCGGGGGCGGGGGCGGCGAGTCCGTGAGCGGGGCCGGTGGGCGCCGGTGCGGGTGCCCGTGGGTGCCGCGTGCGGGCCGCGGGCTCCCGCGGCGTCGCGGTGAGCGCGTTGCCGGCCGTGACCCCGTGGGCGTGCGTCTGCGGGCAGGCCGGAGTCCTCGGACGGTCCGCGTCCCGGTCGCGGCCGGCCGGTCCGGGCGGGGCCCGGGCGTCCCGGAGGGCGCGGAACGGACGGACGCCGGGGTCGCGAAGGGACGCCGCGCCGGTGCGGAACCGGCGCGGTGCCGCGCGGGACGCCCCCGGCCGGCGCGGACCGAGCGGGCCCGCCCCGCAGGCCCCGGCCGGCATGACCGCCGTCCGCGGGCCGGCGGGCGGAACGGCTTTCCCGAGGGGCGCGGCGCGCGGTCGAGGGGTGGCCCGGGCGACGGCCGGGGAGGGACCGGGCGAGTGCTCAGGCCGGTTCGTCCTTGCCCGCGAGCCTGCCGAAGTCGCGGTCCGGGAGCGGGGGCGGGGCGGCCACGTCCAGGCCGTAGTGGTGGTAGAGCTGGAGTTCCTGCTCCGGGGAGAGGTGGCGGCCGACGCCGAAGTCCGGGGCGTCCCTGATCAGGGAGCGTTCGAAGGGGACGTGGAGGGCGCCGTCGATCAGTTCGCTGGGCTCCAGGGGGACGAAGGCGTCCCTGCTGAACAGACCGGTGCGTATCGCCGCCCACTCGGGCACGCCGGTGGCGTCGTCGAGGTAGACCTCGTCGATCGTGCCGATCCGGGTTCCGTTGCGGTCGAACGCCTTGCGGCCGATCAGGTGGCGCGGGTCGATGTCGGTCTGCACGGGCCCTCCACTGGTCGCACACTCATCCGTGAGCACTACGAAAAGGCACAATCGGCGGAGCGGCCACTCGAAGGTCCCGGCGCGGTGCTCGCTGGTACGCTGGCAAACGGCTGCTGACCCCGTGCGGGAGAGTCCTCCAGGCACCATCGGAGGCGCCGAAGGAGCAAATCCTCCCCGGAATCTCTCAGGCCCACGTACCGCACGGACGAGGTCACTCTGGAAAGCAGGGCGGGTGTCGACGGCTTCCGCTCTCACCGACGGTGAAAACCGGACGCCTTCGGACGATCCGGTGAAGCTCTCAGGTCGAGATGACAGAGGGGGAGGCCGTCCGGGCACCCGCGCCGTGGTGCCCCTCGCAGGTCGTCAGACCAGGAGGCCTCCGCAATGACACCCCCTCGTACTCCGCTCTCCGAGCTCGAACAGGGCACGCCCTTCGAGCAGCGTCACATAGGCCCCGACCACGAGGCCCGGGCCAAGATGCTCGCGCAGGTCGGCTACGGCTCGCTGGACGAGCTGACGGCCGCCGCGGTCCCGGATGCGATCAAGAACGCCGACGCGCTGGACCTGCCGGGGGCGCGGAGCGAGGCCGAGGTGCTGGCCGAGCTGCGGTCGCTGGCCGACCGCAACGAGGTGCTCGGCTCCATGATCGGGCTCGGGTACTACGGGACGTTCACCCCGCCCGTCATCCTGCGCAACGTCATGGAGAACCCCGCCTGGTACACGGCCTACACGCCGTACCAGCCGGAGATCTCGCAGGGGCGGCTCGAGGCGCTGCTGAACTTCCAGACCGTGGTCGCCGAGCTCACCGGCCTGCCCACCTCCGGGGCCTCCCTGCTGGACGAGGGGACCGCCGCCGCCGAGGCGATGGCGCTGTCGCGGCGCATGGGCAGGAACAAGAAGGGCCTGTTCCTGGTCGACGCGGACGCGCTGCCGCAGACCATCGCCGTGATCCGGACCCGGGCCGAGCCGACCGGCGTCGAGGTCGTCGTCGCCGACCTGAGCGAGGGCATCCCCGCCGAGGTCGCCGAGCGCGAGATCAACGGCGTGCTGATCCAGTACCCGGGCGCCTCCGGCGCCGTGCGCGACATCAAGCCGGTGATCGACCGGGCGCACGAGCTCGGCGCGCTCGTCACCGTCGCCGCCGACCTGCTCGCCCTCACCCTGCTGAAGTCGCCCGGTGAGCTCGGCGCGGACATCGCGGTCGGCACCACGCAGCGCTTCGGCGTGCCGATGGGCTTCGGCGGACCGCACGCCGGATACATGGCCGTGCAGGAGAAGATGGCGCGCAGCCTGCCCGGGCGGCTCGTCGGCGTCTCCGTCGACGCGGACGGGAACCAGGCCTACCGGCTGGCGCTGCAGACCCGCGAGCAGCACATCCGCCGCGAGAAGGCCACCAGCAACATCTGCACCGCCCAGGTGCTGCTCGCCGTCATGGCCGGCATGTACGCCGTCTACCACGGCCCGCAGGGGCTGCGGACCATCGCGCGGCGCACCCACCGGTACGCGGCGGTCCTCGCCGAGGGGCTGCGGGCCGGCGGCGCGGAGATCGTGCACGGCGCCTACTTCGACACGCTGACCGTCCGGGTCCCGGGCCGGGCCGCCGACGTGGTCGCCGCCGCGCGCGACAACGGCGTCAACCTGCGTCTCGTCGACGCCGACCACGTCTCGATCGCCTGTGACGAGACCACCACCCGGGCGCAGCTCGCCGCCGTGTGGGGCGCCTTCGGCGTCGAGGGCGACGTCGAGGCGCTGGACGCGGCCGCCGGGGACGCGCTGCCGGAGGCGCTGCTGCGCACCGACGACTACCTCGCGCACCCCGTCTTCCACCAGCACCGCTCCGAGACCGCGATGCTGCGCTACCTGCGCCGCCTCGCCGACCGGGACTACGCGCTGGACCGCGGCATGATCCCGCTGGGCTCGTGCACCATGAAGCTCAACGCGACCACCGAGATGGAGCCGATCACCTGGTCCGAGTTCGGGCAGATGCACCCCTTCGCGCCCGCCGAGCAGGCGCGGGGCTACCTCACGCTCATCCACGAGCTGGAGGAGCGGCTCGCCGAGGTCACCGGCTACGACAAGGTCTCCCTCCAGCCCAACGCCGGCTCCCAGGGCGAGCTGGCCGGTCTGCTCGCCGTGCGCGGCTACCACCGGGCCAACGGCGACGAGCAGCGCACCGTCTGCCTGATCCCGTCCTCCGCGCACGGCACCAACGCCGCCAGCGCCGTGATGGCCGGGATGAGGGTCGTCGTCGTCAGGACCGCCGAGAACGGCGAGGTCGACGTCGAGGACCTGCGGGCGAAGATCGAGCAGTACCGCGACGAGCTGGCGGTGCTGATGATCACGTATCCCTCGACGCACGGCGTGTTCGAGGAGCACGTCGCCGACATCTGCGCGCAGGTGCACGAGGCCGGCGGCCAGGTGTACGTCGACGGCGCCAACCTCAACGCGCTGGTGGGCCTGGCCAAGCCGGGACACTTCGGCGGTGACGTCTCGCACCTGAACCTGCACAAGACCTTCTGCATCCCGCACGGCGGCGGCGGACCCGGCGTCGGCCCGGTCGCCGTGCGGGCGCACCTCGCCCCGTACCTGCCGAACCACCCGCTCCAGCCCGAGGCCGGCCCGCAGACCGGTGTGGGACCGGTCTCGGCCGCGCCGTGGGGCTCGGCGGGCATCCTGCCGATCTCGTGGGCCTACGTCCGGCTCATGGGCGGCGAAGGGCTCAAGCGGGCCACGCAGGTGGCGGTGCTCAGCGCCAACTACGTCGCCAAGCGCCTCGAGCCGCACTACCCAGTGCTCTACACCGGTCCCGGCGGCCTCGTCGCGCACGAGTGCATCATCGACCTGCGTCCGCTGACCAAGGCGACCGGCGTGAGCGTGGACGACGTGGCCAAGCGGCTGATCGACTACGGCTTCCACGCGCCGACGATGTCGTTCCCGGTGGCCGGCACGCTGATGATCGAGCCGACCGAGTCCGAGGACCTGGCCGAGCTCGACCGGTTCTGCGAGGCGATGATCGCGATCCGCGCGGAGATCGAGAAGGTCGGCTCCGGCGAGTGGCCCGCGGACGACAACCCGCTCCGCAACGCCCCGCACACCGCCGCCGCGCTCGGCGGGGAGTGGGAGCACGCCTACGGCCGCGAGGAGGCCGTGTTCCCGGCCGGGGTGAGCGCCGCCGACAAGTACTGGCCGCCGGTGCGCCGCATCGACCAGGCCTTCGGCGACCGGAACCTGGTGTGCTCCTGCCCGCCGCTGGACGCGTACGAGGACTGATCCGCCGGAGGCGGGAAGGCGCGAAGGGCCCCGCCCGGCCGCACGGCCCGGGCGGGGCCCTTCGCCGTCGCGTGCCCCGCGCCGTGTCCTACGCCGGGTACGCGTGGGTCTGCGCGGCCTTGACCGCCGCCCACACCGGGGCGCCCGGACGCAGGTCCAGCTCGGCCGCGGCGACCGCGGTGAGGTCGGCGGCCAGGGCGATCTCGCCGGTGAGCTCCGCGCGGACCTGGTCGCCGTGGGGCTCCAGGCCGGCGACCTGGCAGCGCCAGAGGTTGCGGGCGCTGGAGCCGGCGGGGCGGTCGCGGTGGAGGGTCACGGCGCCGGGCGGGAACGCCACGAACGCGGGACCGGAGAGGTCCTCCGTGGTGCTCACCGCGGGGCCGGCGTCGAGCCGGACCGTGTGGCCGTCGGCCTGTCCGCGGTACAGATTGAGGCCGACCAGCTGGGCGACGTACTCGGTGCGCGGGTGGCGGGCGATGTCGGCGGGCGTGCCCTCCTGCACGATCCGGCCCCGCTCCACGACCACCAGGCGGTCGGCCAGCACCATGGCGTCCAGCGGGTCGTGCGTGACCAGGACGGCGACGGCCTCGAAGGAGGCCAGGTGGCGGCGGAGCCGGGCCCGTACCTCCAGCCGGGTCCGGGCGTCCAGGGCGGCGAGCGGTTCGTCCAGGAGCAGCAGCCGGGGACGGATGGCCAGGGCGCGGGCGAGGGCCACGCGCTGGGCCTGGCCGCCGGAGAGCCGGCGGGGCTTGGCCCCGGCGTGGTCGGCCAGGCCCACGCGCTCCAGCCACTCGGCGGCCCGGGCCCGGGCCTCGGCCTTGCCGGCGCCCCGGCAGCGCGGTCCGAAGGCCACGTTGTCGAGGGCGGTCAGGTGCGGGAAGAGCAGGTAGTCCTGGAAGACGACACCGACCGGGCGCGACTCGGGCGGCGTGCGGTGCAGCTCGGCGCCGTCCAGCCGCAGGTGGCCCGCCGTGAGGGGGGCGAGGCCGGCGAGCGCGCGCAGGGCGGTGGTCTTGCCGGCGCCGTTCGGGCCCAGCAGGGCGACGACGTCGCCGGGCGCGGCGGTGAGCGCGACGTCCAGGCGGAAGGAGCCGCGGTCGACGACGAGCCGCGCGTCGAGGCCCGCGGCGGCCGGCCCGGACGCGGGGTCCGGCTTCTTCCCGGGGGTGGTCTTCGCCGGGATCCCTCCCGGGTCCTGCCCGGGGTTCTTCCCGGGATCCTCCGGCACGGTCTCGGGCATGGGATCAGGCCGTCCTCATCCAGCGGTCGCGCAGCCCGGCGAGCACGGCGACGGACACCGCCAGCAGCACCAGGCTGAGGGCGATCGCGGCGGCCGGGTCGTTCTGCAGGGCCAGGTACACCGCGAGCGGCATGGTCTGGGTGCGGCCGGGGAAGTTGCCGGCGAAGGTGATCGTCGCGCCGAACTCACCGAGGGCCCTGGCCCAGGCGAGCACGGCACCGGCCGCGATGCCCGGGGCGACCAGCGGCAGGGTGACCCGGCGGAACGCGGTGAACCGGGAGGCGCCCAGGGTGGCGGCCGCCTCCTCGTAGCGCGGGTCGGCGGCCCGCAGCGTGCCCTCGACGCTGATGACGAGGAACGGCATCGCCACGAACGTCTCGGCGAGGACGACGCCCGCGGTGGTGAAGGGCAGGGTGATGCCGAACCACGCGTCCAGCCACCGGCCGACGACGCCGTTGCGGCCCAGGGCGAGCAGCAGGGCGACGCCGCCCACCACCGGGGGGAGGACCAGCGGAAGCGTCACCAGGGCGCGGACCAGGCCGCGGCCGGGGAACTCCGTGCGGGCCAGCAGCCAGGCCAGCGGAACGCCGACGACCAGGCTCAGCGCGGTCGCCGCCGTGGCGCAGACCAGCGACAGGCGCAGCGCCTGCCACACCTCGGGGCTGGTCAGCTGCTCCGGGAGGCTGCGCCAGGGGGCCCTGACGAGGAGGGCGAGGAGGGGGACCAGGAGGAAGGCGAGGCCCAGGAGGGCGGGCACGAGGAGGAGGAGGGGGGCGCCGCGGCCGGGGGTGCGCGGGCGCGCCGTCCGCGTCCCGCGCAGGCCGCCGGAGGGCGGGGCGGGCGCGCCCGGGTCCGGCGGGGTGCCGTGCCGGCCGGTCACGGCGCGAGGAACCCGGCCCCGGTCAGGACCTCCCGGCCCTCCGGTGACTCCACCAGCGCGACGAACGCCTTCGCCGCCGCCGGGTTCGGGGCGTTCTCCAGGCGGGCGATCGGGTAGTCGTTGACGGCCTCGGCCGACTCCGGGAATTCCACGCCCTCCACCTTGTCACCCGCGGCCCTCACGTCCGTCCGGTACACGACGGCGGCGTCGGCCTCCTTCAGCTCGACCTTCGTCAGGGCGCTCTTGACGTCCCGCTCGTAGGAGACCGGCGTCACCCCGGCGCCGGCGGCCGCGAGGGCCTTTCGCGCCGCCGCACCGCAGGGCACCGTCCTGTCGCACAGCACGACCTTCAGACCGGGCACGGCCAGATCCTCCAGGGAGCCGATCCCGTGCGGGTTGCCCGGCAGGGTGGCGATCTCCAGCCGGTTGCGGACGAACGTGCTCGGGCCGCCCGCCGTGAGCCCCTCGTCCGTGACGGTCTTCATCGTCCTGTCGCTGGCCGCCGCGAAGACGTCGGCCGGGGCACCGCCGAGGATGCCCGCGGCCAGGGTGTCGCTGCCGCCGAAGCTGAAGGTGACCGTCGTCCCCGGGTGCTTCTCCTCGAACCGCTCGCCGAGCGTCGTGAAGCCCTCCTCGAGCGAGGCGGCCGCGAAGACGGTGACCGTTCCGGAGGGGCCGTCTCCGGTGGTCCCCGGAGCGCCCGGGCCGGACGCGGAGCATCCGCTCAGCGCCAGGAGCGCGGCGGCCGCGGCGCCGGCGGCCCGCCGGGGACGGCGTGCGGAACGGGGCATCTCGGTGGCACTCCCTCCAGGGCCGGGAGGGGCGGACACCCTCCTCCGGCATGCCGATGATACGTGCGCATCCGCCAGGCGGGCATCCGCCTTGGCGCCGCATGTGCCAGGGGAGAGAGCGGTGGGGGACGCATGTGCGCTCGCGTCGGGGCTCTTGCCCCCGGTCAGACGCGGTCGATGTGGACGTTGGTCGACTTCACGCGTGCCGTGGCCTCCACGCCGACCTCCAGCCCCAGTTCCTCGACGGCCTCCCGGGTGAGCAGGGAGACGAGGCGGTGCGGGCCCGCCTGGATCTCGACCTGGGCGGCGACGTCACCGAGCTTGATCGCGGTGACGATCCCGGGGAAGGCGTTGCGCGCCGAGGTGTACGGGGCGCCCTCCTCGGCCGTGCCCGCCCCGGCGAGTTCGACCGAGAACGCGGCCAGGTCCCGGCCGTCGATGAGGCGCCGTCCGCTGTCGTCGCGGTGGGTGGTGATCCGGCCCGCGTCCGCCCAGCGGCGGGCGGTGTCCGGGCTCACGCCGAGCAGCCGCGCCGCCTGGCCGATCGTGTAGGACTGCATGCCGGTCACGATAGGGCGGCGCGAGGGGTCCGCGGGGTCCCGGGTGCGGTGCGGCCCTCCAAAATCCCGGGAGGACCGGGCCCGTGGAGAGGGGCGCGGACGAGCCCTCCGCGCGAACGGGGGCGGTGAGGCCGGGCGTCCGCTCCCGCCACGTGCCGGATCACGGTGAGCGGTCCGCTCCGGACACGCTTCGGGGCCGGTTCGCAGGTGGTCCTGCGGTCCGGCCCCCGTGCCCCCGGGACGGGCCCCGTTCCGCCCGGCGGCGGTCAGGCGGTGGTCAGACGGACGCCCCGGGGGCGCTGCGGGGCGATGATCCTGCCGTCGGGCAGGAGTTCGCCGGTGTCCTCGAAGAGCACGACACCGTTGCACAGCAGGCTCCACCCCTGTTCCGGGTGGTGCGCCACGAGACGGGCGGATTCCCGGTCGGCGGAGTCGGCTGAGGGGCACGGTGGCTGGTGCTGGCACATGGATGGGTTCTCTCGCTCCGTGGTGACCTGTGGGATGGCTGTCGTGTCAGTTCCGCGGCGTGACGCTTCGTTCATGGCCGCCCCCCGTTGTGATAAGTCGGTCGGAAACCAGTGTTGCCCCGCGGAGGGCGATCCGCAGGGATTTCGCGGCACCGCTCCTCACCGGTTGAGGACGCATCACCCGTGCGGGCGGTTCACCTCAACTGCACTGTCCCTTCGGGTGGTTCGACGTGGCCGGATGGGGCTAGTCCGCGGTGGTGGGAAGCTTCCCCGCCCCGCCCCGAGGCGCGGCACGGGGCGGGGCGGGGAACAGCGCGTCCCCCGCCGGCCGGGAGGAGGGGCGGCGGGGGACGCGGAGCCGGAGCGCGCGGGGCGTCAGGCGGGGGAGCCGAGCAGCCGGGTGGGCGCCACCCGGAGGGTCAGGACCGGGAGCAGTTCGGCGACCCGGTGCGGGCGGTGGGCCGCGATGCCGGGCGGCGCCGGGGCCAGCGGGACGAGCAGGTCGGTGGCGGCCGGATGCCCGGTGGCCGCGTCCGCGGCGGGGTCGCCGTGCAGCCAGAGCGTCAGCATGTAGAGACCGGGCACCGACAGCAGCCGGGGCTGGTACGGCTGCGACAGGGTCTCGGCCTGGTGCAGCGCGAGTTCGGTGGAGGCGACGTAGGGGCCCTCGAAGAAGCGGGAGAAGGTCCAGCCGTCGGGGGTGAGCACGGTGTCCGCGGCGGCCAGGGCGCGCTCGCCGCAGCGGATCAGGAAACGCCACCCGGCCAGTCGCGTCGCGGACACGCCCTCGGCGGTGATCCGGTCCAGGACGTGCACGGGCAGGGGCAGCTCGGGCGAGACGGGTCCCTGCGTGCCGAGCAGGGAGGGGGTTCGGGCTTCGCTGACCGCGGTCGGGGAGGAGAGCGCGGTCAGGACGGAACGGAGTGCGGGCGCGGGAGCCGGCGGGACATGCAGCGGCATGGTGGGTCGCCTCTCATTCGAAGGCACAGTGGCACGAGGGCGGGGCGTGGCGGTGCGGACGGCGCTGTCAGCTCGCGAAGGTCGGAGAGGCGGGACCGGGGTCTGAGCGCGGGAGGTGGAGGTGAGGACTGCCGTCACATCGCCTCGCCGGCTGGATCACTCGACCGTGGGCGCCAACCTTCTCTGCCTTGTGCACGAAGTTTATACGACCCGTGTTCAAACCATGTTTCGTCTAGCCGTTCTCAGCTCGCGAAACAAGGGTGCTTCCGGTCGTTGAAACGCGAAAATCATCCCGATTTCAAGCGGGGTTCGCGACGGTGACCTCGGAGAACGACCGCGGAGTGGTCGGCTCATTGCCGTCGGCGTTTTTCACGAGTTCGCAACGGCCCCGTGACATGCGTTGCGCGACATGCCTCGTGAATGTGCCACCGGTCACCGCCACCAGCGTAGCGGGCGACGATTCCGTCCGGGGCGTTATCGATCGCATCGACGGGGCATCCTCCCTTGTGCACCAGGACTCCGGCGGCCGTTCTCCGGACCGCCCACCCGAGGAGGGACGCTTCGATGGGGGAGAAGGTCGTGGCAGGTCAGTTCGACCTGTCCGATCGCCAGCGCTACCGCGACAAGCTCCGCAGGTGTCTGACGGGCTTGGAGCGACTCCTGGCGGAGAAGCGGTTCGACCGGCCCAAGAACCTCATGGGGCTGGAGATCGAATTGAATCTCGCGGGCGCCGACGGCATGCCCAGAATGTTGAATGCGCAAGTCCTCGAACGCATCGCGAGCCGGGATTTCCAGACCGAACTCGCCATGTTCAATCTGGAAGTCAACATCGCCCCCCACCGCCTGGGCGGGCGAGTATTCGACCGGCTCGACGAGGAACTGCGCACCTCGCTCGGCTACGCCGACCGAAAAGCCGGAGAAGTCGACGCGGGCATCGTGATGATCGGCATCCTGCCGACGCTGGGCCGGGACGACCTGGTCTCCTCGAACCTCTCCGACGTCGACCGCTACACCCTGCTCAACGATCAGATCGTGGCCGCGCGCGGTGAGGACTTCAAGCTCGACATCGACGGTGTGGAGCGCCTCAGCTGCACCTCGAAGTCCATCGCGCCCGAGGCCGCCTGCACCTCCGTGCAGCTGCACCTCCAGGTCACCCCGGACCGCTTCGCCGACGTGTGGAACGCGGCGCAGGCCGTCGCCGCCGCCCAGATCGCCGTGGGCGCCAACTCCCCCTTCCTGTTCGGCCGCGAACTGTGGCGCGAGTCGAGGCCCCCGCTGTTCCAGCAGGCCACCGACACCCGCCCGCCCGAGCTCCAGGCCCAGGGGGTGCGGCCGCGCACCTGGTTCGGGGAGCGGTGGGTCGACTCGGCCTTCGACCTCTTCGAGGAGAACCTGCGCTACTTCCCGGCCCTGCTGCCGATCTGCGACGACGAGGACCCCCTCGAGGTGCTGGACCGGGGCGGCGTCCCCACCCTCGCCGAGCTCGTCCTGCACAACGGCACCATCTACCGGTGGAACCGCCCGGTCTACGACGTCGCCGACGGCGTCCCGCACCTGCGGGTGGAGAACCGCGTGCTGCCCGCCGGACCCACCGTCACCGACGTCATCGCGAACGCGGCCTTCTACTACGGCGTGGTCCGCGCCCTCGCCGAGGACAGCCGGCCGGTGTGGAGCCGGCTGCCCTTCGAGGCGGCCGCCGCCAACTTCGAGGCCGCCTGCAAGGACGGCATCGACGCCCGCCTCACCTGGCCCCGGCGGGGCCGCTACGGCGGTACGGCCGAGGTGGACGCGGTCACCCTCGTGCGCGACGAGCTGCTGCCGCTGGCCGAGGCCGGACTGGACGCGTGGGGGATCGAGCCCGCCGACCGCGACCTGTACCTCGGGGTGATCGAGGAGCGGTGCCGGCGCCGGGTGAACGGCGCGACCTGGCAGGCCGCGACCTTCCACCGGGCCCTGGACCGGGGGCTCGGCCGCGAGGCGGCGCTGGCCGCCACCACCCGCCGCTACCGCGAGCTGACGGCGCAGGGCGATCCGGTGCACACCTGGCCGGTGGGGCTGCCGGAACCGGTGCCGACGGCCTGACCGCTCGGCCACGGCCCGCCGACCGTCCGGCCACGGCCCGCCGACCGGGTGCACGGTCCCTGCCTTCATACTGATCGGACCGGTCGGAGATGTGGAGGCAGGTGTGCAGGCGGAGGCGGGCCCGGCGGCCGATTCGTATCCCGAGCGTCCCGGGGGCGGACTCCCGCGGACGACGCTGCGCGACGAGACGCTGCTCGTGCTCGCGCTCTCGCTCGGCGCGAGCGGCGTGTCCGCGCTGATCAGCTTCCTCGGATCGGTCACCAGGCCGGGCGGTCTGAAGGACCAGGCGGCCACGCTCAACGCCTCGGCCGCGCCGGGCCGCCCCTGGCTGGACCTGGCCTGGCAGCTCTTCGGGATCACCACGGCACTGGTACCGGTGGCGCTCGTCGCGCACTTCCTGCTGCGCGAGGGCGCGGGGCTGCGCACCCTCGGGTTCGACCGCACCCGCCCCTGGTCCGACCTCGGCCGCGGCGCGGTGGTCGCGGCGGTCATCGGCAGCAGCGGCATCGCCTTCTACCTGGGCATGCGCGGCCTCGGCTTCAACCTCACGGTGGTGCCGGAGGCGCTGCCCGAGGTGTGGTGGAAGTATCCCGTGCTGATCCTCTCGGCGATGGAGAACTCGATCCTCGAAGAGGTCATCGTCGTCGGCTACCTGCTGCGGCGGCTGGACCAGCTGGGCTGGTCCCCGGGCGCCTCGCTGGCGGCCAGTTCGCTGCTGCGCGGCTCGTACCACCTCTACCAGGGCATCGGCGGCTTCATCGGGAACGTGGTCATGGGCGTGGTGTTCGTGTACCTCTACCGGCGCTGGGGCCGCGTCGGACCGCTGGTGGTCGCGCACACGCTGCTCGACATCGGGGCGTTCGTGGGGTACGCGCTGCTGGCCGGCAGGGTGGACTGGCTCCCGACGGCGTGAGCCGCCGGCGGGGGGGGGGGGGGGGGAAGGGGCGGACCCCCCCTCCCCCCCCCTTCTCAAGACACACAAACGACCCGCGCGCATGCCTAACACCCACCCCCCCCCCGCGCTTCGCGCGGGCA